>JAZQUH010000026.1:0-97762 GCA_045631185.1 Alphaproteobacteria bacterium | reverse complement strand
ATTTTTAATGCCTTCCAACACTTTTGTTTGGGCGTGTGTATCCAAATTGGCGGTTGGTTCATCCATGATAATCAGTGGTGTATGACGCAAAAAGGCTCTGGCCAAAGCCAAGCGTTGTTTTTGACCGGCTGATAAAGCGGTCACTTTGCTGTCAATTCCCTTTTCTTTTTGGGTAATTTCATCCAAAAGATTCGCCAAATTTAAAACCCGATACAGATCGGCATCTGTGGCCTTTGGATTAAACATCAAAAGATTTTCTTTGATTGTTTTATGACGCCAAAAAATCGGATGTTGATTGATGTAGGTCAAATTTTGTTTTAAAGATTTTAATGATATTTTTTGCACATTTTTGCCATTGATAATCACTTCGCCCGATTGGATTTCATAGGCGTGTTGCATGACATTAATCAGGGTGGATTTTCCCATGCCTGAATTGCCGATAATAGCCACCCGATCGCCTTGCTTTATTTTTAATGACAGGTCTTTTAAAACAGGTATTTTGGAATCAGGATAAGTAAAGGTGATGTTTTTTATTTCAACCGAACCGCCATCGGGTAGTTTGCCACGCCCCAGTTTTAAATCCAAAGAATGATCGTATTTTAATTCATCTGTCAGTTTGCGATAGGTTTTTAATTGTTTTACCAAGACACCCGCAAAAAACGAAATGCCTGATCCGGTGCCAACCATGGAAGAAGCTAAACCTGTTATCAAAACAAAAGAACCGATATCTTTTGTTTGTATGGCATTTAATGCAGCGATAAGGCTGGTAATGGCAATGGGAATAATATTGCATAAAAACGTAAAACCCCGTGCGGCATCTTCCTTCATATAGGAACGAAAACTGAACCAAGCGTAATTTTCCAACTTTTCCGTGATATCATTTACAACTTCATCTTGGATTTGCAAAGTATTGATGTTGACCATGTTGTCCAGATGATCTGTTTTTTGTGAATCATTGTCAATACGCATTTTTTCCAGCTCATCCACCTTGGAAAAACGTTTAACGATTTTGATGTCGCTGAAACAGGCCAATAACCAAAAAACAAAAACAATCAATGCAAAAGACGGTTTTTCTTTTAACAAAATCAAAACAGATCCAATCCATGCAACGGCCCGTGTGAACAGACGCATAAAGTTCATTAAAATCATCGAAACCGTTTGATTCAAAGTTGTAATGGTGGATACGACTTTGGCTGATTGTTGATTTTCCAAAACAATTAAGGGGGTGTTTAACAACTGTTTGAAGTTTTGTTTGAATAAATGGTTATGGCAAAAAAGCCTGAGTGGTTCCATCCAATCCCAAAAGATAAAATCGAAAAAGTTGTTGATGTTGCCCAAGGATGAATTGATGATAATCCAAAAAATCAAAACACCTGTCATGATTTGGGTATCAAATGAACCTTGAATATGGCTGACAACAAGAGATGTCACAACGGGAATCACCAATCTGAGAGCTCCCCAAAAGACCCATAAAACAACACTCCACCCAAACAATTGTTTATGGCTGTTGGCAGCAATAGACAAAGCAGATTTTAAATCACGAAAAATCTGCTTTGTTTGTTCGGAGATCAGTTTCATTTTCCCCCCTTTGTTTTGGGTTACAAACGACCACGTTCAAATTTACGGCGTTCGTTGGAATCCAAATATTTTTTACGCAAGCGAATATGCTTGGGTGTCACTTCCACCAATTCATCATCGGCGATATAGGAAAGTGCAGCTTCCAACGGCATTTGTGTGGGCGGAATTAAGGTTACCGCTTCATCTTTACCGGCCGCACGCATATTGGTCAGCTTTTTACCCTTGATAGGATTGACTTCAATATCACCTTGTTTGGCGTTACCACCGATAATCATACCGGGATATACATCTACACCGGCCCCGATAAACAAAGGACCGCGTTCTTGGATATACCACAGGGCATAGGCCACGGATTTACCGCTTTCAGTGGAAATCAACACACCATTACGGCGGGCTTGAATTTCGCCTTTATAAGGAACGTAGCTGTGGAAGATACGGTTCATCACGCCTGTTCCGCATGTATCGGTTAAAAATTCGCTGTGATAACCGATTAAGCCACGGGAAGGTGCATGGAAAATCATACGTGTTTTACCACCGCCCGAAGGTGTCATTTCAATCATATCGGCTTTGCGTTGGGCCAATTTTTCCACAACCACACCGGTATAGGCATCATCCACATCAATGACGACTTCTTCCATGGGTTCCATTTTTTGACCGTTTTCTTCATGGAACACCACACGGGGGCGTGAAACGGACAATTCATAACCTTCACGACGCATTGTTTCGATCAAAATACCCAATTGCAATTCGCCACGGCCGGCCACCTCAAAGGCATCGGTTGAATCGGTGCGTGAAATTTTCAAAGCCACATTTCCTTCGGCTTCTTTTTCCAAGCGTTCCCAAATCATACGGGATGTCACTTTATCACCGTCTTTACCGGCCAAAGGTGAGGTATTGATGGAAAAGGTCATAGCCAAAGTGGGCGGATCAATGGGTTGTGCCTGAATGGGATCGTTTACGCTTTGATCGCACAAAGTATCGGCCACGGTTGCCTTTTGAAAGCCCGAAATGCTGACAATATCACCGGCCACACCTTCATCAATGGCTTGATGTTTCAAACCACGGAAAGCCAAGATTTTGCTGACACGGGCCGTTTCAACGCTTTTTCCGTCATGGGATAACGCTTTAATCATTTGGTTTGTTTTGATTTTGCCCGATGCAATACGTCCTGTCAACACACGCCCCACAAACGGATCCATGTGCAAGGTTGTCACCAACATTTTAAAAGGACCATTATCTTCGCTTTTTGGGGCCGGTACATGGTCAATGATTTTTTTGAATAAAGGTTCAATGTCAATGTGTTCGTCATTTAAATTTTCAATTGCCCAACCTTCACGACCGCTGGCAAACAAAACGGGATAATCCAATTGTTCATCGGTTGCACCCATGTTGGCGAATAAATCAAAGATTTCATTATTGACTTCCACAGGGCGTGCATCAGGGCGATCAATTTTATTGATAACCACGATGGGACGTAAGCCCAACTTTAAGGCTTTGCCCAACACAAATTTTGTTTGTGGCAAAGGACCTTCAGCTGAATCCACCAACAAAATAACGCCATCCACCATGGACAAGATGCGTTCCACCTCACCGCCAAAGTCGGCATGCCCCGGTGTATCCACAATATTGATGCGGTAATTATGCCATTCTACAGATGTGCATTTGGCCAAGATGGTAATACCACGTTCACGTTCCAATTCCCCCGAATCCATCGCACGAATGGCGACCTGTTGATTTTCACGAAAAGCACCGGATTGACGCAAAAAAGCATCCACAAAAGTTGTTTTGCCATGGTCCACGTGGGCGATAATGGCGATATTACGCATATTTAAAGACATTTTAATTTTTCCTTTTCCCTTAAAAAATAATACCCCATTATATCATAAAAAGCCAAAAAAGTAAAGTGTGAAAAACTTTTTAGGTGAGTTATAATCGCTTGACAAAGATGATAAAGTTCGCTAGTATGGGGACAAATGGCAGAAAAAGGAGACCCCAAAAAATGCTTTTAAACCACAATAAAGGTATAAATAAATGCGCTTTGTACACACACACACAAGTAATTCCTGAAAAGACAAGAGCCACCGAAGGTGGCCGATCCATGGTCGAAATGTTGGGCACTTTGGCCATCATGGGTGTGTTGTCTGTTACGGGAATATGGGCCTATGGCAATGCTATTGATAGCCATAAAGCCAATCGCATTTTAAATGATTTGAATGCCAGAATACACGATTGTTCCGCCCAAATGGTTATGATGAACAAAGACGAATGTCAACTTTCATCTTTTCCTGATAAAATGGATGATGCTTATGCCACATCTGTTCAAAAAATCGACAGCGACTTTTTTAAAGTTATTATATCCGATATCCCCCAAAAAATATGCCAACAAATTTTGAATAAAGGCATTCCGTTGGCCAGTCATATCAATTTGACAAATTGCGATGAAACAAACCAATTTGAATTAATTTTCCATAAAAATTTAGATTCAAGTATTTTTCGAAAAAAATGCACAAGCGATGTTGATTGTGATGTTTGTGGTGCTTGTAATTCAGATGGATATTGCCTGGGCGAATGTTCTTTGCCCACCCCCGATTCAGAAGAAAATTGTGGCGAAAATGAATGTATTGTTTATGATGAAGAAAGTAAAACATGCCGTGATGCCTGTGAACGTGTAGAATATCTTGAATCCATGGGAGATCCGTATATTGATACAGGTATAAAACCAACAGATGAATATGGGTATCACATAAGAAACACCTATCGTTATAACGGTGGCGAACAGTGTGCTATTGGTGCTATGGATGCTGGCAATAGATTCGTTGGTGTTTATACTGGTGGCATTCAAATTTCTAGTGGATGGGGTTCGTTTGTAGGATTTTTAAAAAACTCATATAGATTTGAAGATGATACGATTTGGGATGTATATTGTAACTATAAAAATGATAGACAGATTATAGTTAATGATGAACTTCTTAAAGATTTAACAGATGTTCATATTGAGGGAACTATTACCAATACGATATATTTATTTGCAAGACATTATAGTAATAATACAAGAACGTTTAGCAAAATTTACAGTGTGGAAATTACAAAAGGGTCGGAGATTTTTGCTGATTTCATCCCCGTCATATCACCCGATGGCGAGCCGTGTATGTTTGATAAAGTCAGTCAAAAATTATTCTGTAATGAGGGAACGGGAACGTTTAAAACAAACAAAGATTAATTCTTTAATAATTCTTTGGCCAGTTCGCGGGATTTGTCTGTGATTTTTGCCCCTGATACCAAGCGGGCCAATTCTTCCAATCGTCCTGTTTTATCCAGCTTTTGAACCGAAGTAACGGTTGTGTTATCTGTATCGGCTTTTTGCACCAAATAATGATGTTTGCCTTGACCGGCCACTTGGGGCGAATGGGTAATCACCAAAGTTTGATGTGTTTGGGCCAAGCGTGCCAAACGTTCACCAACGGCATTGGCGGTTGCCCCTGAAATACCGGTGTCAATTTCATCAAAAATCAAGGTCGTATGATTGTTGTCGGCCAAATTCACCTTTAATGCCAACATAAATCGGGCCAATTCACCACCCGATGCACATTTGTGAATCGGGGTTAAGGCACTGCCTTTATTTGTGGCCACCATAAAGGTGGTTTGATTTAAACCGTTTGGTGTGGCTTGTGCTTCATCCAAATCCTGAACCTGAACTTCAAAGGTTGCTTTTTCCAATTTTAAATCAGGCAATTCCTGCATAACAGCCTGAGTCAACTTTTGCGCAACATTGTGGCGCTGGGTGGATAAATCACGTGTGCCGGCCAAATAATCCAAGCGCGCCTGTTCACAGGAACGTTTTAATTTTATCAATTCTTCTTCTGAATTATTTAAAACTTTCAAATCCTTTGCCAATCTGTTTTTTAATTCAGGCAATTCGGCAATGGCTATATGGTGCTTGCGGGCCAAATCACGCAATTGAAATAATCTTTCGTCAATTTGTGGTAATTCGGATGTATCGCCCAAATCATTTAATTTATGTTCTAATTGATTGGATAAATCATCCAAGATATTTTGTGCTTCGGCCAACATTTGAATTTCACCGTTAAAGGAACCGTTCGTAATTTTATCGGCCGATAATAATTGCCCGTCCGCACGATTGATTAAACGCAAAATTCCTTGCTCTTCATCATTTAATAAAACGCACGCATTTTTGACATTTTCAATAATCCGTTCGGCATTCATCAACTGGGTACGTTTTTGGGTCAGTTTTTCTTCTTCATCCGCTTTGGGATTTAATTGTTCCAGCTCTTGCAAACTTTCACGCATAAAATCTTCATCACTTTGTTGTTGGGCTAATTTTTCTTCAAAATCCGAAACAGCCTGTTTTTTATCCTGCCATACATGCCATAAAGAATTGATTTTTTTGACCACGCCTTCCAATTGGCCGTATTCATCCAAAGTCGTGCCGTGTGTGGCGGGATTTAACAAACCGTGTGTGGCAAATTGACCATGAATTTCCACCAAAGTTTCGCCCAACGTTTTTAACAATCCCACACTGACAGGTTGGTCGCAAACAAAACATTTGGATTTACCGTCTTTGGTCAGTGTTCGGCGGATAATCAATTCATCTTCGTGGGCTAATCCCTGTTCATCCAATATATGCCATGCCGGATGTTTGGCGGTCAAAGAAAATCCGGCACTGATGACGGCCTGTTGTGCATCTTTGGCCACAAAGCGTGCTTCGGCCCGTCCGCCCAATATCAAAGTCAAAGCATCCAGCAAAATGGATTTACCGGCCCCTGTTTCGCCGGTGAAAACACCAAAGCCTTTGTCAAAGGTTAAAGACAGTTGGTTTATCAAAACAAAATGCTGAATGTTCAAAGATGTCAGCATATTTTATCCTTATCAAATTTTATCGGCCCTTTTTGTCCAAACGGATTCAGGGAATTTTTCTTTTAACTTTTGGCGGACTTGTCCCATTTGTTTGGTCATGCCCAATGCCTTATAACAAACAGCTAAACGGTAATAGGCCTCAGGTATTTGATTGGATTCGGGCCAGTTGGTTAAGGCTGTTTGAAAACGATTCATGGCGGCGATATAATCTTCATTTTTTTGATAATAACGTCCCACGGCCAATTCTTTGGCGGCCAAATGATTTTGAATGGCAATCAATTTTTCTTTGGCATCATTGGCATAAACACTTTTGGGAAAACGCACCAATAATTCCTTAAACGAAGCATCAGCTTTGGCGCTCATTTCCTGTTCGCGCAAAGGATCGGACATTTGTTCGAAATAACATAAAGCTTTTAGATACAAGGCATAAGGGACATTGCGGTTGCCCGGATGTAATTGTAAAAAACGATCCAGGGATAACAATGCATCTGTATATTCATTTTGCAGATATTGTGTATAGGCCATCATGATTTGCGCCCGTTCGGCCCATGGGGAATAAGGGAATAATTGTTCCACCTGATCAAAATTTTCAATGGCTTTGGGATAGTCTGTATCTTTGAATTCCTTGTATCCCATCAAGTATAAGCCTTCGGGGGAATCCGGTGAAAAAGCCTGTTCTTGGGAGGCAACGCATCCCGTTAAAAATATCAAACAGCCAAAAAGTAATTTTTTCATATTTTTTCCTTTTTTAAAATTTTAACAATAAATGTCGAAAATTTCAAGTTTTTTCATTTTTTTAACCGTCTTCCAAAGATAAAAGTCCCGAAATACATAAAGGAATACAAATCAACGCTGGTCCCCATGCCGCCAAAATCAATGGCAGGCTTTCATTGTGTCCCAATACATTAGTGACCCGTGATAAAAAGTATAACAAAAAGCCACAACCGATGGCGGATAAGACACGCAAAAACGTGCCGCCTTGACGGTTGGATGGTGGAAAAGTAAATAAACCGGCCACCAAAAACATGGCGATTAAAAAGACAGGAAAAGCAATCAGTTCATGATAGTAAACCTCATGCGCTTTGGCCGAAAAACCGGCTTCTTTTAAAAACCGTATAAAGCGTGGAAAACGCCAAAATGACATTGTTTGTGGCGCATCAAATTTTTCCAATAATCGATTTAAATTTAATGTGGTATCAAAACTTAAATGGGAAACGGATTGCAATGAATCGTTCATGGGATCAATTAAATCTGCATCCTTTAATTTGATTTGACCATTTTCCAAAATGGCGCTGGGGCTTTCAATTTGTCGTTCGGATAATCCGTTAACATCTAAATCAAACAAAGAAACATCCTTTAAAATAATTTGATTGTTTTCCTGTAATACCTGAGATGCCCTTAAAACCAAAGTGCCGTTTTCTTGATTATCGCGCCACCAAAAACCGCTTTCTGACCATGAAAAAGGGGTGCTGCTGCTGATTTGTAAACGTTCTTCCAAGCGTTCATAACGGCGGGATGTTTTGGCGGAAATCGGGCTGAATAAAAATACATCAATCAATCCGATAATAAAGACCAAGCCGCACAAGGGCAAAATGATGTTCCAAACCGAAACGCCCACAGCACGCATAACTGTCAGCTCCGAAGATTTATTTAATTTCAAAAAGAATATGATACTGGTCAATAAAACCACAAAAGGCAATATGATATGTATCATCATCGGGGATTTCAATAAAGCCAATGTTCCCACATCAAAAAAAGTGACATGTTCCCGTTTGGATGCAATACGCAATAATTCCACCATATCAAACAACAATATGACGGCCGTTAAACAAAACAGACAGGCCAAAAATGTCCATAGAAACTGTTTTAATGTATAGCGTGTTAAAATTTTTTTCATATTTTACCTTTTCCGATTGATGATTATAAAACAGTTTGAAAAAAACTGCAAGTCTCTATTTTGATTTTGTGGCGCTTGTGCAAAAGTTGACAAAAAACACGTTGTGTGTTATAATAATCCGAAATGGAGGCAATCAATGTCAGATTTTGATTCTTTTAAAGATATTATTGAAGAACAACAGCTCAGGGATAAGTTAAAAGCAGAGGTAGATTATAAAATGGCTTTGGAATTTGTTTCAAAGCGCAAGATGGCTCCTGCTATGTATCGTGATATGAGAAAAGATTTGCAGGATTCGTATATACAAAAAAACATATCTTGCACCGAAGATGAATTGGATGTTTTGGCATTTAACGGGGTGTTGGCCGGTGTTTCAACAAAGTCCGGTTATGTTGAAATTTTGGAATCTTTGGCCACTTTTAAACCGCAAATGCCGCTTCATGAACAACACTTTTGGCAAATCGCAATGGATATAGCCAATAATGATCCCAATACGGTAAAAGGTTTCTTTTATTCGCATGAACTTTTTCCGGCTATTTTATATAAAGAAGGAAAAGGGGCAAATAAATGTACGGAAAGATTTTCACAAGTTTTAAAAGAACATCCCGTGCATTCGCTTGAATTGGCTTGGGAATGTTTAAAAAATCCGGATTCGTATCCGCCGGATATTTGGCAAAAATTGGATAAATGGTTGTTTGGTCAGTTGTCCAACATCAATTTTAAAAAATATAAAAACGATGTTGATTTTGTCGAACCTTTAACCGAATATTTAAATTGTTGTTCAACGGATACGAATTTGGTGAATCAATTGGTATGCCGAAGAATAGATGCTTTTGATGAAAAAAGACAAAATCAATTTTGGAATCATATGTTAAAGTTTAATTTTGATTCAGATAAAACAACCTTATTGGTTCAAACGTTTTTATCAATGGATCATAATGATTTGGCCAATCGCATTTTTTATCGTCAGTTCAATGATTTTCCCCAAGATTTTCGTGCCAAAATTTTGGGTGAATTATCGGATAACGAACAAAAACGTTATTTACAGATTGTGAAAAAACAAGGCGAAAGATTGGATACAATTAAAATCAAAAATCCAGTGGATGATAAATCCGAATTTTTATTGTGGCATTTGTATGATAAAGGAAAGATTCAGGATAAAGAAATTTTTGATGTTATCCAAAAACAGGATTTAAAAGAACGATCTGAACCGGCCCGTCAATTCTTTTTGTTTGCGGATAAAAAGGCCGTAAAGGGTGATGTCTTTTTTGCCGGATGTCAAAAGGTAAAAGATTCCGTTGTGTCTTCTTTAATGTGGTTAAATTCATTTAAAAAGGTGCCGAATTTTGATTCTTATTTGGCGGCCAGTTGGATGAAAATGCCCACACAAATTCGCCAAAGCAAAAACATTCAATTGGCGATGGATAAACGTTATGCGTTGATGTATCAATTGGCCCAACATGGTGATACATCTGCGTTAAATGAAATCAAACAATCCATGAAAGATGATTATGCTGATTTTATCAAACGTTTATCCCGTCCATATGCAAAAGGTGATACGGCTATACATCAATTATGCCGTCAGGGTAAAAAAGGCCTTTTAAAGTTATTGGAAGATTTGCCAAAAGAAAAACAGAATGCTTTATTGAATCAAAAAAATGAAGCCGGTCAAACACCGTTGGATTTGGCCTCAGATGATTTTTGTCGTTATTTGGACCAAAAAAGTTTTGTGCGTCCCAAGGAAGAAAAAGAAGAAATTCAACCCCAAAAGGAAATTCTTCCCGAGATAAAAAAAGAAGAAACCATTCAGGTTTTGCCACAAAAAGAAGAAAAAACTTTGCGTCCTTTTGTTTTGGCCGGCCGTTATAAAGCCGATAAGAAAAAATTTGAAAACAACCCCAATGTGCTTAAAGGCATGGAAGACAAACTAAAAGAATTGCGTTCTTTGTCGGATGTTGAATTAAATTTACGCAGTAAAAAAGAATCAAAAATATCTTTTAAAAGTAAAATGTCAGCCACCGGTTTTTCGGCCAACGGTAATGTTTATCGTTTGGGATATATTGTTCAAGATGGTGTTATAGGGGCATTATTTGTGATGACGCATCAACAATATGATAACGAATTAAAAACGAAAGGTCAGTTGGATAAAAACGCCCAAAACTTCCGTCATCAAATTCATTTATGGCGTACAGGTAATGGTGGTAATCCCGGTCATTGATAGCGTAAAGCTTCAATCGGGTCTAATTTCATGGCTTTGCGGGCCGGCATCATCCCCGATAAAATACCCACAACAATGGCGACACTGGCCGAAATAATGACAGACCATACCGATATAGGAACTTCTATTTCATAAAGTGCTCCGCCGATTTGGGATAAAACAACACCTAAAATCATTCCAAAGAAACTACCGATAAAGGAAATCAAAATGGCTTCGGCCAAAAATTGCAACATAATCCATTTGTTGGGAGCGCCTAAGGCTTTGCGTGTGCCGATTTCACGGGTGCGTTCTGTGACGGATACCAACATCATATTCATAATACCGATGGATCCAACCACCAAAGAAATAGACGCAATGGCTGCCAATAAGACGGACAAAATAAATCCGATTTGTCGTACTTTTTCAACCATCTCTGTCATTAAATGTAATGAAAAATCACTGGGGGCATTTTCTTTTAAACGATGACGTTGACGCAATAAAAATTCGGCCCGATTGGATACGGATTCCATTTTATCTTCTGTTGTCACTTTGATAAAGGCGATATCGGCATATTGGGGACGATGTGATCCTTTTAATCTTTGACGAACGGTTGTGGCCGGCATCATGACAATGTTATCCTGATCACTGCCCATTAAATTATCGCCTTTGGCCTTTAACGTGCCGATAACGGTGAAAGGTTTTCCCCTTAAACGCAAGGTTTTGCCCAAAGGATTTTGTAAACCAAATAGTTCATCCACTACAGTTTGACCGATAATGGCATAAGGTTTTCCTGATTTTAAATCTTTATCCGAAAAAGCCATCCCGCTTTCAATTTCCCAGTTGCCGACCTGTAAGTATTCGGGGGTTGTGCCGTAAACACTGACGCCATAGTTATTGGCGCCATAAACAGCCTGAGCCGCCGTATTGATTACATAAGATGCCGTTTCAACATCCGGTAAGGTTTTTAAAGCTTCCACATCATCAAAGGTTACGCTGGGTCTGGCCCGTCCGCCACGCACGCCACCACTGACGGTTTCGGCTGGTGCCACGATAATCAGGTTTGTTCCCATTGAATCAAAAGTTTTTGTGATTTCATTTTGAACGGTTTGGCCGGCTGCCACCATTAAAACGACCGCCGCCACACCGATAATAATGCCCAACATTGTCAAAAACGAACGCATTTTATAGGCGGAAACAGAAATCCAAGCCTCCCGTAAAATTTGATAAATCATGCTTTGTATTTCTCCCGCTGTCCATCATAGCTGATTTGACCATCCATAATTACAATCAAACGTTTGGCAAAATCGGCAATGTCTTCTTCATGGGTGACCAAAACAATGGTAATCCCTTGACTATTTAACTCTTTAAACAAATTCATAATTTCAACCGAAGTGCGTGTATCCAAATTACCGGTTGGTTCATCGGCAAAGATAATGGCCGGATTATTGATTAAAGAACGGGCAATGGCCACACGTTGTTGCATACCGCCCGATATTTGGGTGGGTAATCTGTCTTCATATCCTTTTAATCCCACTTTTTCCAATAATTCAACCGCTTTTTTATAGCGTTCATTTTGTCCGACACCTTGATACATCAACGGTAAGGAAACATTATCGGCCAAGGTGCGTTTCATCATTAAATTAAAGTTTTGGAACACAAAGCCGATTCTTTTTCCACGAATGCGGGCCAAATCGGCATCTGATGCTGTGGCAATATCTTGACCTTCCAAATAATAATGTCCCGATGTCGGGCGATCCAAACATCCCAAGATATTCATCAATGTGGATTTACCCGAACCCGAATGGCCCATAATAGCCACAAACTCATTTTTTTGGATTTGAAATTGGATATGCTTTAACACATCCTGCTTTGTACCGCCTTCCATAAAGTAGGTTTTACATAAATCTTCTATGCGTATGACGGTATCGGTCATTTACGGCGTCTGCCTCCCTTGGATTGCAAGATGACTTCATCACCCAACTTTAAACCGTTTTTGATTTCCATGCCGGTTAAGTTGCTTAAACCTTTTTGGACGATAACAGGGACGATTTTATTGTCTTTAATTTGATAAAGAACAATTTCGTCTTTTTGTAAATCGTTGATTTTATGTGCGTTCATTTGGGCTTTTAATTCAGCGCTGGGTTTATATTGCATAACCATGGTCGGAATGGTCAAGACATCCTTGGCTTCGTGGATTTTGATATCCACGGTGGCGGTCATACCGGGCAATAATTTTCGTGAAGAATTATCCACCTGAATCACAACGGTATACATCACCACATTTGATTCTTCAGTGGGGGACAGGCGGATTTGTTGCACAATACCGTTAAAGGTATCTTGGGGATAAGCGTCCACCGTAAAGGATACGTTCATATCGGGTTTGATTTGACCGATATCGGCTTCGGCAATGTTGGCTTCAATTTGCATTTTTGTTAAATCTTCGGCAATCGTGAACAGGGTCGGGGTAGACAAGCTGGCCGCCACGGTTTGACCTTGTTCTACTTCTTTGGAAATAACGGTACCTGAAACGGGTGAAGTAATGGTGGCATAACCAAAATTACGTTCGGCTTTGTTATAGGCGGCCTGAGCACTCAACACATTGGCTTTGGCTGTTTCCAATGCGACTTCGGCTTCTTCCAATGTGGCTTTGGCAATCAGTTTTTCGTCATACAGTTTTTTTGTGCGGTCATAATCCAACTGTTCAATTTTTTGTTTGGTTTGCATTAAAGTCAATTGGGCCTCGGCATCGTTTAAGTTTTCCTGTAAAACAGAAGTATCCAATCGTGCCAAAATTTGATCCTTTTGAACTTCGTCGTTGTAATCGGCCAAAACTTCCTCAATGATACCGGATACCTGAGTGCCGACACTGACCGTGTTGATGGGTTGAATTTTACCCGAAGCGGATACCGAATAAACAACATCCCCTTTTTGCACTTTGACCATTTCAAAATTTTCAGGTGCCATCAGATTTTCTTTACGTCCTTTGAGCCCAAGCCATAATCCGCCGGCCACCAAAACGATTAAAACGGAAATAACGATTTTTTTCATGATTGTCTCCTCACTTTAAAATAAGTTTTAATTGTTTTTTTTGATTTCGTCAAGAAAAAAGTGGAATAAACTTGAAAGAAAAACCATTTTTTGTTATAATTTTATTATGACAGAAACGCCCATTTTATCGGTCAGCGAAATATCGCTTTCATTAAAATCCTGTGTGGAACAGGTGTTTTCGCACATCAAAGTGCGTGGGGAAGTCAGTGATGTGAAAAAGGCAACTTCCGGCCATATTTATTTTTCATTAAAGGATAAGGATTCTGTTTTATCAGCGATATGTTGGCGTGGTCGTTCATCCGCCACCGTCCAGGCAATTCAAGCAGGTTTAGAGGTTGTCTGTACAGGCAAACTTTCCACTTATCCCGGCCGTTCCAATTATCAAATGATTGTTGATTCGGCTGAACCGGCGGGTATTGGTGCTTTGTTAAAATTGTTGAACGAACGCAAAGAAAAATTGGAAAAAGAAGGCTTGTTTGATGCCTCGCATAAAAAGCCGATACCATATTTGCCCGAAACAATCGGGGTGATTACCAGCCCGACCGGTGCGGTTATCCGTGATATTATCCACCGTTTAACCGACAGATTTCCACGCCATGTTTTGGTTTGGCCTGTGGCGGTTCAAGGTGAAACCTGTGCCCAAGAAGTGGCCAACGCCGTTAAAGGTTTTAATCATTTACCTGAAAAATTCCCCAAACCGGATGTATTGATTGTGGCCCGTGGCGGTGGTTCGTTGGAAGATTTGTGGGGCTTTAATGAAGAATGTGTGGTGCGTGCGGTTTATGAATCTGAAATTCCCGTAATATCGGCGGTGGGACACGAAACGGATACCACCTTGATTGATTATGTGGCGGATTTAAGGGCCCCGACACCGACAGGGGCGGCCGAAAAAGCGGTGCCGATGCGTATGGAATTATTGCAACGGGTACAATCATCTTCTTTGCGTTTAACTTCGGCTTTGCAAAGGACACTTTCCGAAAAACAAATGCGTTTGATGATGGCACAAAAAGGATTACCGAATCTGGGTGATATTGTTTGTCAGTTCACACAACGTTTGGATGATAAAAGCGAAAAATTACAAACGGCCTTTCAAAATTTGTTTCAACGCTGTGCGGATAAAGTTCAAAGCATTGGGCGATTATTGGATTCTTATTCTTATCAAAACGTGTTAAAGCGGGGTTTTGTATTGGTATCAAACGGACAACAAAAAATCATCACATCCAAAAATCAAGCCCAAACGCAATCCCTTTTGAATTTACAATTTATGGACGGTTCGGTTGTGGTGGTTCCCGTAAAAGATAAAAAGAAAGAAAAATCCCCCAATACAATTCAGGACGATTTATTTTCCTGATAAAATAAAACTTGCATTTCAATAATTTTTGTGCTATATATAGCCTGTGCCACAGGTTATTTTACTGGGGTATTTATTTTACTTTTAAAAAGGAGATGGATATGGTTGAAAAAGTACCAATGACTCAGGCCGGATATGAACAGTTAAATGAAGAATTGAAAGTTTTGAAATTTAAGGAACGCCCTGAAATTGTGGCCGCTATTGAAGAAGCCCGTGCCCATGGGGATTTGTCCGAAAATGCCGAGTATCATTCTGCCCGTGAAAAGCAAAGTTTTATTGAAGGCAGAATTCAGGATTTGGAAGCCGCCATTTCTCGTGCTCAGGTGATTGATCCCAAAACATTGTCGGGTGATACCGTTTTGTTTGGTGCCACCGTTCAGGTTCAGGATTTGGATACCGATCAAAAACAAACATATCAAATTGTCGGCCAGTATGAAGCGAATTTGGAAAAAGGTTTGATTTCTTTGATTTCTCCGTTGGCCAAAGCTTTAATTGGTAAAAACAAAGGCGATTATGTGGATGTGACAACACCCAAAGGTGATAAATCTTACGAAATTTTATCGGTAAGTTTTATCTAAACTCTTTTAAAAAGGGGGGATAAATGCATGCACACGTGTTGATTTTAGGGGCAGGGCCGGCTGGTTTAACGGCCTCAGTTTATGCGGCTAGAGCCGGATTGAATCCTGTTGTTTTTTCGGGTTCAAGTCAAGGCGGTCAGTTGTTATTGACGCATGAAATTGAAAACTTTCCCGGTTTTTTGAAAATATCGGGCATTGATTTGGTGGATAAATTGGCCGAACAATCCAAAAATGCGGGTGCCAAAATTTTATCCGTTTCGGCTACACGGGTTGATTTAAAGCAATATCCTTTTATGGTATATGGGGATGATAATGAAACCTATACGGCGGATGCATTGATTATCGCAACGGGGGCTTCAGCCCGTTGGTTGGGCTTGCCCGGTGAAGAAAAATTTAAAGGTCATGGTATTTCCATCTGTGCGGTTTGCGATGGCTTTTTTTATAAAAACAAAAACGTTATGGTTATTGGTGGCGGTAACAGTGCGGTCTATGAGGCTTTATATTTAAGTAAAATTGCCCAAAAGGTTACTTTGATTCATCGTAAAAAAGAATTAAAGGCTGAACGCAATTTAATTGAACAGCTAAATCAAACATCCAATATAGAAGTTTTACATGAAAGCCACGTTGTATCTTTTAATGGTGAAAACAAAATAACTTCGGTTGTTATACAACAAAAAGATCAAGAAAAAGAACTTTTTGTGGATGGTGTTTTTGAAGCCATCGGTCAAATACCAAATACGGAAATTTTTAAAGATCAGTTGGATATTGATGAAAACGGTTTTTTAATAACAAACAAACACACTATGGCAACATCCGTGGCCGGCGTTTATGCCTGTGGTGATGTTCAGGAAAGTCAACATCGTCAGGCCATTGTGGCGGCCGCCGGCGGATGTATGGCTGCATTGAATGTGGAAAGCTTTTTATTGAAAAAATAATTGAATTTTTTTGCTAAATCCGATATATTGGTAAAAAAAGGATTAGATATGACGGCAAGTTATAACGAAGGTCATCGTCAAAGAGTTTTCCAAAAATTTATGCAATATGGCGGAGAAGTTTTTGCCGATTATGAATTATTGGAATTACTTTTAATGCAAATTATTCCACGCAAAGATGTTAAACCTTTGGCAAAAGAATTGTTAAATCGGTTTGGTTCATTGTCTGCCATTGTCCGTGCTGAACCCGAACATTTAAAACAAATAAAAGGCGTGGGTGATAAGACGGTTGTTTTTTTAAAAACGATTAAGACGTTTAATTTACGTTTATCAAAAGAAAAAATAAATAACCAACCGATTTTATCGGATTGGAATGCCATATTGGATTATGCGCAATTGTTGTATGCCGGTGAAACGGTTGAAAAGTTGCGTATTTTGTTTTTAAATCAAAAATTACAGTTGATGCATACGGAAATTCACCAAACGGGCACTGTCAATCATGTGCCGATATATCCCCGTGAAATTTTAAAAAGGGCATTGAATTTGAATGCAACAGCTATCGTATTATTACATAATCATCCGTCCGGTAATCCGAATCCGTCCAAAGATGATATAATAGCAACTCAGGAAATTGAAAAGTTATTAAATACAATACCCATTCGCTTGTTGGATCATTTGATTATCGGTCAAAACCGACAGTTTTATTCTTTTCGTTCGCACCATACAATATGAAATTTACGAATAAAAAAATCCTGCCTTCGGGAAAAAAGGCAGGCAAAGGAATGAACAATTTGAAAAACAAAAATCAAATAATCCATGTCATTCTATGACGAAGCTATTCTAGGAATTTTTAAACCACTTGTCAAGAAAAAAATCGCCCTTTCGGACGATTTTTATTTTTTTTGGCAGGAGCAGAAGGGATCGAACCCTCAACCTTCGGTTTTGGAGACCGACGCTCTACCAATTGAGCTATGCTCCTTGCACGGAATAATTTAAACTAAAAAGATAAAAAAGTCAAGCTCTTTTTGAATAATAAAAAAAATGATTGACCTTTTATGTAAAAATTTTTACACTGATAAACGTTAATTTTAAATGAAAGGAATAAAAATGATTTTATTGATTGTTTTGGCGGCCGTTGTTTTGTATGCGGTTGTTGTTTATAACTCTTTGGTGAAAAATCGCCAACAGGTTAAAGAAGCCTGGAGTACGATTGATACCCAATTGAAACGCCGTTATGATTTGATTCCCAATTTGGTGGAAACGGTCAAAGGCTATGCCGCCCATGAAAGTGCTACTTTGGAAAAGGTAATTCAAGCCCGTTCATCGGCTATGGGACAAGAAGGTGTTAAGGCCAAAGGGAAAGCAGAAGAAGGTTTGTCGGGCGCTTTGAAATCCATCTTTGCGCTGGGTGAAAGTTATCCGGATTTAAAGGCAAACACCAACTTTTTGGAATTACAACAGGAATTGTCTGATACCGAAACAAAAATTCAGGCAACCCGTCAATTCTATAACTCGGTTGTGATGACTTTGAATACAAAAGTGGAAATGTTCCCCAGCAATATAATTGCCAAGATGTTTCACTTTGAAAAGGCTGATTTCTTTGAAATGAGCGAAGAAGAAGCGAAAAAGGCTCAAGAGGCACCTCAGGTGAAATTTTAATGAAGACGGTTCTTCGTAAAAATGTTTATACACACATCGCCGAAAATAATTGGAAAATTTTCGGCCTTGTGTTGCTGTTTCCTTTGGCTCTCAGTTTTTTTATTTATTTGGCCTTTTTGTTTATAGCTCTTTTGAGTTCTCCCGAAGAACAACAACAAATTATGGCTTTATTTTGGGAAGTAAGTCCATGGCTGATTTTTATATGCTTTTTTTGGACTCTTTTGTCGGTTTTTATGGGCGATAAAATGATGCTGGCTTTTGCGGGGGCAAAACCTTGTGAAGCAAAAGACAAAGAAAACCTGAAAATTTATCGGGCGGTTGAAAATGTGGCTTTGGCGGCGGGCTTGCCAACACCAAAGGTGTATTTAATCAACGATGATTCATTGAATGCTTTTGCCACAGGATATTCACCCAAGAGTGCATCCATTGCCTTGACAACAGGGATTGTGAAAAAGTTGGAACCGTTGGAATTGGATGCGGTTATTGCTCATGAAATGGCTCACATCAAAAACCGTGATATTCGGTTGAATATGTATGTGATTACAGGGATAGGTGTTGTCGGATTGTTGGGCGAAATTATGATTCGTATGTGGGGTAATTCTTCACGTTCACGTGATGATAAAAATAATCTTCAGATTCTTTTCATTGTTTTGGGATTCTCTTTATTGTTATTTCGCGTTTTAATCGCCCCGTTTATTCATATGGCAATTTCCCGCCGTCAAGAATATCAGGCTGATGCCACAGGAGCGTTTTTTACCCGAAATCCTGAGGCTTTGGCGTCTGCATTGGAAAAAATAGCCGTTGATCCGCGTGTGGAAGTTTTGGATAGTTCGCAACAAATGGCGGCTGCGTGTATTTATAATCCTTTAAAAAAGGTCAAAGGTTTATTGAGCACACATCCACCCGTAGAGGAACGTATCAAACGCCTGCGTTCTATGGTGTAAAATAAAAAACGCCCGAATCTTCGGGCGTTTGTTTTTCGGAAAACATATAAAATTATCGGTATTTATCCCAACAATTGTTGTCACCTTCCCCACAATCTGTTCCATTTTTATTGCATTGTGCACCGCAGTAATGGAAGTAGTATCGATCAGGTGAGCACAGAATACCATAGGAACCATGAGGAAAACAGTAAACGTTATAGGATGGATGTTTACAACCATACAAAGGGTCATTATCAGTATTTACTTTAACCCAATCCCATTTTTGCCCCATCACATCATCACATTCGGATTTTAAGCAATAACCATAGGAACAATTGGACCCGTCGGATTTGCATCCTTTTCCGCAAACCGTTTGACCGTAACGACAGGTATAGGCATCACCTTTCTTGGTGCATTGAATTTTCTTTTCGGGCACTTTGGGAACGGCAACTTCCGGTGCCGGAGCCGTTGCATCCGACCATTTATCTCCGACGGCTTTCGGATCGGCCGAACCGACGGAACCACCGACAGAGGAATGACTACCGTTTGAACCGCCCCCTATTGAACCGTTTGATATTGAGGCGGTTGGAACACCTGTTTCAAAAGATGAAGTGGATTCACCCGGCCAAGCAACACTTTGTGTCTTTTTATAATAAGTATCATTTATGGGTTGCTTTGTGTGAAAAGCACCAC
This sequence comes from Alphaproteobacteria bacterium, assembly GCA_045631185.1. Classification (GTDB taxonomy): domain Bacteria; phylum Pseudomonadota; class Alphaproteobacteria; order CAAHEQ01; family UBA3637; genus UBA3637. The sequence goes on along the minus strand of JAZQUH010000026.1, from coordinate 78,034 downwards.
AGGCTCCCAAAAATAAACAGCAAGAGCTGATAAGTAATAACTTTTTCATACTTCCTCCTTTTTAAAATTTTGCCCGAATACGTGTTGTGCCGTCAATGGTAACTAAGACCACATTATCACCGGGTTTTAATCCCAATTCATTTGTTTGAACAATGGAAATGACATTGTTGGATGAACCTTTTTGAACCAAAAATTCATAGGCTGTATCTTGGGTTGCGGATTGTTGTGCTGCTCCGCCCAAAGCACCACCTAACAGAGCGCCAACTGCGCCACCGGCAATGGCCATTAAATCACTTCCTTTGCCTTTTCCGACAGTGCTGCCGGCAATGCCACCAGCGACACCACCTAAACCGGCACCAACCAAAGTGCCCCCTTCGCTACTTCCTGCAATTTCAATTTGTGTCATGGAAATAATGCGTCCTGTTGCGGTTGTTCCCTGACGGCCGATTTGCGCCCGATCATAGGTGGTATTGGTATCACCGATACCGCAACCGGTTAATAATGAGGTTACCAATAATGCTGCAAATAATTTTTTCATTGCAATTCCTTTCAAAAAAAATAATAATACATAATTATTATTCTGTGTTTTTTTGAAAAGGTCAAGATAAAAATGAAAAAGTTATGGTCGTCAATGATGAAGCGTTTATATGATTGGGCAATGCGCATGGTATCCGGTCCAAAGGCGTTGATGGCATTGTGTGCTGTTTCATTTGTGGAAAGTTCTTTTTTTCCGATTCCGCCGGATTTGTTACTGATTCCGATGATTTTAAAACAACGTGAAAAGGCTTTTCGTTTTGCCCTTTATTGTACTGTTTTTTCCGTATTGGGCGGTGCTTTTGGTTATGCTATTGGTCATTTTTTGTATGATGTTGTGGGTGTACCTATTTTGGATTTTTACAATTACCGTGAAACATTCGAACAATTTTGCCAAAGTTATAATACCTATGGGGCATGGATTGTCTTTGGGGCAGGGGTGACGCCTTTTCCATATAAAATTATCACGATTGCCAGTGGTGTGACCGGATTAAATTTTATGGTCTTTATGATAGCTAGCATATTGGCCAGAGGATTACGTTTTTATTTAATCGCATGGTTATTGTGGAAATGGGGAAAGCCCATGAAAGACTTTATTGAACGCAACCTTGGTTGGCTCAGTGTTGTTTTCTTTGTCCTTTTAATCGGCAGTTTTTATCTAATCAAATATCTTTAATTTAAGATTTATGATTTAAAGATTTTGTTTTTTTGTTCAATCGTTGAACGGGAATCTGACGGATGATTTTTTCGGCCTTTGGTCGTTTTAAATTGATAATCAATAAGCCGTTATCCAAATGAGCTGATTCAATTTTCATACCGTCAGCCAAAATAAAGCTTTTGATGAAGTTGCGTGCGGCAATGCCACGATGTAAAAAACGGCGTGATTCATCATGTTCTTGATGGCCACGAATGACCAGCTGATTGTTTTCCTGTGTTACATCCAAATCATCTTCTGAATAACCGGCAACGGCCAAACTCATCCGTAATAAATCTTCATCAATCTGTTCCACATTGTATGGTGGAAAAGAATCAGCCCCTTTGGAAACACGAAACAATAAATCCTCTAAATCATCAAAGCCCAGCATAAAAGGATTTTGAAAAGGTGACATCATTTAATGGCTTTCAGTTGATTCATCAAAGCTTCTTTATCTTGGGCCAGTTGTTTATCTCTGGTCAATAAATTTTCAATGGTTTTGACGGCATGCATAACGGTTGTATGGTCACGTTCAAAAAACTTGGAAATATCGGGCAAAGCCATCGGTGTCATCAACTTGGTCAAATACATGGCCATCTGACGGGCACGGGCAATGGCGCGATCACGGCGTGTGGAACGTAAATCCTTCAAGGTCAGACGATAATAATCGGCCACGGTTTGTTGAATTTCGGGGGCGCGCACCTGACGTTCCATGGTATGCAAAATATCCTTTAAAATACGTTTGGCTGAATCCAAAGTGATTTCACCGCCCAATAATTGACGATGGGCGACCAACCGTTTTAAAGCGCCTTCCAATTCACGCACGTTAGAGGTAATGTTTTTGGCCAAGAAAGATAAAACTTCTTTATCCAAATCAGACCCCAAACGCTTTAATTTTTGATTTAAAATCCCCAATCGTAATTCATAGGCGGCCGGTTGAATATTTACCACCAAACCTTGGGCGATTCGTGTTTGCAATCTTTCTTCAATCCCACACAGTTCCATCGGGGCCGAATCGGCGGACAAGATAATTTTTTTGCCCCGTGCAATTAAATTATTAAAGGTGTGGAAAAATTCTTCCTGGGTACGTTGTTTACCCACGATAAATTGAATATCATCCACCAACAACACATCCACATTTCGGAACAATTCCTTAAAGCCGTTCATGTCCTTGGATTGCAAAGAGCGCAAGAATCGTTGTAAAAACTGTTCGGATGATAAATATAGGACCGTTTTTTCGGGGTGTTGTTCTTTGATGCGCCACGCAATGGCATGCATCAGGTGTGTTTTACCCAACCCCACACCGGCCTGTAAATACAAAGGATTAAAGGCTACGGTATCATCATCGGCGATTTGTTTGGCGGCCACATAGGCAAATTCATTGGATGGCCCCACCACAAACGAATCGAAGGTATGTGTTTTATCCAAAAATTGGCTGTAAATATCATCTTCAATAAAGGTGGATACAACTTTTGCGGGTGCTGGTTTTTCCACCTTAGGGGTTGCAATCAAAGGTTTGTTTAAAATAATGGGTTGCACCACAGGTGTTGATTCGATTTTTTTTATCCCGACAAAGACAGATGCATTGGGGATTTTATTTTGCCACCATGCACGAATCGCTTCACCATATCGCATTTGTACCAATTCGCAAATGCAAGGGCTGGGTGCCCAAACATTCAAACGATTCCCATCGGTCAATTCCGGTACCACACGGGACATCCAACGCATCACAGCCAGATCTTTCAACTGATCTGACAGCTGTTGGCACATTTGTTGCCATTCAAGCTGAAAATTCGCTGTGTCCTGCATCATTTGCCCCTTATTTTAGGTTAAAAATTGATTGTTGTTTGTATGCTAGCCCAATCTGTCATAAAATTCAACCAACTTTTACGGGAAAAGAAAAATATTTTCCCAAAACACAAGATGTAGTGGTTTATGTTCTATATGTTGTGATTTTTGAAAAATTTTTCTATTTGGACATAAAAAAACACCCCGAATAAATCAGGGTGTTTTTTGGGCTTATTTTCGTCCTCCACCAAACAAGCGTGACATTATTCCTTTTTGTTGTGTTTTTTTATTGGTTTGGCTTTTGGGCGGTTCATTGCTGACTTGCGGTTTGGCTTTTTCCTGTGGTTCAGGTTTGGCAATTTTGCTGTGATAATCTCTGACCATTGTTTCTTTGACCGTTTTGCGTATTCTATCGGGTGCCAAAGTATTTAATTTATCCAAGGTCGCCACAATAGTGGAACGTTTGGGGTCGGCTTTTTTTCTTTGTTTTAAAAGACCGACATGTGCCTTAAAGGCTTTTTCTTTTTGCAGTCTGATTTCTTCTTTGGCCTTGAAATCACGCTCTTTTCGGGCCTGTTTTAATTCGTTGGCCTTTTCATTACGTTCATAACTTCCTTCTTGTAAAGTTTTCATCAACGTTGATTTTTTGCGTTCTTTTTTGGGCATTTGGGCCAATTCTTGTCGTTGTCCTTTTCGTTGAGATACTTGTCGTTTAATTGTCTCATCTCTTTTTATTTTCTTTATTGTATTTTGTAATAATTCATACATTACATTACCCTTTGTGACTGCCCAACCGCGATCACGAGGGCAATGTTTTTCAGCACATTTGAGATCTTTTTCAGAAGGAACGGCACCGTGATTAATCAATAGCTTAACCATTTCTAAATCATTATCCACCACGGCTTGCGTTAAAACGGTCGTATCTTCAATCCATCTTCCTCCATTATATTCGGGTTTGTCGTTGGGGCCGTCGGGTTCGTACACGCTACAGTCGTGGTTGTTTAAAGATGCCCCGTGACGCAATAAAAGATCAACGATTTTCAATTCTTTTTGGGGGCTTCTTCCGTATTTTCTCTGTTTGACAAATCTATGTAAAGCTGTTGTATAATCGCGAGGACGAATGCGGCGACTGGAGTAATGTTTTTCCAAAATTGTTATGTCTGGACTTGCACCGGCTTCAAGGGATTCTTTGATTAAATCATAATCATTGAATGCAATCCCCTTTTTGAATGTTGTTTCCTTCCATTTTGATTCAATTTCGTGACGTTCTGGTATATGAAACGCAATCGGATTGCAAGAATCTTTTTTTTGATTTAACCATGCGGTTGTAAGTTTTCCGTATATAGGATCCCACTTTAAAAATACACCAGAACGATATTCTTCTTTTTGGGGTAATTCTGCTTCTTCGGGGCAACAAACCACATATCGGGAGTAACGATTCTTTTCATCATGAAAATCTTTACTGGAATGTGCCTTAATTGTTTTAAAATCATTATATAACCGTTGAACGATTTGTTTGTTTTTTGTATCAATAATAAAACCATCCATCCGTTGTTCTTTTCCAATTCCGCCAAATTTATTCACGCTGGCTTCAACACAATCTAACCAAGCAATGGCCATTAAATCATCACCCAAATCTTTGACTTCAATATGTTGGAATAAATCTGCTTTATCTATTTTATCATATTCATATGGTATAATCTGATCGTATGGATATCCATATTCTCGTCCAATTTCTTTGCTTTTAAGCTCGGTTAATATGCCTTCTTCCAATGTTACGATATTTTGATTAAACCCCGGTGCACAAAATTTGACGTTTTTCAACAAAGTTTTCCAATCTTTTTTTTCAATGGCTTTTTGACCTTCGGGGGTAACATCATAATATTCGGGGGAAGATTTTAGTTCTTGCATTTCTGCTTTTATAGGCATTGTAATATCCTTTCGTGTTATTATACTTTGAGTATAAAAAAATATTTTTAAAAATGCAAATAAAAAAACGGCTATTTGAACGCTGGATTTTGAAAGGCATGGCACAGGGCAATGGCCAAGGCATCCGACGCATCAGGGGGCATTTTTTCGGGGACATTGGTAATCAATCGGTGGATCATCATATCCACCTGATGTTTTTCGGCATGTCCCACGCCGGTGATTGTCTTTTTGATTTGATTGGGGGTATATTCGGCCACACTCAGCCCCATCTTGGCGGGCGTCATTAAAACCACACCTCTGGCTTGCCCCAATTTTAAGGTGGAGTTCGGGTTTTTATTAACAAAGGTTTCTTCCACCGCCACGGTATCGGGACAAAAGTCTTTGATGATTTTTTCCAAAGAAATGTGTAATTCGGCCAAACGGTTTGCCAATTCTAATCCGACATCGGGATTGATAACACCGGCACCGACAAAGGTATAGCGGTTGCCCGATTTATCCACAACCCCCCAACCCGTATGACGCAAGCCCGGATCCAATCCCAAAATGCGCATTATTTCCCCCTGAATTAAAAATTACAGCTGGGCCAAAATATCATCCGAAATATCGGCATTTGTGATGACGCGTTGGACATCATCATCTTCGTTCAAATCTTCCACAAAAGCCATCAATTTTTGGGCGGTTTCCAAATCTGTCACAGGGGCCGTTACGGTCGGTTTCCAATCCATACGGGCCACATTGGGTGTACCGAATGTTTTTTCCAAAGCATCACGCACTTGGGCCAAATCGTTGGGCTGGCATGAAATTTCATGGGCTGTTTCTGTTGTTTGCACATCATCGGCACCGGCCTCTAAGGCAGCCTCGAACATAGCATCAGCACTGGCCACATTCAACGGAAATTCAATATAGCCGATGTGTTCAAAGTTAAACAAAACCGTATCACCGAAGGAACCGCCTTTTTTGGTAAAGATAGCACGCAAATTGGGGGCTGTTCTGGCACGGTTATCGGTTAAAGCTTCCACAATAATGCAAACACGACCGGGGCCGTATCCTTCATAGCGGACTTCTTCATAATTGGTTGTATCGGCGGTTTGTGAACCTTTTTGAATGGCGCGTTCAATGTTATCTTTGGGCATATTTTCGCTGCGTGCGGTTTGAATGGCCAAGCGCAAACGTGGGTTGGCGTTGGGATCAGCACCGGCTGTTTTGACGGCCACGGTAATTTCACGGGCCAATTTTGAAAAGATACGGGCGCGGGCTTTATCTTGGGCGCCTTTACGGTTCATGATGTTTTTAAATTGTGAATGTCCTGCCATTTTAATATCCTTTGTTAAATGTTTTTTTGAATGAGTTTATTTTATCATAATTTCAATGTATTTTCAAGTGTATCGCCCAAAATTATGGGTTTAATCTTTTTGGCCAGATTGGTTTTTGTATCTACTTCCACCAAAACGGCACACAGTGTGGATTTATTGACGGCCGGTTCCCATGCCATCCTTTGCCCAAAACCAAAGTGTGAAAAAGCACTTTCCCGTGTCATTCCCAAAACGGAAGTGTAATCACCGCACATACCCACATCCGTAATATAGGCTGTACCTTTTTCCAAAATATGGGCATCGTTGGTGGGAATATGTGTATGGGTGCCAACTACCAAAAGGGCTTGGCCGTCCAACAAATAACCCATGGCCACTTTTTCGGCGGTTGTTTCGGCATGAAAATCCACAATCAATAAATCATATTCGTCTTTATGGGCTTGGATAAAGTTTTGGATATCTTTGAACGGATCGGATAATTCCAATTTGCAATGCATAAAGCCACGGCCCAATAATTGTACCACGCACAAACGTTTTTTGCCGACATTGATGATTTGCCAGCCTTTTCCGACTGTGTTTTCGGGATAATTCAAAGGGCGAACCAATACATTATCTTCGGCCCAAATTTTAACCACATCCATTTTGTCAAAGGTGTGATTGCCCATTGTGATAACGTCGGCCCCCATTCGGCACAATTCTTTGTAAATTTTTGGTGTGATACCCAAACCGTGGGCGGCATTTTCCCCATTGACAATCAAAGCGTCAAATTTAAATTTTTCTTTTAAGGCGGGTAAAAAGTTTTTCAAACTGTTTCGGCCGGATTGTCCTGAAACATCACCGCAAAATAAGATTTTCATTCTTTTCCTTCTAAACTTTCGGCCAACACATTGACTTTCAGGGCTAGGTTATTTAAACAATCGGCGATTTGATCGGCGGCTTGAACCTGTAATTCGGCATTTGTTTCTTTGGCCAGATGTTGTTTTTCTTCGGCCAATAACAAACAAATCATTGCCAATAATTGACCTTCCTGCATAAAGCCGATTGATTTTGTTAAAGCTTCGGCCCGTTTATCCAGTTGGTCCGCCAATTCACGCATATGGGCTTCTTGCCCATCATTACAGGAAAATTTATAATAACGTCCCCCGATTTTTAAAGATACAACTGCCATTTAAATTTCCCCCTTATGATAATCAATCAAAGCTTTATCCAGTCGATCATGTGTTCGGCGGATGACAGCCTTTAATTGAACGATTTGTTCTTGCGATTTTCCTTGTTCTTTTTTTGAATTATGGACGGCGGATTCCAATTTCAACACCGCCTGTTCCAATCCGGTTAAAGCATTTTTAATTTGTTCCATAAGGCACTCTCCTTAAATTTTTGATAATTATACTCTTTTTTTAAGATAAGGTCTAGTCTTTTTTTATTTTAATCCGGATAAAACGCTTGACAAGGTGGTAAGAGTTAGATAGTATGGAGATATTAACAAACAATAAAGGGAGATAAAAATGCAAAATTTAATAAAAACAAACGAAACAGGCCGTTCTATGGTTGAAATGCTGGGCGTGTTGGCGATTATCGGTGTTTTAAGTGTCACTGGTGTTGCGGGATATAAAGCTGCTGTCAGAAAGGCTTTAGCCAATAATTTATTGAATCAGGCCTCTATGCGTGCTACGGATGTTGCCACCAAAATAGGTTCAGGTAATTTGGAAGATTTGACAAATGATGCTTTTGATAATGATTTGGGTGGTGGTGTTACAATATCCAATACTGTAAAAGGACCGGATGGTTATACGGATTATGCGAGATCTGATGAACAGTTTACCTTGACTTTGGAAGGGTTGGATGAAGAATTATGTCAACAAATGCAATCGATGGCCGGTGGTTCCCGTTCCGTTGTGCGTGAAGTAGAATGCGTCAATAATGAAGATGGTGATTTGATTGCCATTTTAACATTTAACAAGGATTTATCGGCAAATGATAAGCCGGAAAGTGAAGGTAATGAAGGTATTCCAGAAACCTCTCCTTGTCCGACGGGGACATCCACGGAAGGTGCGGGCGGTTATGCCACCACCTTGGCGGATAACAGTATGTGTTATTGCGAAACATCCGGTACCGTTTATAAAGAGGGCACATGCGAATCCAAAGGTGATGATAATACCTGTTCATCTTATGCGGATTGCGATAAAGGGGAATATTGTCAGTTTCCTCAAGTCGCACCACCCTCAACCTCTGGCGTATGTCAGTCTGTATCGGGTTGTGGGCTGTATGATATAGATATCAGCGATGGTAAAAAATATACCGGCTCAGATCATGGTGGATCTTGTATTCCTAATTGGTGGACAGCCAATGATGTTTGTGCGTCCTTAAATATGCGTATGGTCAGCTTATCCGATTTGGGCTGTGAAGGTAGTCTAGTGTATGAACCTTGCCCCACAGATGGTACCGTTTATGGTGCATTAAGATTTGAATTCGGTCATACTTTATGGACAGCGGATGTGTATGATTCCTATTCTGCGTACTATGTCGAGAACGGCATGCGCAACATCAGCGCCGATGCTCGTGCCAGCTACGATTTTTTGTGTGTTCGTTAGCCCCCGCATTTAAAATTACTTTTTTACTTTAAGTCTGCCCTTGTGGCAGACTTATTTATTGGAGGGTAGATTTCAGTTTAATTAAAACTGACCAATGGCACGGTAAAGTTTGGCTTTGGCGGTTAAAACGCCGTAAAATGAAACCGCCAACCCCTGACGGGCATCTGCCAACTGCGCCTGAGCTGTCAGTAAGTTTAAGATACTTTCTTTGCCCGCCTGATAGGATACAAAAGTCACACGTTCGCTTTCTTTGGCCGATTTCAAAACTTCCTGATTGACTTTGTATGAAGAAACGGCCGTTGTATAATCCTGATAAGCATTAAAGACTTCTTTTTGAATACTTTCTTTAATATCCTGCACACCGGCTTCGGCTTTTTTGTATTGGAAGCGTGCTTTTTGTACACCATAGGTTGTTTTAAAACCATCAAAAATAGGCACAGAAACAGACAGACCGGCATTGGCCGACATTTGATAGGGACGGCTATCTTGCCATGAATCATTATAACCGGCTGAACCTTTGGCCGAAATCGTTGGATAATGGCCGGTTTTGGCAATGTCTATACCATAACGGGCAGCATCCTGTGAACTGAGAGCGCTTTTCATTTCGGGCCGCAACTGAACCGCTGTTTCCATCATTTGTTGCACGGTCATATCCGTTTGCAACTTGGTAATATCGTTGTCTTTATCCCGTTTGGGCAAGACCAAATCAAACTTGGTATCGGCCGGCAAATTCAACAATGCGGCCAAAGTCGCCGCCGATTTTTCAATGGCGTTTTGTGCCTGTAAAACAGCCAATTCCGATTTTTGATAAGTTGTTTGCGCCAACAATTTATCGCTTAAAGAAACCATCCCCAATTGATAACGCTTTGACGTTTCTTCATATGATTTTTTATAGGATTTAACCGATTCTTGGGCCGACTTTAAAACTTCCTGATTGGACAGTAAATCAAAATAAGCCTGATTGACATTCAAAACCAATTCCTGCAAGGCCGAATTGTAATTAAAAGATTCTGATTCCAAATAAGCACGCATTTGATCGGTGGTGGCCCCACGGCGACCAAAATCATAAATCAACCAACCGATACCGACATTGGCCGAATAAGGGTTAGACTTTGCGGTTTTATCATCATCTTGATTTTTGCTGAAATTTTTTTCGGCACCGGCCGAAGCGCTGACAGTGGGCAGATATTCCGATTTTGTGGCGCCCAAATCCGCCTCGCGTGATTTAACCGACATAAAATCACGATTCAATGCCGGATTATTACAAATGGCAATTTGAATCAAATTGGCTAAATCCACTTCTTTATTTGTATCCAAACCGGATACACATCCTTCGGGGGCATTTTGTGAATACACGGAAAACGGATCCATCGCAAAGGATGAAGTGGACAACATTAAAGAAAAAATTAAAATTTTAAAACGCATCTTTCCCTCTTTTTTTATCAGTTTAGATAAAAATAATTTTTTTTGCAACAATAAAATACCATACTTTCCGACAATTGAAAAAAAACGACATTCGATCCCACTTTTAAAAATGTAACCTAAAAAAGGGGAGAAAAATTCCATGACACAAAAAAATAAAGAACAACTGATTCGTGAAACAGCCTATTATATGTGGCTGGATGCCGGCAAACCTATGGGGCAACCGGATGCTTTTTGGTATCAGGCTGTCGTCAAAGTAGACGGAAAACCCAAAAAGAATATGAAAACATTAAAACAGGGGCGTTCACGTTCTCGGTAATTTTAATCAATTTAAAAGCCCCGAATCCTCGGGGCTTTTTTTGTTCCATTTTTTTTACAAACTTCTGCGGGATTTCAGGGCCATTTGCAAAGTACCGTCATCCAAATAATCCAGCTCGCCCCCAACAGGCACACCACGGGCCAAAGTGGTCAGCTGAACGGGATACTTGCTCAATCGGTCGGCAATATAATGGGCTGTTGTTTGTCCATCTACTGTGGCGGGCAGGGCTAAAATAACCTCTTCAATCTCGCCCATTTGAATCCGCCCAATTAATTTTTCTATATTTAAATCATCAGGGCCAACGCCGTCCAGCGCCGATAAAACACCGCCCAACACATGATACACGCCATGAAAGATGTTTGCCCGATCCAAGGCCCATAAGTCGGCTATATCCCGCACCACACAGACCTGTTTTTTGTTTTTCTTATCATTGGCACAGATATTGCAAGGACTTTGTGTGTCAAAATTTCCGCATATAGGGCAGGTTTGAATGTTTTCAACCACAGCCTGCATCGCCTGAATCATCGGCATCATTTGCGCCTTGGGATTATCCAACAACGACAAAACGGCCCGCCGAGCGGATCGGGGGCCAAGGGTTGGCAAGCGCGCAAACAAACCGATTAAAGATTCAATTTCTTTTGCGGGCATGTTATTCCTTAAAAGGGCATTTTGAATCCCGGAGGCAAGCCCAATGCGTTTTGCATTTTTTCCATTTCTGTTTCCATATAGTTGTCCGCTTTTTCACGGGCATCAGAAATGGCCACAACAATCAAATCTTCCAAAGTTTCTTTGTCGTTCAAAACAGAATCATCCAATTGGACTTTGGTGGGATAGCCACGACCAGTCAAAGTAATTTTAACCAAACCATTACCGGCTTGACCATCAAAGGCCATGCCTTCCATTTTGGTTTGTAAAATACTCATTTGAGATTGCACTTTTTGTGCTTTTAACATTAATTCGCCAATGTTTTTCATATCAGATATCCTTTAATTAATAATTGAAATTATCCATGTATAGGGCTATTAAAAACGATCTTCCATTGTATTCCTCCTTGTTGGTGAGGTTAGATTAGGATATTTTGTCAAAAAAATCAAGTAAAAATTTTTTTATAAAAAAATAAAATTATCTCTTGACAGACGGATTTAATTTTTGTATAATAACACTCACCTTATGCCTCCATGGCGGAATTGGTAGACGCGGCAGACTCAAAATCTGCTCTTAGTGATAAGGTGCTGGTTCAAGTCCGGCTGGAGGTACCAAAACATACAACTCCCATCTTGGGTGTTGTTTTTTTATTATTTTCCAAGCCTTTATAAGGGTTCGATAAACACCCCTTCCAAAAGTGCCTATTTCCGTAATTTATCGAACTCTTAAAAATTATTTCTTTATAAATCAATATCTTATTCAAGTTCAAGTCCGGCAAGAACCCCAAAATCTAATCGCAAATAAAATAACCCATTGTGTTTTATGAAATAATCTGGTACGATAATGAAAAAGAGAAAGGGAGATTTTATGAAAAAATTATTCTTTTTATTATTATTATGTTTTTCGTTTCCTGTTTTAGCAATAGAATGCCCAGCTGATAGGCCAGTTGTATATAAAGGGAAATGTTTATCTTGTAATTCATTTTTTGGAGTTCAAGATATAGAAGAAACAGAATGTATTAAGTGCTCTGATCGGGAATATATAGATGGAGACTGTGTTATAAAGTGTAAAAAAAATGAGTTCAGAGGATTAAACCAACTAGGAAAATATAATTGGTGGTGCAACTCTTGTGACCATTCATATAATACCATCACAACTGAAGAGGAGTGCAGAAGATGTTCAGAACATATATATGTAGATGGTTTTTGTGTTTTAAAAGATAAACCGATGGCAGACCATGATTGCAATTTTTTGAATGCTGTTCAAGTATCTCCCAAAATATGCGATTTGTGCCCAAATCGTGAAAATACGAACGGATACTGTGCTTTAAAAAAATGTCCAGATGGAATGATAAAAACAGACAGATTGGATTGTTTTGCTTGTGATAATGATGGAGATTATTATTTTGTTCAACAATCTGTATGTAATGAATGTCCCAATCGTGAATATATTGCAGATCATGGTCAATGTCGTTTAAAAAAAGAAAATTTAATCGCTAAAATTAAAGAAAAATGTAAATGTGGAGAAAATGAATTCATTGGATATAATTTATTTTATCAAGCTTGTCATTGCGTTAAGTGTTCTGAAGAGAAGAACCCCGTTTTTGGAGGCGGATGGTATGGATTAGGTACTGATGAAGAAGAATGTTCAAAGTGTGCTAATCGCGAATACGATGGACACATGTGCTTTTTAAAAAAATGCCCAGAAGGGAAATTTAAACATAAAGATGGATATTGTCTGCGCTGTGGTGACCCACTAGACCACGAAAGTTCTAAAGAAGAATGTTTACTATGTTCTAATCGCGAATATAGTCAAAATAGGTGTAGTCTGAAAGAATGTCCAAAAGAATCTTTTAAAAATGAGACAGGAACCTGTATTCCTTGCAGTGGAGATATTTTTAGAGAAACTACTGGCGGTGGAATGACCCATTTTGAAGCAGTAAGAAATTATAAAAGCTCCAAACAAGAATGTGATAAATGTCCAAACCGTAAATATGTGGGAAAAGAGTGTATCTTTGAGTAAGAGTTTTTTCCGTGGTGGAAAAAATTTAATTTGGGATGTCGACGTCCTGAATTAAAATTTTAAGAGGTCAATTTCCAATGCCAACTTTTTGAAATCTTCTAAATTCTTGGCTCGGTATTCGCTAAGCACGCTGTACCAAAAATCAAAACCACCCAATCGGGTGGTTTTTTTATTTGTTTCCAAGCATTTGTGTGGGTAAGAAAAAACCTTAAAAACCGTAATTTATCGAACTCTTAAATGCAAAGTACTTTAAAAACAATAACTTATTCAAGTTCGAGTCCGACGAGAGTTCCAGGAAAAAATTGACTTTTATAATATTTTAGGTTAAAATCATGTTGTCACCTAAATGAAAGGTTGTTTGAATGTCTACTGCAAATTATTCCGTAACTGTTAATTCTTCAAAAAGTGTCAAAAAGAGTAGCCCTTTTGAAGATATAAAACATCTTTTTTGTTTTGGGGCATTTTTTAAGAAAGCCACTTTCTATACCCAAAAAACGATTGCAGATAAAATTATAGAACCCGCTAGCATTCAAGAAATAAAGCGAATTTATACAACTCCAGAAGAACCTTTAGAAAAAAAGACAATAGATAAGTTTTTACATTTTTTTTATTGTATGCCCCAAAACACTTTACCGATGCCTCATACAAATACTTTTGCAATGCCAGGGCGTCCTATGTTTTCACAAATCAAGATGAGTAATGGGCTGACTTATTTAGCAGCGATTTCAGAGGTAGGCGAAATCAATTGGTTTCAATCAATTGATGGAAAAGTGAGTGGTTTTAATCCGGCTGAACATACTCCAGAAGAAATTAAACAATTAGCTGATAAAAAAGAAATTTTTCCAACCGGTGATTTGAACAGAAATTATTATAAAATCCTTCTTTATCCTTACCATGAAGATGGCAAAATCCGAGAGGATGATTTTTTGGATATAGGCCTGAAAAAAGATGCACCACTCAACTCGAGAACACCTGTTCAATTAGATGATCGCCTTTTTGACAGCAGAATGACTTCTTTTGACGTATTGAAAAAAAGAATTTCAGTAGGTAATGATTCTCTGCCTGTTGGACTAGAGTTTCCGCCACATTTGTTGAATGTATTTAAGAAATTAGAGGAATTTTATGAAGCTCAAAAACCAACACTCGGACAAATGATATATACATTGTTTTCTCAAAAGTGCGTTGGGACAATAAGCCCTTTATTTTCAAATACACCCGGCATTCGATTTTATAATACAAAAGTTGTTAATCCAAATATAACAACAAAGCTAAGCTCTAAGCATCAATGCGAAATTCCACATCCATTAGTAAATGGAAGATAAATAGGAGTTTATATTTGTTGTGCTAACTTTTTGAAATCATTTAAATGTTTGGCTCGGTATTCGCTAAGCACGTTGTACCAAATAAGATATGAGTGATAGCATCACATTCTGAGACATTTGTCAATATATCAGCGACCTTCACGTCTTTTTGCCAAAGCTTGAGATAGCAGACTTATTTGAGAAGGTCTTCTTCTTAATGGGGCTTTTTGTTCTTTGATAGCTTCTTTTAGCCTCTCATTACAAATTTCATTTAATTTCTCTTTTGCTTCCTCTTTAGAACACCCTAATAAAGACATAACGCCTTCCAAAGCTTTACGTTCTATTTCTTTTCTCTCTTTCTTATGTCTTTTATCATCTTGTCTTTTTTGACGTTCTAAATCTTTTGGGGTTGATGGTGGTCCATAATCCATTTGATAACTCCTTTTATATCTGTTAATAATTTTTGAATTCTTAGGTTATTATACCACAAATTAAAAGAAAGTCAAATTTTAAGAGACAATTAATTTGGGACGTTGACATCCTGAATTAAAATTTTAAAAGTTCCACCTTTAACGCCAACTTTTTGAAATCCTCTAAATGTTTTGCTCGGTATTCGCAAAGCACGCTGTACCCAAAGATGTAACTCCGTTGATTTTCCACTTGTTTTATAAATTTATAGAAGATAGTTATTATGGCATTTTATCGGCCCAGATTGTCCATTCGTTTTCCGCTTGTGCAATTTGCATTTCCAATTCTTTGATTTGTTTTTGAATCTTTGCAAAATCCACTTGATTTGGCTGAATCAATGATTGAATCAGCCCATCGCGTTGAACATGTAATGAATCAACCAGCTTTTCCAATTCCTTCAAATGCTTTTTGATATAGGGCAGTTTCTCTGTTTTGTCTTTTTGGCAAATCGGCTTTGCTATTTGTGGTTTATCGGGTTCTTTTTTGTTCGTTTTAGCCAGCAATAAATCTTTATAATCTTGCAAATCACCGTCAAACTCTTTGCAGGTGTGTTTATCAACAATCCACAAAGTATCGCAAACAGATTCCAATATATGAAAATCATGTGTTATTAAAACAACCGAACCGTTAAAAGTGTTTAAGGCATCGGCCAAAGCTTCCCGACCTTGCATATCCAAATGGTTGGTGGGTTCGTCCAAAATTAAAATCTGGGGCTTATCCAAACAAATTTTGGCCAACAATAAACGGGCCTTTTCGCCCCCTGACAAATATCGAATTTGTGTAATGGCTTTATCCGCCATCAATCCAAATCCGGCCAAATAAGAACGAATTTCTGATTCACGTTTTCCCAACATCATCGGACTTAAATATGAAACAGGTGTTTCAGATTGTGGTAATTCTTCATTTTGATGCTGATTGAAAAATCCGACTTTAAATTTGGGTGATTTTGTTAAGGTACCATCATTCAAAATCAACTGAGAAGCCATCAGCTTTGCCAAGGTGGATTTGCCGTTTCCATTTTTTCCCAACAAAGCAATTCGATCATTATTCCCGATGGTTAAATTCAATTTTGTTAAAACGGGAATATCGGCCACATATGAAAAGGAACCATCTTGAATCTTTAAACAGGGAGCAGGTAACAGTTGTGTTTCGGGAAAAGAAAAAACATCTGTCGGTTCTAAATCCACAATAGGTTCTTCTTTTAATTTTGCCAACATTTTAATACGGCTTTGTGCTTGTTTTGCTTTAGTGGCTTTATAACGAAAACGGTCAATATATGATTGCAAATGTTCCCGTTTTGCTTTTTGTTTTTCGGCCATTTTTAATTGGTTTTCCCGCTTTAAGGTAAAGTTGGCCTGATAGGTATCAAAATTACCACGATATAAAGAAAGTTGCTTTCCTTCAAAATGCAAAATATGATTACATATTGTATTTAACAAATCTTTATCATGACTGATAATCAATAATGTGCCTGAATACTTTTTTAAATACTCGGATAACCACAAAACGGCCTCTAAATCCAAATGGTTGGTGGGTTCATCCAATAACAAATAATCCGAAGTTTGAAACAAAGCACCGGCCAAAGCCAATCGCATTCGCCAACCACCGGAAAAATCATGCACAGGTCGACTTAAATCCGATTGAGAAAATCCAAGACCAGATAAAATTTCGGCCACTCTGGCTTCGGCGGAATCACTGCGCAAAAAAGATAGCTGTTCCATAATTTCTGGCAATTCATGAGGTTCGGCGGATTGTAATTTTGTACGCCATTTCATTAAAACTTTATCACGCGATAAAACAAATTGCAAAATAGATTCATTCAGATCTTGAATTTCCTGTTCCACATAGGCAATTTTTTTGTTTTTGGGAATTTCTACATCACCGGAAAAATTATCCAATTGCCCCAATATAACCTTGAACAAGGTTGATTTTCCGCATCCGTTTTTGCCCACAATCCCAACTTTTAATCCGTCAGAAATTGAAACGGAAGCATCTTCCAACAACAGTTGGTTTCCCATTTGTAATCTGATATGCGCCAGCGTCAACATGTCTTTATTATATGTAATTTTTAAATAAAAGTCCAGTTAAAGGTGCCAAAATCTTTTGAAGGATTATAGAAAATCTTCATTGATATATCTTTTTTTTTAATTATTGCTTGACAATAGGTTAAATAGTAAGATAATATACACCCTATAAGGGAGAGTTTTTATGGAAAAGTCTGTAACGTTATTAAAAAAGAAAAAGATTACAGAATATGGTCGCACGATGCTTGAAACGTTGAGTGTGTTGGCTGTTATGGGTGTTTTATCCGTGGGTGGTGTTGCGGGATATAAAACAGCAATGGAACGTTACAAAGCCAATAATTTGATGCATGAAGTGACTTTACGTGCGGCAACGGTTTCTTCATCAATGATGTTGGGACTTGCACCGACATTGTCAGAATATTCCCAAAATTCAGATTATGTAGATGGTATTAATTTTTCAATTGGAAAACCCTCAAAGTTTTCAACGCCACCGGGGCCGGATGATTGGCAATTTGCCATTATTATGGATGGTGTTCCCAAAAATGTTTGTAAAAGAGTGTTTGGTATTGTGGGCAGTGGCGGTAATAATCAGACTATTCGTTCTTTGCAATCACGTGAGCGCAGCCCGATGACCTCTGCCAATGATTGCTATGAATCGGCAAAAATGGCAGTGGTATATAATCGGGATTTGTCAACGAAAAAGCTTTTGAATAGCATTAATAATCCTGAAGAGTGTGAAGCAAATAATGCATATTGGTGTGAGGATGCAGGCAATGGCGTTTCCGCCTGTTTGTCAAATCCTTCGGATTGTTGTTCTGATGTTTTGTGTGATGAAGGGCAAACATGTCGTAAGGGACAGTGCGTGGATTGTGTTGAATCTGAATTAGATAATGGTCAAATAATTTGTGTTGCCGATGGTGATACCTATGATTGTGTTGGAGGATATGGAACACCTTATTGTGTTCAATGTACGGCCGAACAAGGACCAGCACATTGTTCTGGTTATTCTGATAGCGATTCTTACAGAGACTATGAACACACACCATGCGTTTGCGGTAATAATTATGATTGTAGTTCGCACAGTTGTGTGAGTTGTCCTCAGGATCAAACACCCGTTTGTGCAAATGCCGTAGATTGGACCACACCAGGGGGAGGGTGTGCATGTGTTTATTCCGATGAAAACACCCAATGTGATGATTATTCCGTGTGTACATTTTGTGGTCCCGGTGAAACCAGAGTGTGTTCTGGCGCTGGGTGTGCTTGTATAAAAGATGGTGAAACAGCCGATTGTATTGATGGTTATGATTCATGCGGTTGTGGTTCTTTGACATCAGATGTATGTACAGTTTGTCCTGAGGGACAAAAAGCCATTTGTCCGGAGTATGTTGATAATTGTATGTGGTGTTATTCTTCTGTATCTTCGGGTTGCAAGTGCGTGCCGGAAAATGCAGAAAGTGCGTGCGTTGACTACTATTATGGTGAAGGTGATGCCTGTATTTCATGTCCGTCGGATAAAAAAGCCCGTTGTTGGACTTCTGGTGGTTATTATGAACCTCCTGAAAGTAAATGTGAATGTTTAGACGAAAGTGAAGAAATTATATGTACGGGTGAATATGGAGATCTTTGCAAAAAATGTGCCTCAGGTCAGGAATTAAAATGTCCCCAATATTCACATGACGTGTCCGAATGTATATGTGTGGATGCTGGTACCACCAATGTTGAATGTACCAAGGGTGGTGATTATTGTTCATGTTATGAAAACCATGGTGAATGCATTGTTTGTGAGGAAGGTGAAACAGCCTATTGTACCCAAGCCGAAGAAACCTGTTGCGAAGGTGAACAATCGGGTGATTGTATCTGTGTTCCAAATGATAAAACAGGATATTGTTCACAAAAACAATGTATTTTCTGTGAAGCGGATGAAAACCCAGGATGCAATGAAGACGGTTCCATTTGTATTTGCTTGCCGGCGGGTAAAGAGGCGGTTTGCAATGAAACAATGTGTTTGCCGTGTGATCCGGGCCGGATGTTGGATTGTTCCGATGGCGTGTGTTCATGTGGTAATATGGCGTGCAATAATTCGGGCGATTGTATTGAATGTAGCGATGATCAAACCCCTGTTTGTGCCAAATACGGTTCGTGCGTGTGTGTGGACAACAATCAACAATATGAATGTAATGATTATAATTGTACGGTATGTACCAATACCCAACAAATAAAGATACCTTTTGTTCGTGGTGCGGGTGTATGTATAGATACAAATGAAAATGCTGATTGTTCATCCACGGAATGTATTAAATGCTCAGAACCGCAAACCGCCGATTGTTCTTACCTTGGTTCATGTCAATGCTTAAATGCTACGGTTGGTCAAAGCTGTACGGTGAATGAAGATTGTACTGGTTTGTGTGAAGTGTGTTCCAATGGTACTTGTACCACTGATTGTGCCAATTGTGTGGGAGAAATAGAGACTCAATGGAGTCAGCCTAAATTGACCAGTAATGGTACGTTTGGAGTCAGTGCGTTTGCAACACAGGCTTCTTCTGAAATAGACAGCAACAGAAAGGCATGGCGGGCATTTGACAAGATTAATAGCAACCCAGAAATAGATTGTTGGCATACTCGAGAAGAATCAAATAAATGGTTGTCTTGGTATACGAAAACACCGACAAAAATAATTTCTATTGTTATTCATAATCGAATATATGGTTCTGGAGGTGTGGGAAATTTGGGTGTTGCGGATTTTGAATTGCAATATTCTGATAATAATTCAAATTGGATAACGGTTGCCACGGGAACAAATCCCTCCAATGAATCTGGTGCTTCTTATACTGTGTCGGTGAATTCACCTACTGCTCATTCTTATTGGCGTTTGAAAGTATTGTCATCTTGGTCCGTCAGTGGGACAAAGTCTTCGAGCATTCACGTGGCTGTTGGTGAATTGGATATAAGAGCCACTGAAGTTGTTACATCTTCATACCGTGAAGATCCAATAACCCATAAATGTATTAAAAATTAAAAAAGGAGTCTAATATGAAAAAAACAATCTTTACATTTATTTGTTCTTTGTGCTTGGTGACGAATATGGCATATGCACAAGAAAAAACGAAATTGCAAGTTTTGGAAGAAAAAATCCAATCACTTGAAACGAGATTAGAAAGATTAAACGAAACGCAATTAAAAAATGCCAAAACGGAAGGGAAAAGAGCTGGAGAAGAAAAGGGTAATCGTTCAAGACTTAAGGTTTATTCCGTTCGAATTGAACGTATGGAAGAACAATTGGAAAATTTATATGAACAAAGAGAATTGTTGTTAAAAGAAAACGATTTGAAACAATAATCTTATTTGGCTTCATTCCCACCGATGGCTTTGTAAAAGCGGATTAAATCGGTATAAAGGGCGCCCGATGATTTAATCATTTGCATTTGGGATTGCAAACGGTTTTGTTCGGCCTGTAAAACATCCGTATATTCAATCAAACCGTTTTTATATTTGCTTTGCATCAACTGGGCCACATTATCGGCGTGTTGATAGGTTTCCCGTAAATCCTGATACCGTTTGCGTTCTTGAATCAATGCCACCATTGCGTTTTTGATTTCACCGGCGGCCTGTAATAATGTTTGTTGATAGGCCAATATTTGTTCTTCTTTAATCGCCTTTTGAATTTTAACATTTTGCCGCAAAGCATCAAAATGAAAAATCGGCGTAGTAATGTTTGGTGTGATGGTATGCGCCAAGCTGTCATTTCGCCACAACTTATTCCATTCCAACGATTCAAAACCGAACAAAGCCGATAAGCTGATTTTGGGGAACATATCGGCCACGGCCACACCCACCAATTCATTTTGGGCGATTAGATTTTCTTCGGCCCCTTTCACATCCGGCCGATTTTGTAAAACCGTGCTGGGGATAGTCGTTATTTTATCCAAGTCATAATCAAACGGACGGGTGATAAGGGAATTTTTATCCTTTTTAATAATTTTTTCCACTGTCCCCGGCAATTCCCCCAACGCCAAAGCCAAAGCGTTGTTTGTTTCGGTTTGTTGATATTCCAAATCGGCCAAAGTGGCAGAAGTATTTTTTAATAAATAAAGGGCCTGTTGCAAAGAAAGTTCACTGGCCAACCCTGTTTTTTGTTTATCCCTTACCAATTCGGTCATTTCACTTTGCAATCGGATATTTTCTTTGGTTTGACGAATCAATTCTTCAACCGTGCGGGATTGAATATAAAGGCGTGCAACTTCGGCCGTTAAAGAAAGCATGGTATTTTGCACGGCATAAAGGGCTGATTTCAAATTGGCCCGTTCGGCCTGTAAACGCCGGCGTTTACCACCGAATAAATCCAATTCCCAGGCAACGTCCAGACCAACCCGATAATAACTGTCCTGTAAAATCAAGCCCATATTTTTGCTATCTTTGACAAAGTTATATTGTCCCGATGCATCCAATGTGGGCAATAAATCGGCCCCCGCAATATTTAAGGATGCCCGTGATTGATGTAATCGCCACAGGGCTGTTTTTAATGTCGGGCTGTTTTGGTGGGCTTTTTCAATTAAAGTATCCAACGTTTTATCTTTAAAATCTTTGGGTGAAAATTCGGGGACTTTTTCGCCCGATATATTTAAAGCCTGTTCAATTTCAGAATTGGTAAAAAACTCAGGCCGTTCATAATCGGGGCCCACCATACAGGATGTTAAAAATACGCCCAATAATAAAACAGTGGCAATTTTTTGGATTTGCTTTTTTGGGGTAAATTTTAATGATATTTTATCAAAGACTGCAAAGTAAACCGGCACAAATAAAATTCCCACCAATGTGGCCATAATCATTCCACAAAAAACGGTGGTTCCGATGGAACGTTGGCTGGCGGCACCGGCACCTGAGGCAACCACCATCGGAAAGGTTCCCAATATAAAGGTTAAAGCCGTCATCAAAACCGCCCGAAATCGTTCGCCAGAACCTTTAACGGCGGCCTGAATCGTATCCATGCCCGATCGTTGGTAAGTGGTGGTAAATTGGACGATTAAAATGGCGTTTTTGCTGGCCAATCCTATCAGCATTACAATCCCCAGTTGGGCATAAATACTGAATGACAATCCCCAAATTTCAAGCCCGATAAGCGCCCCCGCTATGGCAAAGATATTGGTTAAAATAACCGCAAAGGCAATCCACCAACTTTCATATAACGCCACCAAAAATAAATAAGAAAAAATCAGTGCCAATGTAATTAAAATCAAAGCCAATCCGGCAGTTTCAACTTCCTGTAAGGTGAGTCCCGTCCAGGCAAAGGAAAATTTATTGCCTAAACTTTTTTCAAAATCCTGTAATGATTTTATGGCGGTTCCCGAACTGACATGAGTCGCTGTTTGGGCGGTGATGCCGGCACTGGGGTATTGATTAAAACGGTAAATGATTTTGGGCATTAAAACAATTTTTTCGCTTAAAAAGTTTTGGATTTGAATCAATTGGCCCGATGCATTCGGCACATAAAGTTTTTCAATATCCGAAATGTCTTGTCGGGCGTTAAAATCGGCCTGAACAATGACTTTGTTGATTTGTCCGTCCAAGGTGATGTTGTTGACGTATCGTGAACCTAAATTATTTTGCAAAACAGAAAATAAATCAGCCAAGGAAACCTGATAGGCGGATAATTTTGTTCGATTGATATCCAAATAAACATGTGGCGTATCGGCCGTAAATGGCGAAAAGCCAAAAGCAAAAAGTTTGTTTTCATTGATAAAGTTCAAAACTTTTGTTAAGGCTTTTTCCAATTCATCAGGTGTGGTATTTTGGTCCAATGCATTGATTTGAAAGCTGATACCATCGGCATTACCGACACCGGGGATGGAGGGCATGGCAAAAAAGTTTATTTGAGCCTGATGGGATGAGGCAAATTTTTGATTCAATTCATTTAAAATCTTTTCCATGGAAAGCCCTGATTTATCCCGTTCATCCCAAGGTGTTAAAACGATGGCCGCCATGGCGATATTTTCACCGCTGGCCGATAACATGCTGTGGCCGGCAATACTGATGAAAGATTGAATGCCTTTCATTTTGCGTGCTTGATCGGACATTTGTTTTAATAAGTTTTGTGTTTGATTGATGCTGGCGGTGGATGGTAATTGAATACTGGCCAAAATGATACCCTGATCTTCTTGGGGGATAAATTCCTGAGGAACCCGAATAAATAAACTGACAATTAAAACAATCACGGAAAAAGTAATTATCAAACTGGTTTTCAGGTGATCGCATAAAAAACGCACACATTTCACATATATGCTTTCTGCTTTGTTTAACAGATTATCAAACCATACTTTCCATTTGAATTTTTTATTTGACGGATTTTTTAAAAAGATGGCACACAGGGCGGGACTTAATGTCAATGCATTGACCGAAGAAAAGAAAACAGCCGTTGATAAAGTGACAGCAAATTGTTGATATATTTTTCCTGTCATGCCGGCCATTAAACCCACCGGAATAAAAATAGCCATTAAAACCAAAGTAGTGGCAATCACAGAAGAAGTGATGTCTTTCATGGCCTGATGTGATGCCTGTAAGGCTGACATATTTTTGTATTGAATCAAATATTGCACCCGTTCCACCACAACGATGGCATCATCCACCACCAAACCGATGGCTAAAATCATGGCAAATAAAGTTAAGATATTGATATCAAAATCCAATGCGTAAATCACCATAAAAGTAGCAATTAAAGAAACAGGAATGGTAATCATGGGAATCAATGTGGCTTTGATATCCTGCAAAAAAACATAAACAACCGCCATCACCAATAAAAAGGTTAAAAACAGGGTCATTAAAATCGCCTGAATACTGGCCCGAACATAGGTGGTGGAATCATAGACAATTTCAAATTCCATATCTTTGGGAAAACTCTTTTTTAATTGGGCCATTTCTTTTTTTAAATCTTTCATGATTTGCAAAGAATTGGAATTGGGCAATTGTGTCAAACTCATCACAACGGACGGTTGGTTATTATAGCTGGCGCTGATTTGATAATTGTCGGCCCCCAATTCAATACGGGCAATATCTTTTAATCGTACCAAACCACCGTTTAAATTGGCCCGAATGACAATTTGTTCAAAATCGGCCACGTCTTTTAACAGCCCTTTACTGGTTAAAGAAAGCACCTGATTTGTTCCTTCAGGGGCAGGGGACGATGATAATGATCCCACACTGGCCACCTGATTTTGGGATTCAATCGCCTGAATAACCATATCGGATGTCAATTGCAGGCTATTCATTTTTTTGACATCCAACCAAATACGGATACTGTGTTGTGGACCATAGATATTGACATCCCCCATGCCGGCAATACGTTTAAACGGATTTTGTATTTGTGTAAAGGCAAAGTTGCTTAAATAAAGCGGTGTATAAGTTGCGTTGGGGGAACTTAAAGTAATAAAGGCCAAAATGTTGGCCGATTGTTGCACAACATCTAAACCTTCCTGAACCACAATTTCGGGCAAAAAAGGTTTGGCTTTATCCAATCTGTTTTCCACTTTGACTTGGGCAATATCCGGATCCGTTCCCACATCAAAAGTAACAGTCAAACTATATTGCCCTGTATCGGTTGTGGTGGACGACATATATAACATTCCTTCCACACCATTGATTTGATTTTCTATCGGTGTAGCAACGGTATCGGCCAAAACGGATGCATTGGCACCGGGATAATTGGCCGATATTACGATTTGCGGTGGCGTGATATTGGGGTATTGCGAAATAGGCAAAACGAAAGCCGCAATGGTGCCCGCCAATATCATAACCAAAGCAATAACGCCGGCAAAGCGTGGACGTGAGATGAAAAAGGATGAGAAGTTCATTGTTCAACTCCTTCGGCCTTTTGCCCGATTTGATAGGGTGAAACGGTAACGGTAATGATTTTATCGCCTTCGTTTAAACCGGTTATCCAGTATTGATTTTGAATGGCACCAATAATTTGAACACTTCTTTTTTCAATAATCTGATGATTTAAAACATAGGCTTCGGCCCCGTTTGGTGTTAGCATAATCCAATCTTTATTCGCCAAAATTCCTGTTTGTTTGAATAAAAACCGTACTTCAATATAGGCACCGGGGACAAACTGGCGATTTTCATTATCAACATCCACAAACATTGAAATGGAATCGGTTGTCTTGTCGGCCTGATTATCCTGTAAAAGATTAAAGTTTTCAAAATAGACACTTTTACCATTTTCCAAAACAATCTCTAATGTGGCTTGATTTAACGGCATTTTGGGCGGATAGTTGGCCAAGGGTAAAGAAAAGGTCAGGCGAATGGGGGAAAAGGCAATAATGGTCGCCAAAACTTTCCCATTGGGGGATAAGTATTCACCGATGGTGGCGGTAATGTTGCCCACCCAACCACTGATGGGCGCCAAAATGACACTGTAATCATATAATGTTTGTGCTTGATTTTGGGCGGCAATTGCTTTTTGATAGGCCGCATCGGCTTCTTGAAATTTTGTTTGGGCCTGTTCCAATTCGGTGGGTGATATGGCTTGTTCCTGAGTGTTTTTCATCCTTTCATAAAAGTTTAGCGCATTGGTGCGTGTGGCTTTGGCCTGTTGAACGGCTTCTTTGGCTTGATTCAAATCGGCCGTTGGAATACGTTGATCCAACATAAACAGGGTTTCGCCTTGTATCACTTCTTGGCCGGATTTGACCAAAACCTGATCCAAAAACCCTGATAAATAAGGAACGATATTGACCGATTGAATGGCCTGAACCGAACCGATATAACTTTCCGTATAGGTAAAAGATTGATTTTTTAATGTATGAACAGGCAAAACGATTTTTTCGCTTTTATCGGCAATTTTTTTTGGCTTTGTTTGATGCCATAAATAAAAAGCAATCCCGCCCAAACACAAAACAAAAATGATAATTAAAAGATATTTTTTCACGCATTCCCCCCTATATCTGGCACATAAGTACCAGATATAGGTATTTTCAATACATTATATTCTTTCAGCTGTATAAAATTATAAATTACTTTCGCATTGAGTTATTTCTTCATGTCTGTCTTTACAGCAATAATAAAGTCCTGTATCAACATCCAAATTACAGTAATTTTCATCGCCTTCACAACAATCCAAACCGCAGGCACGTTTAGAAGTTCTTGGGCAGCTGATTTTTAATTTGGAACATTCGCTGATGACCACCCAACGTTCAACACCATCGGTGCATTTCTTTTCATAGTCAGAATATAAATCATCACTGCAGCAAATATATTTTCCATCAGCATCAGGGGCATAGTGAGTACTGCCGGCCGGGCAACAATGTCCATCAACAACGGTTTCTCCCTCGCCACAGCATTTTTTATCATTATATGCATAACCACCACTACCTTCAGAGCAACAAATCTTATATGTTTCTCTATAAGAAGATATCCAATTTATATATCCTGTCCAATCAAAAGTAACCCCGTCACAACATGTATATGCCGTGCGTTCAGGATTAACAGTCGTGGTATCTAAATCATCCACATCACAACAAAGATTATTGATAACCTTTTGCCCCGGTTCACAACATCCATTTGATGTGGCAGCGGTTGTGCCAAAAGGACAACAAAAACCGTTAAGGACTACTTCCCCAATTTCACAACATTGGTGAGAGGTTGTGTTGCATGCAGCACCAATATCACAACATTGTAAATTACACAAAATACTGCCTGTTGGACAACAACCTTCCCCTGTACATCCTAAACAAGAACAAGTTTGTATATCTAATACTTGACTGTTGCTTTCGCATGTTAAATTACAACAAAGATTTTCTTCCCCGGATTGATAAACACGGTAAGTGGGACAACAAGCTCCGTCATCCGTTAAAGTGCCGGTACAATCTGTCACTTGAGTTTCTGTACATTCTTCGCTTCCCAAATTCCAATAGGGTTTGTTTTCTGGACAATAGCAATTTTCAAGGTTAGTGGCTTCTCCTTTTGCATTTTCTACTGTGGTGTATTCTGCACCGCCCAGGCATACAGAAAGACAGCCATCTTCATGAACTTGATATCCTTCTTTACAATAGCATCCTGTTGTACCGATTTGTTTGCCTTCTATAACAGTGCGAGAGCTGTTTTCTGGACAATTTGCAATACAGTTTCCATTACCATCGGAAATAGGTGTATCTTGGGGGCAACCACATGCGGCACCCTGCAGACAATTAGTACAAATTTTATTTTCAGAATCCCATTTTTGTCCTTCTGGACAGCAATAACCATCTGAATTATATCCAGATGGACAAGCACTTGCGCAAGAACCGTTTTCTAAACAGACTTGTCCCGCATCACAAGTAATTAGAATATTGGTGTTTATATCGCCTGTTTTACGACATGTTTCTTGGACACACTTATTATTGCTACAAAAACCAACAGCACAAGAATTTGAACAAAGTTCACTACATTCATTACCAAGTTGACCATTTGTTTTACAGTTACACGAACCATTGTTGCTATCTTTTATATAACCAATTTTACACGAAAAATCATTTGTTGTGCAACTGTCAACGCCCTCTGTTGGACATTGATTGCATTGCTTAGTGTTGTTTACTGTTTTAAGATAATAGCCATCTTTACATTTTAGGGGAGCACCATTTATGTCGCAAGATTCTGTTCCCGTACCACAGGATATACAAGAATTATTTTTTTTATAAAAACCTTCCTGACATATAAAACCATCGGTATCACATTGTGACACACCAACCGTTGGGCATTGTTCACATGTTGTTACTCCATTTGCTGTAATGATATAATAGTTTTCTTTGCATTCTAATGGTGAACCATCTATATCACATTTGCTTATTCCATCTCCACAGTAATCACAAATATCGCCAGATTTAAAGTAACCATCTTCGCATATAAAAGTATAAGTATCACATAATTGTAAACCGATTTCAGGACAACGAACACATTCCTGAGTATCTCTTTTCATAAAATAATCATTTCCACATTCTAATGGATTTCCTGATTCATCACATTTAATTGCATTGTTATTACACGCTAAACAAGAATTAGAGGCTTTATCGTGATATTTTCCTTCACCACAACTGAAATTAATACCGCTGCATATAGAATAGTTTTCAGGACATTGAAGACATTCACCTTGGTATAGGTAATAACCATCTTTACAACTGACGACCTCTAAATATTCATTACAAACAGCGTTTAGAGGACAATCTGTTGGTTGTTTTGTTTTATCAGGTTCGCCGACTGCTTTATCAAATTTTTTAAAATAAAAAGTGATGGCTTTTTCTTCGGCGCATGAATTTTCGATTTTGGAAGATTTTAACGTTCCAGAATCCACAGATTCTAATGCGTTACAAAGCGATACAGTAGGTGTTGTTACAACAATCCAAAAATAATCATTATTGACATCGCCAATGCCATTTTCCATTTCGATTTGAGTTTCAAAAGGCCCATCTTCTGTCCGCTTTAATCGTTTTCTTAAATTAGGGATAATATTGGTTTGACGTTCTGAACGTAAGGCAACCAATCGTTCCTCCAAAGAACGAACTTGATTTTTCTCTTTAAAAACATTCCATACAGTGACAGTCCCTGCAACTAACAGTACAATGATAGCAATCACCAGTGTCGTTTCTAAAATAGAGCGTCCCGATTCTGTTTTGCGCATTATAACCCCTTTTTATGTTCTTTGCACGATAATTCTTATTCATTTTATTCTGCAAGTGATTTTTGTTTTTGTCAAGTAAAATATTAATTCTTGTTGATTTTTATAAAATTTTAATTTATGATTAAAATCGTTCACTTAGTATATGGAGATATTACATGACTGATAACCTTTTAAAATCCAGACGTTTTTTACCGTTATTACTTACTCAATTTTTTGGGGCGTTAAACGATAATCTGTTTAAAAATGCCTTGTTAATGCTGGTGACTTTGCGTATGGCTGAAAAGGCAGACGTTTTGTCTAATGTTATTGCAGCTCTTTTTATTATTCCATTTTTTTTGTTCTCTGCAACTGCGGGTGAAATATCTGATAAATATGATCGATCTCGCGTGGCGCGCACGTTAAAAGTGATTGAGATTATTTTAATGTTAGGTGTTGCTGTTGTTTATATCTTTCAAAGTTTACAATGGTTAATTGTTTTATTGGCTTTAATGGGTGCGCAATCCGCCTTTTTTGGACCTGTTAAATACTCTCTATTACCGCAACAGTTAAAACCTTCTGAATTGGTGGCTGGTAATGCCTATGTGGAAGCGTCTACCTATGTGGCAATTTTGTTGGGTTTGATTATTGGAACGCTTTTACCGATTGAATGTTCAATTTTACTTTTGATTGGTTTGGCTGTTGTTGGGGCAACTTCTGCTTGGTATATCCCTGAGGCAAAACCAGCCCGTCCCAAAGCAGTTGTTTCAAAAAATATTTTCAAAGCAATCAAGGAAAACCTCTCTTTTATATACAAAAATAAGATTGTTTTTCGTTCTATTTTGGGTGCAACTTGGTTCTGGACAATAGGCGCATTTATAGCGGTTCAGATTTATCCCTTATCAGGTAATATTTTACATGTATCCAATACAGTTATTACATTTTTCTTAATTTTATTTTCTGTCGGTGTGGCATTTGGCTCTTTAACTTGTGAAAGATTAATGAAAGAAGTAGTTCACACAACTTATGTTCCCATCTCGGCATTGGGTATTGGTTTTTGTTTTTATATGTTATATGCTTTAACAAATAATTACCCTGTATTTGGTGATGTTGTCGGATTGTCAGATTTCTTTTTTGAAAGACCAAGCGCTTTTGGGATTAGTTTATCCCTGTTTTTCTTGGCCTTTTTCGGTGGATTGTATATTGTTCCTCTTAACGCCTTAATGCAGGCTAAAGCACCTAAAGCGTATACTGCTACGGTAATAGGGGGTAATAATATTTTGAATGCAGCTGGTATGGCGGGTATTTCTATTTTGGCAATTTTTTTGCTCTCAATAGGTTTGACAATACCACAACTGTTTTTATTGGTTGCAATTGCTAGTATAGGTGTGTTTTTTTATATTTGTAAATTGTTACCGGACGCACTGCTTCGTTCTGTTTTACAGGGGATATTCGGTCTTTTCTTTCGGGTTCATTTGGAAGGTATTAAGAATTTTAAAAAGGCTGGTCAACGTGTTTTATTGGTTGCAAATCATACCTCGCTGTTGGATGGTTTGTTGATTGCTACATTTATGCCAGACAGAGTAACCTTTGCCATTAATACGGATTGGGCAAAAAAATGGTTTATTAAACCGTTCGGATTGTTGGTCGATTTATATCCGTTAGATCCCACTAATCCGATGGCTATTCGTTCTTTGATAAACGAGGTCAAGAAAAATAAAAAGGTTATGATTTTTCCAGAGGGACGTATCAGTGTGACGGGTGGATTGATGAAAGTGTATGAAGGGGCTGGTGTTGTGGCACAAAAGGCTGATGCTAAAATTGTACCTGTGCGTATTAGTGGTGCCCAGTTCAGTAAATTTTCATATTTGAAAAATAAGCTTAAAACCAGGACTTTTCCCAAAATCAGTATGACTATTTTGCCACCCAGAAAATTCACGATTCCTGAAGGTGTTGTTGGACGCGATCAAAGACATTATATCTCTATGCAATTATATGATTTGATGGCAAATATGATGTATGAAACATCTAATATTAATGAGCACTTGTTTAATTCATTATTAAAATCGGCTGAATTGTATGGTTGGGAACAAAAAATTGCTGAAGATATTTCTCGTAAACCTTTAACCTATAAAAACTTGCTAAAAAAAGCATATGTGTTGGGAAAGGCTTATGAATCAGCATTTAGTGAAGAATATGTTGCTTTAATGTTGCCAAATGGATTGGCAAATGTGGTCAGTTTCTTTGCGTTACAGTCTGTGGATAAAGTTCCGGTTATGTTGAATTTTTCACAAGGAATTCAACAAATTGTTTCTTGTATAAATACTGTTAAAGTAAAAACAGTAATTACTTCAAAGCTTTTTATTCATTTAGGACATTTGGAAGAAGTAGAAAAATCAATTTGCGAAAATGGAACAAAGGTTGTTTATTTGGAAGATTTTTCAAAACATATTTCTTTGTTTGACAAAATAAAAGGTTTTACCAGATATTTAAATGAATATAAATCTAAAAATTCAGCGGATAAACCAGCGGTTGTCCTTTTTACGTCTGGCTCAGAAGGGATGCCAAAGGCTGTTTTACTTTCACATAAAAATTTACAGGCTAATCGTTATCAGATTACCAGCATTATGGCCTTTAATTCGTCTGATGTATTTTTTAATGCATTACCGATGTTTCATTCTTTCGGATTGTCGGTTGGGACTGTAATTCCACTTTTGTCGGGAATTAAAACTTTCTTTTATCCCTCACCACTTCATTATCGCATTGTGCCGGAACTTGTTTATGATACTAACGCAACAATCGTATGTGGTACAGATACTTTCTTCTTTGGATATGGTCGTATGGGGCATCCTTATGATTTCTTTAATATGAAATATGCGGTCGTTGGCGGAGAAAAACTAAAGGAAACAACAGCAGATTTATGGATGAAAAAGTTTGGTGTTCGTATTTTGGAAGGTTATGGTTCTACTGAAACAGCTCCTGTTTTATCTCTTAATACACCCATGAATATAAAAATGGGAACAGTAGGACGTTTTGTACCCCATATAAATTATAAAATAAAACCTGTTGTTGGTGTTGAGAATGGGGGGCAATTATGGGTTCAAGGGGATAATGTTATGTTGGGTTATATGAAAGCAGATAAGCCTGGTAAATTGCAGCCCGCAAAGGACCATTGGTATGATACCGGCGACATTGTTAGCATTGATGAAGATGGCTTTATTTCTATTCAAGGCAGGGCCAAACGTTTTGCAAAAATTGCAGGAGAAATGGTCTCTTTAACTTCGGTTGAACAAGCTGTAGATCAACTTTATTCGGGGGCTGTTCAGGGAATTATAACAGAACCGGATGAAAAAAAAGGCGAACAGTTAATTCTGATTACAAATCGTGCAAAACCTTCTGTGGTTGAACTTAGGAAATTCTTTAAAGAAAAAGGATTTAGTGAATTGTGGATTCCAAAAAATGTTATTTATATGAAGAATCCACCAGTTTTGGGAACCGGTAAGTTTGATTATCAAACAGCTAAGAAGTTATTAGAAGAAGGAAAAATAAAATAATTCTTGACACTGTTTAATTGTGTATGATAGTATGAAGTATCTTGTAAACAAAAGGAGACAAAATGACAACACAACAAGATTTAATTCGTATGAAGAAAAAAGGGATATTGACAGAACGTGAATATTCTATGGCGATGAAAAAAATAACATCGAAAAAAAATACAAAAGCAGAAGAGCCAGATTTTGAAAAAATCAAAAAGCGTATTTTATTTTCGATTGTTTTATTGGGTATTTTTAGTATCTTAGCTGGTTTAGGTTTGATTATTGCTGCTAATTGGGCTCTAATCCCTGCGATTTTAAAAGTTGGGGCTGGTTTGGCGTTTTTGGTTGCGTCATTGGTAACCACCACATATTTTCAAAAAAATGAAAAACCTTTGTGGATGGAAGCGTTCTTGTTTATTTCATTCTTATTGGTTGGTGGTAATATTGCGTTGGTACAACAAAGTTACCATCTAAGTCTTTCATGGCAAGAAGGAAGTATGGCTTGGTGGGGACTTTCACTTCCGTTAACTTTCTTTACAAAATATAAATTACTACCATTGTGTTCTGTTGGTTTATTAGGCTTTTCCATTTGGGATATCATTTGGGATATGAACTATATGACCGTGGTGGGAATTTTATTTATTGTAATGATGACCAGTCACTTTTTTAATGGTAGAAGAGCTAAATTTATACGTGATTTAGCATTTATTGCATCTGTTTTCTTTTTGTACGTTGGTGATATTTCTGTTAATTCTGGTGCAGGAATCGTTGGTGTGATAACAACAACTTTATTTTTGATTTTTGCCTTAAATACGCCTAAGACAGAAGATGGTGTTGTGCGTTATTATAATTATTTGTTTATATTTGCTGCGTGGCGTATTTTCTTGTTATTCTGGAATGCTTACTATAATTTGACAAGTATCGGCATCATGTTAATTGTATTCGGAACAATTTTGTTGACAGGGGTGGGATTGTATACTTATTATTTCAAGCAGATTCAAGAGTTCATCAGAGGATTTATCAAACATGAATAGAATTAAAACACTTTTTCTGTTTATCCCTTTTATCGGGATGTGTTGTTGGGCGATGTATTATGCTTATTTCGTGAAAAATGCAACAGAAGTTGTTTTACCGATAACAGGTTATGATCCGCGCAATTTACTTTCAGGCCATTATATTGATTTTCGAATTGATTGGTCAAAAGCAAATTGTTATCAGGCTGGTTGGAATGGGGTATGTCCTATGTCTGATTTCAGGAATGCAACTCGTTTCTATGTGCCGGAAAATAAAGCCCGTGAATTAGAGCGTTTTATTAATAATAATTTTGAAACATCGGTCATTTTTGCCTATCAAAAAGGTTTTCGTTCGGTGGCAAAGGAATTGTTAATAGAAGGTCAGCTTTGGGAAGAATTTATAAAAAATCCGACTTATAAGAATAAAACTTGTTACAGTCAAAGTGATTGTGGTGGTATAAATAGTGGTTATTTTTGTAATTCAAATGGAATGCATACGCCCAATAAATGTGAAAAAACGAACCCAGAAAAGATTGTTTTAAACGGTATAGAATTTTTCTATAATAAGCCGAACGATTTAAAATCTTGGTGTCGTGAAGCATTTGAAAGTCAAGAGGATCGTGATAATCCTGGAAACTGTAATTGGGGATATTTATCGTATGATTCCGCAAAGTCATGGTGTGCCAGTATTGGAAAAAAATTGGTGCCAGCCTATGAAATTGAACAGAACTGTCTTCAATTTGCATTTTTGCCAAAGGCAAATCCAGACCAACAATATTGGACAGAAGGATTAACTGTTGTTCATATGGGCCAAGAATGTGCTATTCAAAAAATGGTTCGTGGTGATGGTTATGCCTGGGCTGGTGGCGTAATTTGTAACTAGTACTTCTTGTTTTTTGAATAATATTAGCCCCATTTTTTTGGGGCTTTTTTTATTCTTGCAATAATAATCTTGATTTTTTGGGGGAAAATTGGTATTATTTATGCAAATTTTTTTGAAAGGATTTCAAGCAATGAAAAAATATATTACCACACCTATTTATTATACAAACGGCGCTCCGCATATCGGTCATGCCTATACCACGATTTTGGCGGATGTTTTTAAAAAGTTTGAACAAATGAAGGGTAATGAAGTCTTTTTTTCCACCGGTACGGATGAACACGGTCAAAAAAACCAACATTCATGTGAAGCCTCCGGTTTGCCGATTGATACTTTTTTGGCTCAACAAAGTCAGTTGTTTAAAGATTTGTTTGATCGGATGGATTTAAATTATGACCACTTTATTCGTACATCCTGTGATGATCATAAAAACGTTGTCCGTCGTGTTTTACAGGATTTATATGATCGTGGTTTGATTATTAAAAAATCCTATGAAGGTTTGTATTGTGAAGGTTGTGAACAATTCAAAAAGAAAACGGATTTGGATGAAAATGGTTTGTGTCCGGATCATAAAAAGGCACCTAAGGTTGTTTCCGAAGAAAACTACTTTTTCCGTTTGGAACCCCATCGTCAATGGTTAAAGGACTATATTATTTCTCATCCGGATTGGATTACGCCGGCCAATTATGCCAAAGAAGTTTTGGGTATGTTGGAAGAACCTTTGGATGATTTGTGTATTTCCCGTCCCAAAAATCGTGTTTGGTTAGGTATTGAATTGCCGTTTGATTCGGATTTTGTGACCTATATCTGGTTTGATGCTTTAATCAACTATATTTCCATTTTGAAATGGGGTGAAAATGCTGACTTTAATTCATATTGGCAAAATTCGTACCATTTATTGGCCAAAGATATCTTGAAACCGCACTGTGTGTATTGGCCGATTATGCTAAAGGCCATCGGTATTGATCCGGTAAAACATTGTGTTGTACATGGTTATTGGATTGGTGAAGGCGGTGTTAAAATGTCCAAATCTTTGGGTAATGTGGTTGACCCGAACGAGGTGATTGATATCATGGGTGTTGAACCGTTGCGTTTTTACCTGATAAACAACATGGGCGTGACCAGCGATTCACCCATCAGTATCGGTCTGTTAAAGCAAGGTTATAAGCAATTGGCCAATTCTTTGGGCAACCTGCAAATGCGTGTGTTAAAAATGGTTGATAAAAACTTGGCAGGCTCTATTCCGGCTGATGTTTCTTTGGCCTCAGATGATGAAGCGTTGCTTCAAAAAATCGCATCGGATTTTACATCCATTTACAAAAAAGACATTACCTTGGAAACAGCTATTGAATTGGCAAATAAGGTGATGGAATCCAGTAATGCTTTAAACACGTATTTTGCCAACAACGAACCTTGGGTTTTGGTCAAAGATCCCGCCCAAATGGAACGTTTTAAACAGGTTGTTTATACCACATTGGATGCCTTGCGTTTAATTGCGATTGCTTTGTATCCGTTGATGCCAAAGGCCTCTGAATCCATTTTGCAATCAATGGCTGTCAATCAAAAGCCGACAGCTCAGTTTGAAGTAAAACAACTTTCATCCGGACAGATCACGGTTCCGCAACCACTGTTTCCGTTTTTGGGATAATTTTGATAAATTTTTCTTGACACTAACATAAAATGTTGGTACAGTTTACGCATCTATCCATTTAAAAGGGGAGGTTGTGATGCGTTATTTGTTGAGCTTTGTTTTTATGGGTGCGTTATCCTTTACTTCTGTGGTTTACGCTTATACGCCACGTCAGCTTAGTGGCTTTTATGTGGGGGCTATGGCAGGAATGAATATCACAGAGGGTAAATCGGGTCCACGTTCGCCTGTTTTTAAAAATGAGCCAACTTCAGATAAAGATTCTGGCTTAAATGCTGATATTGCTTTGGGAGCTAAATTTGGAGGATTACGTTTGGCTGCTGAATTTGCATTTAATACGAAAGCGGATTTGAGTGATTATCAGTTTGAAAATAAAATGTATAGTGCACAGTTGTATTATGAACTTCCTATGTCTCGTTCTGTAATGCCTTTTGTTAATTTAGGACTTGGTCATTACTCGGGAACAATCAAAGCCGATCCTGGTATCAGCTCTGATATTTCTGGTATGGCGTGGAATGTTGGGGGAGGTTTGAGTTTTGCTCTTAATCGCCGGATGAGTTTGGATTTAGGGTATCGTTATGTGGATCTTGGGGATAAAAAATTTAAAGATTCAGAAAAACAAAATGTTTCTTTTGAAGGTATTCAACATATGATTTATTTGGGGTGGCGTTATGTATTTTAGTCGAAAAAAACTAAAACCAGAATCTGGTCGCTCAATGGTTGAAATGTTGGGTGTATTAGCTGTTATTGGTGTTTTGAGTATTGGGGGAATATATGGTTATACAACTTCAATGGCAAAAAGTAAGGCAAATACATTATTACATGAGGCTTCTTTGCGTGCAACCTCTGTTTCTATTCAAATGGTAAATAAAAAAGATCCTAATATTTCAGAATTCAACACATCAGGATATGGTACTTTTTCTACAGAAGTAAAAAATGATCTTGGGCAAATAGCTAAGCATACAGATAATTATTTTGTTTTATCTGTTTCAGGTGTTGAAAAAGACGTCTGTAAACATGCTAAGCTTAGTGCGGGTGTTGGAACTTCGATTTTTGCTTTTTATCCAGAAGAATGTGTTGATAATGCAACGGTTTCTTTAGTGTATCAAAAAGAACTAAAATCAAGTGAAGCACAATGTTCTTCTGATGCAGATTGCGGTTATTGCGCTCATTGCAATATGTCTCGTTGTTTTCCTGAACCATTGTGTGATAACTCTTGTCCGCCGAATAAACCTGTGTTATCAGCAAGAGGAACTTGTATAGAATGTCCGACATTCTTTCAGGATTATACAGAGTTTTCCGCTGATTCTGAGGCAGAGTGTTCAAAATGTACTTACGAGGGAATTGGATATGTTTTCCGAAACAATGCTTGTGTTTTGGAAAGTTGTCCGCCCGGCTTTTTTTATTCCTATCAGGCTTCAAAATGTCAATCCTGTGATTCTGGTGCATACACACACCATCAAACTCATGAGGAAAATTTAGAATGTGTTGAGCAATGTGGAGGAGTACGAATTTTAACATCAGATGCTGGTTGGGGCGAAAGTTGTGATAAACCTTGTACTGGACCAGGCCAATTTTATGATGGATGGGGGCAGTGTATAACCTGTGGAGTTCAAACATCATATTGGAGTTCTTCAGGTTGTAATAAATGTCCTGGAATCAGTTTTTCGCTCTATGATTATTATGATCATTGTGTGATTGATTGTCCGAATAACAATTTTGGTGATAATGTTGGTCGTTGTTGCACAGAAGATGAAGTGTATACGGATATTGGATTTAGACCTAGAGGACATCAATATGGGGCCTGTTGCCCTGCTACTCGTCCTGTTTGGAATGGAAGTAAGTGTGTTCCGGCATAAAAATTATCAGCCTCAATTTTGGGGCTGATTTATTTTTTTGATGGTATTATTTTTTATCTTAATATCTTGTTGTGTTTTTTTATTGATATTTCAATAGTGATACGTTATAATTCACCTATTAAAAAAAGAGAGAGAAAATGGATATACATTTTTTACAGGATTCTTCTTTTGTCGCATTGGAAAATCAGGCCTTTAAGGCTATTCAGCGAATTTTTCCGTGCGAGGAAGATTTACTGGACAAAGTGCCCTTAAATCAAATTATCCAGCATTTTCAAAGTCAAATAATTGGTCAAAAAAATCCGTTTTTAATTCGGGTGGCCGGTCAATCAGGTTCGGGAAAATCTTCACAATTGGTACCGGCTTTGGAAAATGCACTTCAAAATAAAGATGTAATCAAAATCAATGTGGGGGCTTTTGCGCCTTTTCATCCACAATATCAACAATGGCAACAACAATGCCCAGATCAAATACGGGAAAAAACAAACGGTTTTGCGCTTAGGGCATTGGTGATGTTTTATAAGCACTGTATTTTAAATCAGGTAAATATTATTTTTGATATGACTTTGTTGGAACCCGAAATTGATCTTTACCTGATGACGCTGGCAAAAAAAATGAATTATAAAATTCAAACCCATGTTTTATGTGTGCCACGCAAGATATCTGATTTTTTTATTCAACAACGTCAACAAGCAACAGGCCGTATTGTCAAGATGAGTTCATCTGATTATTTTTATAATGCCTTGGCACCTTGTTTATCAGCTTTAACAAAATCGGGACTTTTTACCGAAAGAGATACGCTGATTTTATGGGCGCATCATTTGACGGATCCGATTCAAAAAACACATTTGAACGATCCTTTGGCCGTTCAGGTATTGCAAGAATATCGCCAGATGGATTTTCCCGTTGGAAATCCGGAAACATTATTACAGGCCAAGAAAAAATGGATGAAAAATTTAATGGAGTCAGAAGATGTATAACTTTTTTACCCCGGATGAAAATGAACTGGAAAACGTCATACGTGAAAATTTGATGGGCAAAGATGTTTTGGTTCATGCAGATGTTATCCAAACAGGTTGGACAAACATAACGATGGATGTTAAGGGTGAAGTGCAAGATTATATTTTTCGTTTTCCCAGAAATTTATTTTTTGCCCGTATGATGGTAAAAGATTGTATATTTTGCTCTTTTTTAAAGGGCAAAGTCAGTTTGCCGACCCCGGATATGCAATTGAATATGAGCCAAAATAGACCTTTTTCCGTTCATAACAAGATTAAAGGACAATCGCTGACTTCTCAAATGGATAAAATGGGCAATAATGAACGCGCCAAAATCATTGAAGATTTGAGCCTGTTTTTACAGGAACTGCATGCGATTCCAACTTCAGATATGCCACATGAAATCAAAGAAAGTTTGGGGGATTTCTTGGCCGGTCTTGCAACGGTGCATCAGGGGGATTATGATTTACAAAAACATTCTTCTTTATGTGCCATGGAAATGCAAAATACAGCCCCGGCAATTATCCATGGCGATTTTAATCCTGGCAATGTTTTGATTGATAATGGACATGTCAGTGGTATCATCGATTTTTCTTTTGCTTCTGTTTCGGACAGGCATGCTGATTTGGGGCGTTTTTGGGGTCGAACAAACGAACAATGGGGCAAAGCTTTAG
This sequence comes from Alphaproteobacteria bacterium, assembly GCA_045631185.1. Taxonomy (GTDB): domain Bacteria; phylum Pseudomonadota; class Alphaproteobacteria; order CAAHEQ01; family UBA3637; genus UBA3637. Next base: position 38,762 of record JAZQUH010000026.1, on the reverse strand, counting down.
TTGAAAGTTATCAGGCCAGAACACAACACCCATGCGATTATCAAAAAGTTCAAGATGTGGTTGATTTATTTAAATATGTGGAATACAAATATGTTGAATATATGCAATCCAATCATCCTGAAATTACAATACCGGAATCTGTGTTAGAGGCATCAGCATTAGAGGCCGAAAAATTAAAAGTTTAGATTTCTTTTTATTCTGTTTAACTTAATAAAAAAGCCTCCCATTTTGGAAGGCTTTTAAAATTTCAAATTCGTTTTTATTTTGCAACGAATTTAACCGCTGTTTTTTCAATTTCAAATGATTCAATGACATCACCAATTTTAATGTCGTCATATTTGGCCAATTTAACACCGCATTCAAAACTTTCTTTAACTTCTTTGACATCGTCTTTCATGCGTTTTAATTGATCCAAATCACCCGTAAAGATAACAACGTTATCACGCAACAATCTGACCTTCGAACCGCGTTTAATCATACCATCGGTCACCATACAGCCGGCAATTTTACCCACTTTGGAAATGGAAATAACCTGACGGATTTCGGCATGGCCTAAAATCTTTTCGTGTTCTTCTGGAGTTAACAAACCTTCCACGGCCTTTTTCATATCATCGGCCACATCATAGATGATGGAATAATAACGGATATCCACACCGTCACGTTTGGCCATATCACGGGCGGCCGGATTGGCACGTACGTTAAAGCCGATAACGATAGCATGGCTGGCACGGGCCAAAGTGATATCTGTTTCATTGATGGCGCCGACGGCTGCATGCATAATATTGACTTTGACTTCATCATTTTTGATTTTGGATAAGATACCCACCAAAGCTTCCACAGAACCCTGCACATCGGCTTTAATTAAAACAGGCACTTCTTTCATTTCGCCGGCTTTAATTTTGGCCAATAAACCTTCGGTACCGCCCAAGCGTTTGATGTTTAATAATTCACGGGCTTTGCGACCACGATAGGCTGAAATTTCACGGGCGGTATTTTCATCTTTGACCACCACAAAATCATCACCAGCCGAAGGTGTTCCGTTCAAACCGACCACTTCCACAGGTTGAGCCGGCACAGCCGTTGTCAGCTTTTCTTCTTTGGCGTTTGTCAAAGAACGCACACGACCCCATTGTTGACCTGTCACAAAAATATCACTGATATGTAAAGTACCGGTACGCATTAAGACGGTAGCCACAGAACCACGTCCCTTATCCATACGGGCTTCCACCACGATACCTTCAGCCGGTCCCACTTGCGGGGCTTTTAAATCCAACATTTCGGCCTGTAATAAAATGGCATCCACCAATTTATCTAAATTCAATCTTTGTTTGGCGGAAACTTCCACTTCTAACACATCACCACCCATGGATTCAACGGCAATACCGTGTTGTAATAAATCGGTGCGTACACGTTGTGGATTTGCACCTGGTACATCAATTTTATTGATGGCCACAATAACGGGGACTTTGGCCGCTTGGGCATGGTGAATGGCTTCCACGGTTTGGGGCATCACACTGTCATTGGCGGCAACCACCAAAACCACGATATCTGTAATTTGGGCCCCACGGGCACGCATAGCGGTAAAGGCTTCATGCCCCGGTGTATCAATAAATGTAATGCGTTGTTTGTTGGCCAAAACAACCTGATAAGCACCGATATGTTGTGTAATACCACCGGCTTCACCTGTGGCCACGTGTGTGGAACGCAAGGCATCCAACAAAGATGTCTTACCGTGGTCCACGTGTCCCATAACCGTTACGACAGGCGGGCGGGGCAGGTATTGATCTTGTGGGATTTCTTCACGTTTTAAAACATTTTCCACATCGGATTCGGCCACACGTTGTTTAACACGGTGCCCCATTTCGGTGACAACCAATTCGGCTGTATCGGCATCAATGGTTTGGGTAATGGTTACCATCATCCCCATCTTCATTAAAGTTTTTACCACATCAGCGCCTTTTTCGGCCATACGGACGGCCAATTCTTGAACTGTAATCGTTTCGGGAATCACAACATCATGAATGACCTTTTCGGCGGGTCCCTTTTGGGCGTTCAAGAATTTTTGATATTGCTTTTCTTTGGCACGTTTAATGGATGCCAAAGAACGTCTGTGACGGCGTGGACCATTTTCATCGTCCCCGTCATCATCTTCGGCCGGTTGATATTGTTTATAGGCGTTTAAGTTCACTTTCCCTTGACGTTTTTGTTCAAATGATGCTTTTTTATTCATCATCTGTTCAAATTCTTTTTGTTTTTTTGGGGAAAGTTCGTTATCGTCCTTATCATTGTTATTGTGTTTTTTATCATTAAAACTTGTGGCGGATTCCATGCTTTCCTGTTTGGCTTGCTTTTCGGCCAATTCTGCTTGACGTTTGGCTTCGGCCAAAGCTTTTCTTTCGGCTTCTTGACGTGCCTTTTCTTCTTTGGCTTTACGTTCCATTTCCAATTGTTTGGCATGTTCAGCCACTTTTTGTGCCTCTTGCAACAATTTTAATTTTTGCGCGGCATTTTCGGACAATTGAGCCGGTTTTTGTTCGGTGTTGATTACACGGCGTTGTTTGCGCACTTCCACCTGAACACCTGTGCGTGCACCGGCATTGGGTCGTAAAGTGCCACCCAAAGAAAGTGTTTTTCCGGATAAAGTCAATTTTTCACTCATGGATACCTCCTTGATTAAACAGGATTTGTTTTTCGGGATGATGGACCAGTTTTTCCCTGACATCATCCATTAAATTTTCGGGGATTTTGACCGTCCCTTTGGCGGCTTTAAAAAAGATACGTTTTTCAATGGCTTTTGTTAAACAATCGCAATTGGCATGCAACCACATACCCCGACCGGGTAAAATTTCCCGATCGTCAAAACGCACAACCTGACCCGGTCGCCCCACGAATCGCAACATTTGTTCACGTGGGGCAATCGTTTTGCATACAAAACAGGTGCGCGTTCCGACAACCGTTTTGGGATTTTTATTTCTGTGATTGTGTCTCTTCACTAAACCAATGCTCCCGAGCTTTCATAATCATCTCATTTGCTTGTTTTTCTGTCATATTACCGGCAATTTCCATTAATTCATCACCGGCTAAATCAGCCAAATCATCCAAGCATTTAATGCCTTTGTCGCCCAATTTAACCAATAATTCGTTATCTAATCCTTCAAATTCGGTTAGATCTTTGGCCAAATTCAATTCTTTCAAACGTTCTGTGATTTTGGCTTCTTTGGCAACCAAATAGGCCTTTGCACGATTTTGCAATTCTGTGGCCAAACCTTCATCAAAACCTTCAATGTCGGTCAGTTCTTCCAAAGCGATATAGGCAATGTCTTCCACGGATGCGAAACCTTCCTGAATCAACAGGTGGGCCATCATATCATCAATATCCAAAGCGCTCATGAACAATTCAACACGTTCTTTTGTTTCGTTTTGACGATGTTCGGCTTCTTGGGCTTCGGTCATCATATCAATGTGCCAACCGGTCAATTGGCTGACCAAACGGATGTTCTGTCCACGGCGACCGATGGCCAAAGACAATTGATCTTCGTTCATCACAACTTCCACGTTTTTGGCATTTTCATCAATCACGATTTTCAACACTTCATTGGGTGCCAAAGCATTGATGATAAAGGTGGCAGGATCGGCCGACCAAGTAACCACGTCAATTTTTTCACCCTGTAATTCTGTGCTGACGGCTTGAACACGAATACCACGCATACCGATACAAGCACCACGGGCATCCACTGTTGAATCAGATGCATACACGGCGATTTTTGAACGGGAACCGGCATCACGGGATACAGATTTAATTTCAATTGTACCGTCATAAACTTCGGGTACTTCGGCCTTAAATAAAGCTTTTACAAAATCCGGATGAGAACGAGTCAAGAAAACCTGAGGTCCTCTAATTTCGGGACGTACATCCAATACCAAAGCACGAATGCGATCACCCACACGATATGATTCACGGGGAATCAATTCATCACGGCGCAACAATGTTTCCACATGTCCGACTTCCACAATCAAGTTGCCGGCTTCCACACGTTTGACCAAACCATGCACGATTTGGCCTTTTTTGTCTTTCATGGCTTCATATTGTTGATTGCGTTCGGCATCACGCACTTTTTGCATAATCACCTGACGGGCGGTTAAAGCGGCGATACGACCAAAATCCATTGGTGGTAAAGCATCAATGATTTCTTCGCCTAATTTTGCAAACTTGTTGTTTTTGCGGGCTTCGGCCAAAGAAATTTGCTTAAATTCATCTTCCACTGTTTCCACGATGGTCAAAACACGAACCATTTCAATGGAACCGTCTGACGGATCAATATGTGTACGAATATCATATTCAGGGCCGTATTTTGTACGACCGGCTTTGGAAATACCTTCTTCCATCGCATGTAAAACGGCCAATTTATCAATGCCTTTTTCATGGGCCAACACATCGGCCATTTGAATCAGTTCTGGTCTGGGTAAAGTTGCATTTTGCATTTTATTTTGCTCCTTTTTTGTTGTTAAAAATTTCTTCTGGGAAAGTCAGTTTTGCCTTGCTGATATCATCAAAGGGCAGGGCAATAATTTGACCTTCAAAATCCAATTGGACAAAGCCATCCTTAAATCCCTGAATAATTCCTTTAAAACGACGGCGTTTGTTGATTTCATGATTTAATTCAATTTTGGCTTGTTCACCGACAAAGCGTTCATAATCATTGGGTTTGACCAAGGGTCTGTCAATACCGGGGGAGGAAACTTCCAACACCCATTTACCGGCAAACGGATCGGCAATATCCAACAAAGCACTGGCGGTATGGCTGATGCGTGAACAATCATCCAGGGTCATTTCTTTTCGGTCCTGACGTTCGGCCATAATTTGTAATGTTTGCAAAGTGGTTCCTTGAACGGATATACGAACAACATCATAACCCATATCGTTCAGGGCGGGCTCTACAGCATTTTGTACTTTTTTTATCAATTCCATTTTATTCCCTTTTGTTAAAAAAGTGGGGCTTTTTCAAGTCCCACTCTCCAAAACACACAGAAAGTTAAACTCATTATATGAAAAAAAATAGTATAAGTCAAGAGTTTTTTTGTAATTTTTTGCTTGCATTTATAAAAAAAATATTTTACAGTTAATCTTAATTAACTAAGGGGGATTAAAATGTTTTTAATTCAAGATGGAAAAATCAATTGGAAGTTATTAGTTTTAATATCGGTTTTATCATTGGGTTTTTTTGCAGTTTTTTTGTGGAATTCAGCTCGTTTAAAAGTTGAAGCTCGTACGATTGCTAGATATGTTGTTTCTGTGAAGTCGGCTCGTGAAGCGTCTGTAAAGCTTCATAGCGAGGATAAGGATATTCAAACTGAAAAAGGTCCAAATGGCTCTGTTTTAAAGGTTGAAAATGGTGTAGGAAAGAAAAATGCCAATTTCTTTTGGATAACAGTGACAGTTGGTAATTCAATGTTGTGTAAGTATTTGGCTGATTCAGAGATTGATTATATCAGAGTTGATAAGGCGAAATGTTCTTCTCGTCATGAAGTAACTTTTTATTTTTCTAAATATAAAAGCACTCAAAAAGGTGATCCCGATATGCAAAATCAACCTGATGCTTGTCCAGCAAATGCGGAATGTGATGAGGAATTTAATATTACTAACTGTTATTTTGGTTTTTATCTTTCTGATAAAAAATGTAAACCATGTCCGGAAAAGAGTACAAATTGTGAGGGTGAAGCTTTTGAATGCCAAATAGGTTATCGTCCGCTCAATGGGGAGTGTGTAACTTGTGGAGAAGGTGTGAGAAATTGTAATGATAATGGAGAACCTATAGAATGTCTTCCTAATTATTATTCGATTGATGGTGCTTGTGTTCCCTGTTCAACTTTGGGTCCAGGTTTTTGTTCTCAATCTTCGAGTAGTGGAACGGGGGGGGCTGTTTCCGGAAGTAGAGGGGGGATTGGTTCTGTTGCTGCTCCCACAGCCTCGGTTAAGCGTTCTTCTTATTCTCCTTCTTCAGGGCATAAGACCGCTTCATCCACTTCTTCTGAAAAATGCGAGGCGGGTTATTATAAAACACAGTCTGGTTGTCTGAGATGTCCCAGTAATCATTACAGTGCAGAAGGTGCAACAAAATGTACTCCTTGTTCGGATGGTTATATACATAATTCGGATCATACTGCGTGTGTGAAAAATGTTGATTGTGCTTCTTTGGTGAACTCAATTTCGTTGGATGGTAATATAAAGGCTTCATTAAGTGGAGAAACGGTTGTCTTGAAAGCTCAAAATTCATCAGAACCTATAATAATAAAAGAGGATTTGGATTTTCAGGATTGTAACTTGAGAATAGAAACTGGTTCAGAAACATATATTTTGGGTAATGTTTTTGCAAAAAATTTAGTAATAAATTCTTCTGGTAATGAAATTTTTACATATGAAAATGATTCTGATTCAGAAATTGGAATTTCCAGTAAAAAAATAGTTTGTTCAGATGATTTGAAAATAATGGGACCTTTTTATACAAATGCAAATTTAAAAGTTGGTGGAAATTTAACAATGATGACCTTTGAACTGGTTGCTCCAGCTGAAGTAAAAATACTTGGCTATGCTTCTGGTGAAAGTTTGCTTACGTCAAGGGATGTCTTAAGCCCTATTAAAGTTGGACGTTATGTGTCTGTTTCTGGTCGTGTTCATAATGTTCAAAGTGATGATTATATAACAGCATCAGTTATCTCTTCTGGTGAAGCAGAAGGTGTTATTTCTGTTGAGCAAATTCAGGCTGTGGGAAAAATTATTTCAAAAAATGGTGATATTATTATTTCAGACGAGAGAGCTGATTCTGATGAGGATAATCAATATACTGTCCATGTTGATTTTGGTGCTGAAATATCAGTTCCTAATGGTAGTATTAATATTTTGGCAGGTAATAATGTTTTAAATATGGGAAAGATTCTTGTGGGAAAAAATTTAAATGTAAGCATAAATGAAGATTTTAGAAACTGGAATCATTTAGCGGTTGGTGGCGATTTGACGGTTACGGGGAATGTTCGTTTAGCAGGTATAAAAGATTCAGGAAAATCAATTAATTCTCAAACTATTGTTTGTGGTTCTATTAATGGCAGTGGTGATATGCAAGTGGATACAGTTGCTTCATTGTTTGTAGGAAGAAATGTTTCGGAGAGCCTTAAAACACGGGTTGTTCAATATGAAGGGGCCTGCGAAGTAGGAAAGGGCCAACTTTTTGTTGGTAATGCAAAATATTATCTTCAAAATTATGCTACTCGAGTAAAGGGAAGTAGTTGTTCTTTGGTTAAATTAGATGAAGAAGGACCTTTCACCAGTTCTGAATCGGCTCAATGTCAAAATATACCGTGGTGCCAGCAAAATAGATATTGTTATTAGGGAGGAAGTGTGTTTTATAGTAAGGAAAGAGGAAAAACTCTGATAGAGGTAACATTGGTTATTGCGATCATATGCTTGATCAGCGGTGTTGTTTTTTATACATGGAATACAATGTCTTTGAAAGGCCAAACAAATGTTTTATCTCAACGTATTATTTCTATTAAAAATGCACGGCAGATTAATATGTCAGGTTTACAACATAAACCCATGAAACGTACAGAAATCGGACCATACAACACTCTTTTTGAAATCGAAAATGGTATAGGGCTGGTAAATAAAGATTGGTTTTGGATTATTACAACATTGGGAAATAAACATTTGTGTGAGTTATTACTTGAATCAGATCTTGGTGCTTTGAAAAAAGATGATAATTGTGACAATAATGAAGCTGTTTTTTATTTTGAAAAATTTCCTGGATTTGCTCAGGGAAATCCAGATAGGAATCTTCAACCCAAGGAATGTCCGCCTAATACCATTTGCGATGAAAATTTTAATCCCATAGGTTGTGTTCCAGGATATTTTTTACATAATGGTGCTTGTATTCAGTGTCCGACAAACAGTATTAATTGTCAAAGTGCTGGTTTTGAATGTAAGGAAGGATATTATAAAGATGGTATCAGATGTAGATCATGTGGTGCAAATGTTTTATCTTGTGATGAAGATGGCAATCCGACGGAATGTGAAGATGGTTATTATTTAAGCGGAAATTTGTGTATTGCTTGCCCAACAACAGGAGTTGCTACTTGTGATGATGATGGCTTTACCTGTCTGGCCGGATATTATAAAAATGGAAATTCTTGCACATCCTGTGGAACTGGTGTTGCAATATGTGATGAAGATGGCAATCCGACAGAATGTGAAGATGGTTATTATTTAAGCGGAAATTCGTGTGTTCAATGTCCGACAACGGGTGTGGACACTTGTGATACAAACGGTTTTACCTGTCTGGCCGGCTATTACAAAAACGGAAATACCTGCGTCTTTTGTGCTCAATTTGATCAATATAGTATTGGAGGCAGTGTGACGGCTTGTTCTGTTTGTGAAATTGGGAAAAAAGCCAATGATCAACATAGCGCCTGTGTAAATTGTCAAGTGGGCGAAAAATGCGCTTGTGACGCAGGATTGCTTTGGAATGGAACGGCTTGTGCCTGTCCTGAAAATTCATCCACTAACGTTGTTGAAGGTAATCAAATAGCTAATACTGTTTGTTATTGTAACGAAGGGTATGAACTGAATGAAGATAAAACAGGATGTTTTTTAGATATGTGTCAAAATTTCACTCCGTCAACTTGTATTCTTTCTTGTCAAACAAAAGATGGTGTTCAAGAATATGAATATGCAACTTCTGGAACATCATGTAAAACAAATTCTTCTTTTGGAACAGATAATGGATTTTGCGATGGCCAGGGTAATTGTCAACCCAATCTTTGCGAGACAGGATGTTCTTATAATTATGACTGTAATTCCGGAGAATATTGCAGTTTTGATCCTGAAGATTATGTTTCGAATGCTCCTCAAATGTGCAGTGGTCAATGCAAAGCTGTAGAATGTACAGAAGTGGTAAAAAATAACGCTATAAAAACAGATATTACCTATGATACTGCTTATAATTTTTGTTCTGCTTTAAAAAGAAATGGAATTGTTTCGGATTATTGGGGATATACTCCTGCAGGTTACACTTATTGGTTTAATAATGGAAATATGGGACCGCTTAATTCTTCTCAATATACAGGTATTCAGATTTTTGCTGGTGGTGGTGGTGGATTGTCTGGTCAGAATGCGGTGGGATATGATTTTAGGAACAAAAAATATTCCGTTAATTGTCCAATGGAAATGGCTTGTCCAACCAGTGGTTGTCCTGAAAATTCATCCACTAACGTTGTTGAAGGCAATCAAATTGGTAATACTGCTTGTTATTGTAATGAAGGATATGAACAAAACGAAGATTCCACAGGATGTGTAGAAGTTTCTTTGTGTGGTAATAATGTGTGTTGTCAAGAAATGTTAGATACGGGATACCTTTTATTAAATGCTGAATCACAAACAGAAGAAGGTTTTTCATTCAACGACAATCAAATCAACTATAAAGGTGATATGGTCGTTTCCCAAAACATGGATTTATCTGATTGTGATTTAATTATAGACGGTGGACTAAGTGTATCGGCAAACACCTTCAAAGTAAAAAATTTAAGCGCCACAAATCAAAACGGAAGTGGAATTACTATCTCTGATTCTTCTTATGTAACAGTATCAGAAGATATAACCGGAATTAGTGTAGGAAATACAGATCATAATGCCGCCATTGATATCGGTGGAGGACACCTTTCAGCCAAAAATGTTATTGGTAAAATAACAGCCCATGCAAAATACAATTCTGGAATTGATGTTTTGTACGGGACCTTAATCGCCGAAAACAACATTACGGGAGAATCCATAGGGGATGAAAACACCACAAGCAACAGAGGAATAAGTTGCGCAGGAACATGCACAGCAGGTAATGAAGTTTATGGGAAAGCAGAAAGCAATTCTTCTGATGGATATCTTGATGGTGTTTGGGCCTGGAATTTAACGGCAGAAACAGTAAAAGGCGAAGGAATTGGAAGTTCAAAACCTTCTGGTGTCTCAGTCGTGGAGAGTTGGAAAGTTAAAAAAGTTATTGGAAGTACAACAACAGATATACCTAACGCTCAATCTTATGGGGTAAGAATTGCCGGTTCCAATACTGCTAAAATAACAGGAACTTCTGTTTCAGGAACAGCAGAATGTTCTGGAAATAAATGTCATGCCTTTGGGGTATTTTTTCAGAGTTCGACAACATCGAATGTTGACCAGATTATCGGAAAAGCAACATCCCAGGCGTATACACAAGGAGTAGCCCTAGCTCTTAATAATGCCATTCTAAACTCAACAAATATAGAAGGATACGCCCATTTAAATTCTTGCACAGATTCTTATTGTGGAATTTATGGAATTCGCAATGAGGGGACAATTAATGCAACCACTGCTTTTGGCCAAGCTACATCCGATGCCGGAACAGGAGATTTTACGTTATTATCTCAAGGTATTAAAAATTATCCTAACGCGGTGTTGAATGTTGATTCAGCAACATCAATTCCATAACAATTTCTTTTTTATCGTAAAAACAAATTAGTTATAAGACATTTTTTTCTATTATTTTTTGCTTGCATTTTGATGTGGAAAATGCTGATGTTGAGACAGGTTTATATATTGATGGTGGTATATTAAATGCCAGATATGCACGTTATTGCAAAAGTTATTCATATTCATCATCAACGGGGCATACCTTTGGTCCAACACAGACAATGAGTATGCCCAACTATTGTCCAAGTTGGTGTACGACGAATGGATATAGTTGTGGAAATTGATTTTTTCTTGACATCCCCGTTTGAATTCGCTATAATAAATGTGTTTTTGAACGGGGATGAATTTTTCCCCAAGATTTTACAAAATTTAGAGGATATATGAAAAACCAACATAATCGGGCACGTCGCCACAATAACAATAATCGTTCTGTGCGTTCCTATCAAACGCAACAAATTTTCCGCTATACAAATTTCGATTCCACGGGTCCGTTGGGCAAGTTGCGTGGCACGGCTTTACAGTTGGCCGAAAAGTATCAGGCGGCCGCCAAAGATGCCCAAATGCAAGGTGATGATGTTTTGATGCAAACTTATCAACAATATGCCGATCATTATTTTCGTTTGCAGGCTATTGCTATTGAAAATGAACAGGCTTTGAAACCAAAGGCTAAATCGACACCAGAGGAAACACAAGAGGCCATTCAGGTGGAAGAAAATAGCGAAAAAGAAACGATTGAATCTTTGCCCGAAAACACGCAAGAAGCGCCATCCGATACAATTGATGCCTCTGTTTTACCACCGGTTGCCGTGATTGAGGAATAATTATTTTTCCAAAATAACAAACGCCATCGCCTGATTATCATCGGACAGGCTGATATGTGTATGAAATTGGCGGCATTCAAATCTTTTTTGGATATTTTTCTGGGCCTTTTTTGATAATTTTAATATTGGAGCCCCGTTTTCATCATTTAAAATTTCAATATCCTGCCATCCGATAAAATCGCCAATACCTGTGCCACAGGCCTTGGCCAAGGCTTCTTTGCCGGCAAAACGTTTGGCCAAAAAATTTGTTTTTCTTTTGCCTTTTAATGTGTTGGCAAAATTTGATTCGCTATCGGTAAAAACACGTTTGATAAAAGCTGTGTTGCATGCTTTTTGAAAACGTTTAATATCCAAAATATCGCATCCGATACCTAAAATCATTGACCATGCTCCTTGCTAACAGAAATAATCTTCGGGTGCTTTTTCATCTTTTCAATAACATTATTTAAATGTTTAATGTCTTTAACTTGAATATCGGCCATTATTTCCGTTGTTTTGTCGTTTTGTGCTAAAGTATTCATATGAATAACTTCCACTTTTTGCTTCACCAATAAATCCAACACAACACCCATGGTGGCTGGTCCTGTTTTCCATATAATCTGTAAACGGGCGGGTTGTTTATTTTTGTTTTTATCCGACAGATTCCATTCTACCGCCACCCACTTTTCGGGGGATTTTTTATATTGACTTAAAGTGGCGCAATCACGGGTGTGAATTGTGTAGTGATGTTTTTTATTCTCTATGGCTACGATGGATTCGCCCACAACAGGATGACAACAGTTGCCTAATGTAAATTTATCCGATTGAGCCAACCCTAAAATAGGCGCAATCTGTGATGAATCTTTGAACTTTTTGAACAAACCGATGGTTCTTTGATAAAAGCTGGATTTGATATTGGGATGCAAGGTGTTCAGAATTTTTTGAATGGTTATTTTTTGTTTAACCACATCATTCAATAAAGCTTCAACCGTTTTATACTTTAAAGGTTTTAGGCAATTTTTTAAATCCGCTTTTACAAAAGTTAAATGGGCTTTTTCGGCGGCTTTTTTGATATTATTTAAAACCTGTTCTCGTTCTTGAATGGCTTGTTTTTTACGCAAAGTTGCCAAAATTTGGGCCCGTGCAAAGGCTGTTGTAACTTGTGTCAGCCACGATTGATCAGGTTCAACTTTTTTTGTTAGGATTTGAACACTTTCACCATCCTTTAAAACATAACCAATACCTTCTTTGCGTCCATTGATCAAAGCCCCATCACATGAATTGCCCAAAGCAATATCTATTTGATAAGCAAAATCCAATACCGTTGCACCCCGTTTTAATGAAAACAGCTGACCTTTATCGGAAAATACAAATATTTTATCCTGATAAAGGGCCATTTTGGTGTGTTCTAAAAATTCTTTTGGATTTTTGGCGGTGGCAATTAAATCCAATAACTCTTTCATCCATTGATATTGATGGGCATCACGATGAAAGCCCTGTTTGTATTCCCAATGGGCAACCAATCCAAAATCAGCCTCTTGATTCATTTCATAGGTTCTGATTTGAATTTCCAATCGTTGATTATTGGGGCCCAATATGCTTGTATGCAAGGAACGATATCCGCTGTCTTTTGGATTGGATATGTAATCTTTAAAGCGTCCGCCCGGAATGGCGTGAAAGTTTGTGTGGATAATACCTAAGGCTTTATAACAATCGGGTATTTTTTTGACCAATACACGCAAACCGATGATGTCAAAGATTTCTTCCATGGAACCATGGTGTTTTTGCAATTTTTTCCAAACAGAGTAGGGGCTTTTTTTTCGCCCGATAACTTCGGCTTTTAATTTGTTGTCATTTAATAACTTTTGGAAATGTCGAATCAAAGTATTGATTTTATTTTTTCCTTTGTCTTCAAATTCGGCCAATTGTTGTTTTACTTTCTGATAAGCTTCGGGATACAGATTTTGAAAACACAAATCTTCCATTTCTGTTTTTATTTTATGCAAACCGATTCGTTCGGCCAATGGCACATAGATATTTAATGTTTCCATGGCAATACGTTTGCGCTTGCTTTCGGCATTACATGCGGATAAAGTGCGCATATTGTGTAATCTGTCGGCCATTTTAATCATCAAAATACGGATATCTTTGCTGGTGGCTAAAACCAGCTCTTGAAAATTTTGTGCCTGTTTGGCATCTTCGTCAATCAGTTGGATTTTATTCAGTTTGGTAACACCTTCCACCAATTCGGCCACCTGATGAGAAAACAAAGTTTCGATATCCTGATAGGCTGTTGGGGTATCTTCCACCGTGTCGTGTAATAAAGCGGCCATAATCGTATCCGCATCCATTTTGTATTCAATCAAAATTTGGGCAACGGAAGTTGGATGATAAAAATAAGGTTCGCCTGATTCACGGCGTTGATCGTGGTGCACTTTGCTGGCCAAAACATAAGCACGAATCAAAGAATCTTCATCGGCCGAAGGCTGATAAGATTTTACTTTTTCAATCAATTCGTATTGGCGCACTTTCTCTTTCCCTCCCCTTGGATGAGAATTTAGCCGTCTATTTCATTTACCCCTACAACTTGGAAAGAATCAGATTCGACAAATTCTGAATCTCCATACATGGGTGATTCACCGGCGATTTCAGCTTCCACTTCTTTTAAGTCCTGAGCTTCAACAGCATCCTGAACATTGGTGGCGTAGCGTTGCATATTGGCAATAACGGATTCACGCAATTGAGTTGTATCCACTGTGCCGGATTCGATTTCACGCAAAGATAAGACTGAATTTTTGTCATCTTCACGGTCCAAAGCAGACGGAACACCGGCCTCCAAAGATTTTGTGCGACCAGTGGCCAATAAAACCAAATCAAAGCGGTTGGGAACCTTGTTAATGCATTCTTCAACGGTAACGCGAGCCATAGTAAATCCTTTCAAAAATGTTCAGATATGAGCAGTATACAATTTTTTTTTCAAAAAATCAAGACTTTTTATAAAAAACAGCCTTGCACTTTGTTTCAGATTTTTATACAATATCAAAAAAAACGACAAAAAAGATAAAAACAGGAGGATTTTAATGTCGAAAGAACAATCAAGTGTTGGTAATGTTTTATTTCGTGTTTTTTGGTGGTTAGTTCAATTGATTAATCCCCGATGGTCTCATAAACTGATGTATTGGGGGTTACGAGATGGTGCATTTCCACGTCAACCAGCAAATGATCCGGTGTTATCTGTAAATTTATGGGGACATGCATTTCGATCGCCAATAGGAATTGGGGAAGGCGTGGACAAAAAGGGGAATGTTTTGGATTCCTTGATTTCTATGGGGTATTCTTTTGGTGAGTTTGGTCCTTACACTTTGGAAAAAGAAATGCCTGAAAAAAATGTTCTTTATTTGAAAAAAGAAAAAGCAATTGCGTCAGTGTGTCGTGGTTATCGTAATCCAGGAATTATGCGAATTTTACCGTGGTTTGTAAAACGTCGTTACTTGCCTCATTATGTTGGTGTTGATATTGCAATTCCGACGGATTCTGAGGAACAAAATATTAAACAGGGGCGTCATTTTACTTATCAGGAGGAGTTTATTCTGATGGCGCAAAAATTATCACCTTATTGTGATTATATTACATTGAATTTTTCACATCCCAATTCTGAATTGGCAATGATGATTGTGGATGCAGCCAGCATCGTACCGATTATTAAGTCAGTAAAAGAGGCTGTTCGTTTGGCGGCTCCGATTCAAACGCCCCCCGTTTTGGTAAAAGTACCGTTAGATATCACAATTCAGGAAGTGCCTTTGGTTGTTCAAAATCTTTTGGAAGGCGGTGCTGATGGAGTGATTATTGGTGGTCCATTGTCTTTGGATAAAAATGCCAAGATGTTGCCTGAAAATGTTCAGGATAACTTCCGTACAGGTATGATGTATGGCCAGCCATTACAGGACCGTATCGTTACTTTAATTGCTCAATTTTATCGTAATTTGGAAGGTCGCTTGCCGATTATTTCTTATGGAAGCGTTTTGACACCTGAGGATGCTTATCGCATGATTTCTTCGGGGGCATCATTAATTCAATTGGATACGGCTGCGTTGACTTATGCTGGTCCAGCGGCCGTTTTTGCCTTACATAAAGGTTTAATTAAAATTTTGACAGAAAAAGGCTATTCAAATATTCAAAAAATGGTAGGTTGTGATCTCAATAATCGTTCCCAAAATCAAGAGGAAAATGTACAGCCTTCTGTATCTGTTGGGATGTCTGGAGTAGGTGTAGTCGAACAAGTTAAGCAGGAAGTAAAGGTTGAAGAAAATGTAACTGTTTCAGAGATGGTAGCTCAGCCACAAGTTCAAGAGGATAAACAACAAACAGAAATGTTGACATCTGAATCAGTTCAACAGCAGGATAGCCCTCAAGAAATTAAATCTGAATCAAAAACAGATATAGATTTAAATACTGTTACGAATCAATCTAATCAATAAAGGAAAGAAACAGGATGAGCAAAGTTGCCGTTTTAATTCCAACCCGATTGAAATCAACCCGTCTGCCTAATAAACCGCTGGCTATGATTAATGGTAAGCCTTTATTACAACATGTGTATGAACATGCCTTAAAGGTTCATCCCAAAGAAGACATCTATATTGCGGCTGGTGATCAGGAAATTGTAGAATTGGCCCAAAGTTTTGGGGCGCAGGCTGTTCTAACCGATGCGAATTTGCCATCGGGAACGGATCGTATTGTGGCGGCCATGAAACAAATTGATCCCGATGAAACAAAGTATGATACGGTTGTAAATTTTCAAGGTGATGGTATCAATGTGGATCCGGCATTAAATTTGCGCTTGGTTGAATTGTTGGATAAAACCGGTGCCGATTGGATGACGGTTGGTAAAAAAATTACCGATCCGAAAGATATTCAAAATCCCGCTATGGTTAAAATTGCCATGGGGTTGTCGGAAGGTCAGGATTATGCACAGGCGCTTTATTTTTCACGTTCGCCTGTTCCGTTTAATCGTGATGCGGATGCCTGTACTCAGGCTTATTGGCATATCGGTATTTATGTGTATCGTTTAAATGCATTGAAAAAGTTTGTTGCTTCACCCGAGGGTGTATTGGAAAAAACAGAAAAATTGGAACAATTGCGTGCTTTGGAAAACGGCATGCGTATTTATGCGTTGATTGTGCCGTCTGTAAAGTTGATTGAAGAGGCGCCCGCTGATATCAATACGCCCGAAGAATTGGCTGAGGCACAAAAGTTTTTGTTTTAAATCAATAAAAATGGGGGAAAAATGATTTATTTAACCGGCGATCATTTACCGATAAAAACGATTCGCCAAATGGGCAAAAAATTAAAGGCCCCTTTGTGGCCCAGTAATGATAAGCCATTGATTAAATACGGTTTGGAACAAAGCTTCCCCAAAAAATTGGCAGTTTTGGCCAAAGATTTGGATGAAGACAAGTTATCCGAATTGTTTTTTTTGCCCGTTTCTTCTGTTATTGATTCATCGGCTTTATCTGAATCAATTGAATCGTTTTTTAAAAAAACATCTCAAATAACTTTGCCCAACAGTTTAAGCTTTTTATTGACTTGTCCGGTGATATTCAGTGCTAATATTGCGCAAATTTTTATGCGGGCTTTGAATCGACATTTGCATTTTTCACGTTCTCAATTTGAAAATGTGCATTTTGCATTACATGAATCTATTGTGAACGGCTTGATTCATGGTAATTTGCATGTGAACAGTTCTATGCGTCAATCGGCCCGTGATTTTGTGGAATATGCTCGCTTATTACATGATCGGTTAAATGATCCGTCTTACGCCCAAAAGTCATTGAGTATAGTGGCCTGTTGGGATAAAAATAAGTTGGAAATTAAAATTCGTGATGAAGGGGATGGTTATACCTCGGTTGGTACACCGAATACAACTTCGTGTGTCTATGCAAAATCGGGCAGGGGGCTTAGGATTATTGCCGGAACGGCCGATTCCTGTACGATAGAAGATTTTGGTCGTGAAGTGACACTTTCATTTTTATTGACAGATACGCCGGCGGCACATTGGACGGAAAAATATACGCCCGAAGATAATCAAACAGCTTTATCCCGTGACATATTGGATTCGGAATTAACTTCTTGCCGTGTTTTGGTCATTGAAGACAACCCGTCTAATCAGGCTGTGTTGGGCCGATTGCTCAGTATTATGGGAATCAATCAGGTTGCCATGGCCAACGATGGTGTGGCCGGTTTGGAAAAAGTGGGCGAATTCAAGCCGGATTTGATTGTTTTGGATATTACAATGCCCCGTATGAACGGCTATGAGGTTTTGCATGAATTGAAAAAGGATAAAGCCACGGCTGATATTCCTGTTTTAATTCAAACGGCCGCGGATAATCGTGAAGCCCGTGAAAAGACGTTTAGTTCTGGGGCGACAGATTTTATCACCAAGCCGATTAACCCGTTGGAATTTTTTGCCCGTGTGCGTGTGCATTTGGAAAATCGTTTGTTGATTCAAAATTTGGAAAGACAGTTGTCGCAAATTGAATCCGAATTGGCTTCGGCCCAAAAAATGCAGGTGGGAATTTTACCAGATAAGAAAGATTTGGATGATATACGCAAAAAGTATCGCTTGGATGTGGCACAATACTTTGCCCCGTCTTCGGCTTTGGGTGGGGACTTTTGGCAAATTCATCCGATTTCTGCATCAAAATTATGCGTCTATTTATGCGATTTTTCGGGCCACGGTGTGGCGGCGGCCTTAAATACCTTCCGCTTGCATGCCCTGTTTTCGCAAATGAATAAGCGTTTGTCGGATCCGGCCGAGTTTTTGAAAAAGTTGAATAAACAACTTTATTCTTTGTTGCCCCGTGGTCAGTTTGCCACTTTGTTTTTAGGTGTTATTGACATCAAGAAAAGAGAAATGATTTATGCGGGGGCAAATGCACCAAATCCATTGTTGGTCAATAAAGGTCGTAAGTTGTTTTTACACACCGAAGGCATGCCCTTGGGAATCGTGGCCAATCCGAAATATAAAAACTATAAGGTCAAGATGAATCCGAATGATATGTTGTTTTTATACAGCGATGCATTGATTGAAACGCCAAACGCCCAAGGTGAACGCTTAGGCTATGAAGGACTTCAAAAAATGGTTGTGCCGATGATGCGTCAAACGGATGTGAATCAGGCGATGAAGGATATTATGCAGGCTTTCTTTAATCATGCGCCACCGCCACCGTCGGATGATGTAACGGCAGTTTTATTTCGGGCGGGGGAAAAATGATTCGTTTGTTTGTTGATGATGATTTAAAACAAAATGCCCAAATCGCTCTTTCTGTCTTTCAAACGCACTACCTGTGTCATGTGATGCGTCAAAAAGAAGGGGCCGAAATTGTTTGCTTTAATGGTCGTGATGGTGAATGGTTGGCTCATTTAGGCTATGTGAAAAAAAAGGCCTTTTTGAATGTGCAAAAACAAATCCGCCAACAAATCAATTTGAATGAGTGTATTTTATGTCCGGCTTTGATAAAAAAAGAAGCAATGGATTTTGTGTGGCAAAAGGCTACAGAATTGGGTGTTACGCATATCTATCCGATTTTGGCCGAACGCAGTGTGGTGCATAAATTCAACTTGGAACATGCAAAGTCTGTGATGATTGAGGCATGTGAACAATGCGAAAGAATGGACATTCCTCAGATTATGCCACCGAATGATTTAAATGAAACGCTGAAAAAATTAAAGGGTAAAGCCTGTATTATATGGATGAGCGAACGTGGCCAAGGGGCGGATTTTGATTGTGATCAAACGCCGGCTTTTTTTGTGGGGCCTGAGGGTGGTTGGAGCGAAAAAGAACAACAGATTTTAAAACAAAATGCCGATTTTGAATGGCATTTGGGGCAAACGATTTTAAGGGCAGAAACAGCCAGTTTATCAGCTTTGGCTGTCTATCAGGCAAAAAAGAAATAAAAGTGCTTGCATTTTATTTCTTTTGTCGCTAGTATAAAAGAAAAAGAGGGTGAAACATGAAAAAATTTTTTCTTTGTTTAAGTGTCAGTGCGATGGCTATGTTTTCGGCCACAGCTGACGCCAGTACTTATCCCACTCAGATTTGTCGTGGGCGCGCCTGTCAACCGGTCAGCTTTTCGCCCAAAAATCAATTAGTGGATGAATTGGCAACATTATTTCCATCCACTATTCAACAAATCGTTTTTTGTGAAGCGGATCCGGCATCTCGAACATGTATTAAGGATGGATTAGAGTTTTTTGGTTATTCATCGGCGGCAACGATTCGTTTTAATGTGCCTTTTGCCCGAATTGTTCATGTTGAACCCCGTTCAAATGGTTATGGTTTGACCTTGGATTATCAGGTTCAGGCCAATGGTTTTTATCCGACCTGTACGGTTTCAGATGGTTCTTTATCGTTATATCGCCGTGGTATTATGCAACTTTCATCCCCGTTGTTTTCATGTCAGTTGACCCGTTCGGGAACCAGCCGTATTTCCATTCAATTCCAATTGGATTACATTGATTTTGAACAGCGTCGTATGGGGGCTTTTTACACAACCTATGTGGATGGTGAAGTCATTGGCAGTGGTTCGGGATATGCCTTATTGCGTTTTTCAAAAGAGCGCCGTATTATGGAACAACGTCCCATTACACCCGATCCATGGAAAGCCGGTCAACCCACACCAATGATGCGGTTGCGTTCTGGTCAAGTGGCCATGCCGAATATGTTGGGTGGCGACATGATGAATTCTCATAATATTCAAAACAATCAGGCCCAATGGGGGATTGATTCTGTTGATTCTCAGGCCTCTGGCATGGGTGGTTGGTATTTGAATAATGCGGGTGCCTATACCCCAATGGCGGCCCCTGATACCACATGGCGTGGTAAATTATCAAATTATTGGGATAAATTGTTAAAAATTATTTATTTGGAACCATAATGATAAACATTACAACTTTAAAAAACGGTATCCGTGTTATTACGGAAGAAATAGAAAATGCACAAACAATTTCTTTGGGAACTTGGGTGGGTGTCGGCTCACGTTATGAAACACGTTCGGAAAACGGCATTTCACATTTTTTGGAACATATGGCCTTTAAGGGAACCAAGACACGTTCAGCCCTGAAAATAGCCCAAGAAATTGAAAATGTCGGTGGTTATATCAATGCCTATACCGGCAAAGATATGACGGGCTATTATGTGCATTTGTTAAAGGAAAATATGCTCACAGGTGTGGATATTATTTCGGATATTATCCAGCATGCCACAATGGATCAAAAGGAATTAGATACCGAAAAGGGTGTGATTTTACAGGAATTGAGTATGTATAAGGATCGCCCTGATTATGTGGTGGCACAAAATTTTGATGAAACGGCCTATGCCGACCAACCGTTTGGTCGTGATATCGGGGGTGATCCTGAGGTTATTCGCACAATGACCAGCGAAAAGATGTTGGAATATATGCAGCGCCAATATACATCTAATCGTATGATTATCAGTGCTTCGGGCGCTGTTAAACATAATGATTTTGTGGCACGTTGTGAAGCGTTATATAATGATGTTAATACACACATTGGTCAGGAATGCGAACCCGCCAAATATACCGGAGGGGCCAGCTATGTCAATCGTGCCAATGAACAGGTCAATTTATTGTTGGGTTTTGAAGGTGAAAGCTATGCATCCCCTGATCGTTGGACATCCAAGATTTTGGCGATGATATTGGGTGGTGGTATGACCTCACGTTTATTTCAACAAATTCGTGAAAAACGTGGTTTGGTTTATGTCGTTCGTGCTTCATCGGATTGTGATGCGGATACGGGTATCTTTAATATTTATGCCGGCACAGGTGAAAAAGAAGTGGGCGAATTGATGCCTGTTTTGTGTGATGAACTTTTGCGTGTGGCGGATACTTTAACGGATTCGGAAATTGAACGGGTAAAAACACAAATCAAAGCCCGATTGTTGATGCAATCCGAAGAAATTTCATCTCATGCTGATCGTAATGCCCGTTTGATGTTGAATTACGGTCGCATTGTTTCGGATGAAGAAATTTTGAATCAGGTGATGTCTGTTCAAAAATCGGATATCGCTGATTACGCCCGTCGTTTATTTGTGAAAAAACCGACAGTGGCGGCATTGGGTCCGATTCAAAACCTGATGAGTTATAATGATATTTGTCATCGGTTGAAAGGCTGATATGCCCGATTTTCAATACGAATCTGCGCTGGGTGATTTTCGTCAAATTGCCGGTTTGGATGAAGCGGGCAGGGGCCCTTGGTGTGGTCCCGTTGTGGCCGGATGCGTGATGTGGGTGAATGGTTGCCCCGATGATTTAATGCAACAAATCAACGATTCCAAAAAATTGACAGGGGCAAAACGTGAGGTTTTATTTGATAAAATTATTGCTTCCACACCCGCCTATGGTATCGGTCAGGCATCGGCCAAAGAAATAGATGATCTGAATATCTTACAGGCTTCTTTTTTGGCGATGCAACGTGCCTATGACGATATGGTTCAAAAAGGTTTTCAACCCACGCATATTTTGGTTGACGGTAATCGGTTGCCCCCAAAAACACCCGTACCGGCTCAGGCGATTATCGGTGGTGACGCCAAAAGTCTTTCCATTTCGGCAGCCAGCATTTTGGCCAAAGTAACACGTGACAGGATTATGACCGATTTGGCCAAACAATATCCGGCCTATGGTTGGGATAAAAATGCGGGCTACGGCACCAAGATTCATCAACAGGCTCTGCAACAATTCGGAATTACACCACATCACCGTTTAAGCTATAAACCTATCCAAAAATTGATAAGCAGCTAACTTTATTATTTTAAAGGAATTGCAAATTTTTATCCGCCTTTTTCTTCATCCAATAAAATCACACCGCCTTGGGCAAAGGGGATCGTCAAACGGCGGATAATCTGACCGCTGGGCAAATACAGGAAAATTTCTTCTGTTTTGCTGAGCTGGGAAAATTGTTCACCTTGTTGTTTTTTGTATTGCGAAAAATCCATCACACGGGATAAAAGACCTTTTTCCTGTAAGGTATCCCAAAAATCTTCATAATCCGGGCGAATATCCAACCATGTTTCATCCAATTGCCATAAACGGGCAAATTCAGGGCTACACGCCACCAAATGCCCCTTGGCATTAAACAGGCAAACGGCACAGGGCAGTTCTTGGCACAACCGTCTGTGGGCGGTGGCAATTTCCCGTACCATAGATTGCATTTCTTCTTCGGGTAATAAAAATGTGTTGTTGGCCGAAAAATTACAACGTGAACTTTCTGGTACAGATCAGATTGTGCAAGAGTATTTGAAACAGGCTTAAAGGAAAAATTAATCGGTGTTTTAGAAATAATAGAGTGAGAGAATCTTAAGCTCTTTCTCTTTTGCCTCTGACAGGAATCCACCGTTGTGCATCTGATTTTCTTTCAGCTATCCTTTGGGCTTTTTCCAAATCACTAATATAGGCTTCAGAAGTTTTACTTCTTTTGTCGACTTCCGCTAAAAACTTAGGATCATTAACATCAAAATTTCTGACCCATTCATTAAATCCAGGATTATTAAAAATAGAATCACCTTTTTTCTGCATTTTTATTTCCTTTCTTCTTAACCTGTTTTTTCTTCGTCCAATAAAATGACACCACCTTGGGCAAAGGGGATCATCAAACGGCGGATAATCTGACCGCTGGGCAAATACAGGAAGATTTCTTCTGTTTTGCTGAGCCCCGCAAATTGTTCACGTTGCTGTTTTTTGTATTGCGAAAAATCCATCACACGGGATAAAAGGCCTTTTTCCTGTAAAGTATCCCAAAAATCTTCATAATCCGGGTGGGTATCCAACCACCTTTCATCCAATTGCCATAAACGGGCAAATTCAGGGCTACACGCCACCAAATGCCCCTTGGCATTAAACAGGCAAACGGCACAGGGCAGTTCTTGGCACAAACGTCTGTGGGCGGTGGCAATTTCCCGTACCATAGATTGCATTTCTTCTTCGGTTCTGGTTTCCTGTCCATACGTTAAAGTATAGGTTGAATCATCGGATTGAAAGGGGCGTGTTTGCCAATGGCATTGATTCAGCTCATTGGTTTCATTTTTGCCGACCGCCTGATTGGCAAAGATGACCTTACCTTGGGCCGAACGGATGAAAGTCGGAAACGGGAAGTTTTCCCAAGCGTCTTCCAACAATTGTTTTTGTTGATTCAATTGATCGTAATTTTGATTTAAGGTATCAAATTTTTCCTGATAACGTGATAAATCGTTTATCCAAAAAACACGGGCGTTGTTTTCAAAAGGACGAGCCCTTAAATGAAAAACCTGATTTCCGTGATGGATCAGACCGTCAAAGGGAATCCCTTTTTGAATTAAAAGGTTATAATTTTGAACAAAAAAGTTTTTATCTTCCGCTGGTAAATGGCGGATTAAGTCTTTCATCGTGCGGGGACGTTTGGGCAAATCCCACATTAAACGCCAGGTCTTATTTAATAAAATTTTACCATTATGAGCATAGCATAAACCAACGGGAATATTGTGCAATAATTGTAATTGCAAATGGTGTTGCCGGCGTAAAAAACGATGTCGGATAAATTGAATCAGCCACACACAACATCCGCCGACAATCAAAGAACACAGAATGATAAAAAACACAGGATCCGATTTCATTTTTTATTTCCTTTCGGGCAAACGATAGGCCAAAGCCTCAGAAATATGTTCAGGTAAAATTTCATCCGAAAAAGCCATATCGGCAATGGTACGGGCCAGACGCATCATCCGATGGAAACCACGGCCGGACAGTTGGAATTTTTCGGCCGCCTGAATCAATAATTGACGTGCTTCATTTGTCAGCTTGGCCGTTTGTTCCAACTTTGTGCCGTCCAATTCGGCATTCAAAACATTTTGCCCACGTTTTTGTTGAAAGGCACGTGCTTGAATCACGCGGGCTAAAACGGTGGCGGAATCTTCCCCACCTTCTAATTGTCCCAATATCCATGGGGATAACAGGGGAACTTCAATTTGCAAATCAATTCTGTCCAACATCGGGCCGGATATTTTGGATTGATATTCTTCGGCACATCTGGGCGCCCGTGAACATGTTTTGCCCGCCACACCCAGATATCCGCAACGACATGGATTCATGGCCGAAATCAATTGAAAACGTGCGGGATAAGAAATATGCGAATTGGCCCGTGCCACCGATACAACACCTGTTTCAATCGGTTGACGTAAAGCCTCCAAAGTTTGGTGGGGAAATTCGGGCAATTCATCCAAAAATAAAACACCCCTGTGGGCCAAAGAAATTTCGCCCGGTTTTGCCTTTAATCCGCCACCGACCATTGCCGGTGTTGAGGCGGAATGGTGTGGAGAACGATAAGGTCTGTGTGTAATCAATTGTCCATCTTTTAACAGACCGGCCACCGAATGGATTTTACTGATTTCCAAAATTTCCTGAGTTGTTAAAGGCGGTAAAATGGATGGCAATCGGCTGGCCAACATGGATTTACCAGAACCCGGTGGGCCAATCATCAACATATTATGCCCGCCAACAGCCGCAATTTCCAGGGCACGTTTGGCGTTTTCCTGACCTTTGATATCCTTTAAATCCAATGCATACGCTGAAACGGTGTTTTGTTCGGCCGGTTTGGGTGGTAAAATATCCTCTTGACCTTTATAATAATTTATCAGTTGCAATAAATCTTTGACAGGGACGATATTTTTGTTGCCCGACCAAGCGGCTTCTCCACCTTGCATGGCGGGACACACAAAGCCCATTTGATAGCCCATGGTGGCCACGCTGGCCGGTAAAATGCCCGATACGGGACGAATGGTTCCGTCTAAGCCAAGCTCGCCCATCATAACCGTATTTAAAATTTTATCGGTGGGAATAACCTCCATCGCCCCCAATAACGCTACCGCTATGGGCAGGTCAAAGTGAGTACCTTCTTTAACGACATCTGCCGGTGCCAAATTCACGGTAATATGACTGCCCGGCAAAGATAAACCGATGGAATGCAATGCAGAACGTACTCTTTCACGGCTTTCGGCAATGGCTTTATCGGCCAAACCGACAATGGTAAAACTGGGCATACCGCGTGAAATTTGAACCTCTATTGTAATTCGTAAAACATCAATACCGTTAAAGGCAACCGAATGTGTTTTGGCCAACATATCTATCATCCTTTCGTGATGATTTGATTATACCCGAAAACATCAAAAAATTCAAGGTGTAAAAAACGACCTTTTAATCCTCTAATTTGATGCGAATTTTTTTCAAAATTTCCGATTTATTATAAGGGGGATTGAATTGTTCCATTACCCAATTTAAAGCCCGTTCAATTTCTGTGTTTGTGGCGTTTTCATAAATCATTTTTAATTCCCTGATAAAGCTTTCCTTTGATTCGTTCGTTGATAAAAAGCTTTGTTCGGTTTCAATCGGTTTTTGACGGGTGGCCATAAATTTTTGGGCTTCTTCAAATAAATTCATATATTACGCCTCCATAAAAAAGGAACAAACAAAATAATAACGGTGATAAACTCTAAACGCCCCAATAGCATCATAAAGGACATTAAAATTTTGGCCATATCCGGTAATCCTGCAAAGGTCATATCTGGCCCAATGGAATTGCCTAATCCAGGGCCTACATTGGCAATGGCTGTTAACGCCCCCGAAAGTGATGTTATGACATCCAATCCGCTTAAGGAAAGCAATAAAGTGCCAATACAGACGGATATTAAATAAATGCCGATAAAAAACAAAACGGATGAAGATATTTCTTCACTGATCGGGCGATTGCCATAACGTGGCACGACAACGGCATGTGGTTGGACAGAGGCTTTTAAACGTGATGAAATTTGTCGTCCCATGATGGCAAAGCGGAACATTTTAATACCGCCTGATGTTGAACCGGCGCATGATCCGACACTGATTAAAAACAAAAAGAATAAAACACTGAATGATCCCCACAGGGCATAATTTTCACCGATAAAACCTGTGGTTGTGATAACAGATAATAATGAAAACAAAGAAGAACGGAAAGTGTTATCCGTCAATAATGTTCCGCCTAACCACCGACCCACCAATAAAACACCCAAGGCGATAAGTAAAAAATGAATATATGTTTTGACTTGGGCATTTTGTCGGATCAAGAAAAATTGGCGTTTACACAGTTGAATCCAAATTACCAAGGGCAGACCTGCCAAAAACATAAAAGCAATTAAAACCCATTCTATGACAGGGGAATCGTAAAAGGCAATACTGGCATCATGGGTGGAAAAACCGCCGGTGGCAATGGTTGTCATGGCATGGGCCAAAGCATCAAACCAATTCATGCCGGCGCTTTTTAAACATAAGGTGCAAAATAATGTCAATGTGATAAAAACCGTTAAGATCATATGCATTGTTTGTAAAACGGTTGGGCTTTGGCGCATGGCATCGCCCGAAAATTCGGTGGTAAAAAACTGCATACCGCCAATGCGTAATGTTGGCAAAATGGTTACGGCGATTAAGATAACACCGATACCGCCCAGCCATTGTAACATGGCACGCCACATTAATAATCCCCGTGACATTGTATCCAAGCCGGATAAAATGGTGGCGCCTGTGGTGGTCAACCCCGACATTGATTCAAAAAAAGCATCCACACAGGATAAATTTGAAACAGATAAATAAATCGGTAAAGCCCCCAAAATTGCATAAATCAACCAAATCAAAGTTGTTGTTAAAAACATTTCTTTGGTACGCAGTGGGACATCTTGTTTTGGTCTCAATATCCAATAGGCCAAAGCCGATACACAAAAAGTAAAAATACCACTGCTGGCAAATAAAAGGGCAGAACGGGTATTATTAAAATACAAATCTGTCAGCATTGGACCGAATTGAGCCAATCCGAAAAAAACACACATTAAAGCCACAACAGAAAATACTAAACGAAAACGCATGCTTACCTCTTTTGAAAAACAGGATAAAATTTTTTTTACAAAAAATCAATAATAAATTGCATTTCAATATGTTTTATGCTAAATTCAAACTATGTTGAAACAAAAAAAATACCTTTTTTTATTTTTGATTTTGTTGGGTGGTTTGTCTGCCTTTGGTTTTGCACCTTGTTTTTTATGGCCATTGACCGCACTGGGTATTGCAATTTTAATGCGTGTGTTGAATCAACAACAAACGCATAAAATGTCTTTTTTTGATGGTTTTTTCTTTGGTTTTGGAATGGGTGCTGTCGGGATGCACTGGTTGACCCATGCTTTGATGGTGGATGGTGGTCGTTTTGCCGGATTGATACCTCTTGTTTGGTTGGGATTTGGTTTATGGTTTGGCCTGTTTTGGGGCTTTTCGGCCTTAGGGGCCTCATTTTTTAAATCAGGTTGGCGTCGTGTTTTGGCGTTTTCGGGCTTTTTTATTATTTTTGAATGGGTGCGTTCATGGTTGTTCACGGGATTTCCATGGAATCCGATGGGTAATATCTGGAACGATTATCTGCCTGTGATGCAAAGCGTCAGCGTATGGGGTATTTATGGACTCAGCGGTTTGACTGTTTTATTGTTCGCATCGTTATCCTTGGGAATTAAAAGCCGATTTTTATGGTTAGTTAGCTTTTGTTTTTGTATGACGCTTATTATGGGGGGCGTGCGGTTGTATGTCCAACCCTCCACTTTTGTGTGGGGGACACATTTGCGTTTGGTGCAACCGAATATCCCGCAAACGTTAAAATGGGATCCGGATGCTGAGAGAGAAAATTTTGCAAAATTGATACGTCTTTCCCGTGAAAATAATTCGGGTATTACGCATATCCTGTGGCCCGAAACAGCGGTTGGTTTTTGGGTTAATTATGATGAAGGAAACCGCTTGCGTTTAATGTCGGCCATGGGGCAGGGGATGGTATTATTGACCGGTGGTATGCGTTTGGTTGATCCCGATAAAAGATTGTTGGCTAATAGCATTTTTGTATTGGATGATTTAACGGATATTCATGGCTTTTATGATAAAGCCCATTTGGTGCCGTTTGGGGAATATATGCCGTTTCGGGGGTGGTTACCCTTTGAAAAGATTGTGCCGATATCATCGGATATTTATCAGGGGAAAAAGTTAAAAACCGTCCCGGTTTTAAAAACATTGCCGGCGGGTATGTTGGTTTGTTATGAAGTTATATTTTCCGGTCGGGTGGTGGATAAAAATCGCCGTCCGGCATGGTTATTTAATGCCACCAATGATGGTTGGTATGGTATCAGTTTTGGTCCGCATCAACATTTGGCAATGACCCAAACCCGTGCGATTGAAGAAGGTCTGCCTTTGGTGCGGGTGGCCAATACAGGTGTCAGTGCTGTTATTGACCCGATGGGGCGTATTGTGAAAAAATTGGATTTGGGGCAAGAAGGTGTGGTGGATTCTGACCTGCCATCGGCCTTATCTCCCACTATTTATGCCCGCTTTGGTGTTAAAATTCCATTGATATTGGCTGGTCTGTTTTTGCTCTTTGCTTTTAAAAAGAAAAAATAAAAACAGCCCCTTTAAACAAGGGGCTGTTTTTTTATTAGCGACACAGAGCGTAATAAGTATCACGATTAAGAGAGTCGTAACCAATAGCTGAGAGATTCATGATAACACGATGTGCAAGACAGGAGCCACTTGGAGGATTATCTGCTAACCAAAGAGAACCAGATGTTCCTATCTGAGTAAGCCCCTTTGCTGTTTCCTCGCATCCCTCATCTCCTGAGCAAATACAATGTAATGTAGGATCTGCAGTTTTAGAATATACATAATAACAAACAATTTCTCCAGATTCGTCTGAAATTCCTAAATCTTTTATTGTTACAAGTTGTTTTCCATGTGCTTGGCATAAGTTAACTGCACCCCACCAATTCATAGCAGTAGAACTTTTATAAACTGTTAAATTTCTAGTGGGAAACTCTAAAGTATATGGTATTAATTCTCCTTTAGGCGTACAAGTTCCTATCCCTGGGTTTGTACAAGAGCCTTTGGTAAATTTACAATATTCACTTTCTTTCAAACAATCACTGTTTTTAGTACAACCTCCACTTTCCGTAGGAGTGACACAAATATATGTTGAGCTATCTGTACCTTGTGCGCAATATTCTCCTTCTTTGCAACATTGTTCGCCGCATATAAATGTGCCATTATTACACTTGCATTCTCCATGATAACAGGTTAAACCATTTGGACAATTTACATTTTGACAGGCTGGATCACTTTCTGTTGTTCCGCCATTTCCAGAATTGCCCGAACTATTATTGTTTTCATTTTCTGTTTTCTTATTAGTTGATAAATTTTTATTAAAAGTCAAAATAGCAAGCTCATCACTTGGAGTATTGACACATTCTACTTTATGTACAATGGAACGGGAACCTCTGGCCATAGCTTGCATTTGCTTACACAATTCTTCATCAACACTTTCCATCGTTAAGGTAAATTGTTCATCCGATTCCTTATATTCGGTATAACCATCAGGACCGGTTACATCTGAGGACATTGTGATTCCACTTCCTAAATCACCACCAAAAGCATCGTTGCCCAAAGAATCCAAATTACCTGAAGCTATTTGGGTGGCGACATCCGTGGCACGCATAGAGGCTTGATTCAATAAATTATTGGCCAAAGATTTTCTGACAGCGGCTTTATATCCCGCAACACCAGTGATACTTAGAACACCGATAATGGCCAATACGCCCAGCATTTCAACCATACTACGGCCAGATTCATTTGTTTTATTTTTTACCGTCATTTTTTCTCCTTTTCAAACATTAAAAAATCCACTTTCTTTAAAAGTGGACGGATGCTGAAATTACTACCACAACGAGCAGCGTTGGCTATTCAATATATTTATAAAACTATCCGCCCGACGGGCGGTTCTTCGTTGTGTTCGGAATTTCTGTTCCGACTTTGCACGCAATGGCGCAAAGCAAATTTAGTCTATAAAGTTTTATTGAATAAGTCAATATAAAAATCCGGCGACATGATTAAAAAGAAAAATAGTGCTTGACAAAGTACTTTCTTTTTTGTATAATAGCCCTAAATTTATTGAAAGGAAAAAGACTATGAAAGTGCGTTCATCTTTAAAATCTGCCAAAGCCCGTGATAAGGATTGCAAAATTGTCCGTCGCAAAGGTGCTGTTTATGTTATCAATAAGAAAAATCCGAAAATGAAAGCCAGACAAGGTTAATTTCGTTTTTTTATTTTTTATACGCATCCTTTTGGATGCGTTTTTTTGTGTGTTGAAGCTTGACTTTTACATAAATATGTACTATATAATCTGCATATAAAAATAACGGTTTTATATTAACAGAAAGGAACTAAAATTTAAAAATTATATTAATGATGAGCGTTATTAGCGAAGAATTTAGATAATTTAAATTTTAATGCCTGAATAGCAAAAAAAATTATACAAATAACTTAAAACGAAAGGAAAGAAAAATGAACCTGAAACCTTTATTGGATCGTGTTGTGATTAAACGTTTGGCCGAAGAAAATAAAACGGCCGGTGGTTTGATTATCCCGGATACTGCCAAAGAAAAACCTTCAACCGGTGTGGTCGTATCTGTTGGTCCCGGTGGTCGTGATGATGACGGAAAATTGGTTGAAATGACCTTGAAAGTCGGCGATAAAGTCTTATTTGGTAAATGGTCGGGAACCGAAATTAAAATCAACGGTGAAGACTTGGTTATTATGAAAGAAACAGAAGTCTTTGGAATTTTGGAATAATTTAGAAAGGAAAAAAATGACAGCAAAAGACCGCGAACCCTTTTTATTCTTATTGATGAGCGTGGTTAGCGAAGAAATTTAGAATAAACGGTTTGTGTCCTTTGGGTCATTTGTCATAAAAAGAAAGGAAAAATCATGACAGCAAAAGAAATCAAATTTGGTGTGAATGCCCGTGAAAAAATGTTAAAGGGTGTTGATTTATTGGCCGATACGGTAAAGGTCACTTTGGGGCCCAAAGGTCGCAACGTGGTTTTGAACAAAGCCTATGGTGCACCCCGCATTACAAAAGATGGTGTGTCGGTTGCCAAAGAAATTGAATTGGCCGATAAGTTTGAAAATATGGGCGCTCAAATGGTGCGTGAAGTGGCCAGTAAGTCGGCCGATGTTGCCGGTGACGGTACAACCACCGCCACAGTTTTGGCTCAATCCATTATCCGCGAAGGGTGTAAGGCTGTTGCCGCCGGTATGAACCCGATGGATTTAAAACGTGGTATTGATATGGCCGTTGCTGCAGTTGTGGAAGATATCAAATCCCGCAGTAAAGAAGTTTCCACCAACGAAGAAATTGCTCAAATTGGTACAATTTCCGCCAACGGTGATTCTTCCATCGGTGATGATATTGCCCGTGCAATGGAAAAAGTCGGTAAAGACGGTGTGATTACTGTGGAAGATGCCAAAGGTATTGAAACTGAATTGGATGTTGTGGAAGGTATGCAATTTGATCGTGGTTATTTGTCCCCGTATTTTGTGACAAATGCCGAAAAAATGACAGTTGAATTGGACAATCCTTTTGTGTTGATTAACGAATCCAAATTGTCCACATTGCAACCTTTGGTGCCGATTTTGGAATCCGTGATTCAAACAGGCCGTCCGTTGTTGATTATTGCCGAAGATATTGAAGGTGAAGCTTTGGCTACTTTGGTGGTGAACAAATTGCGTGGCGGTTTGAAAATTGCTGCTGTCAAAGCCCCCGGCTTTGGTGATCGCCGTAAAGCCATGTTGGAAGATATCGCCATTTTGACAAAAGGTCAGGTGGTGTCGGCTGACTTGGGTATGAAGTTGGAAGAAGTCCGCTTGGATATGTTGGGAACGGCCAAATCTGTTACAATCACCAAAGACGAAACAACCATTGTGGATGGTTCGGGTGATAAAGCCGATATTCAGGCCAGATGTGAACAAATCCGTGCTCAAATTGATTCAGCTTCTTCGGATTATGACCGTGAAAAATTACAGGAACGCTTGGGTAAATTGTCCGGTGGTGTGGCTGTGATTAAAGTCGGTGGAGCTTCCGAAGTGGAAGTGAAAGAGAAAAAAGATCGTGTGGATGATGCTTTGCATGCCACCCGTGCGGCCGTAAAAGAAGGTATTATCACCGGTGGTGGTACCGCTTTGTTATATGCCACAAAGGCCTTGGACAATGTCAAACCCGCCAATGATGATCAACGTGTGGGTGTGGATATTATCCGCAAAGCTTTACAGGCCCCCATTCGTCAAATCACGGCCAATGCCGCTGTTGACGGTTCCGTTGTGGTGGGCAAATTGTTGGAAGCCTATAACACCAACATGGGATATGATGCCCGCAATAATGAATATACCGATATGTTTAAATCGGGTATTATTGACCCGACCAAGGTAGTGCGTACCGCTTTGGAAGGCGCTGCCTCAATCGGTGGTTTGTTGATTACAACCGAAGCTATGGTTGCCGATAAACCCGAAGAAAAATGTGCCTGTGGCGGTCATTCACATGGCCCAGACATGGGTGGCATGGGCGGTATGTATTAAACGCCAAATAAATAAAATAAAACGCCGGTTTTTCGCCGGCGTTTTTTTGTTGCGTATTGTTTGTTTTTACATTATAATTAAAATATGAAATTAATTTATCGTGTGCCGACTTTGGATGAAGCTTTGGATACCACTCTTTGGACGCAAGAAGATGGTCAAACGCCTTATTGGCGGGATTGGCTATATCGGGTTTATCCTGAATTGGAAAAAGAAAAAATATTGGCTTTGCCATGGCTGGAACGTGAAAAAGTTTTAAAAAAAGAATTGACCAAGATTTATAATCGGATTTTACCCCAATTGCCCGTTCAGGCAAAACATTGGAATCAGATTTTTCAATCCCATCAGATTGAATTGACTCAGGCTTTTTCTTCGGCCTTTCAGGTGGATGCAACTTCTATTTTAAACGATATGTTTGCCTGTCCGAATATCAATCCGATCAGCCCGCGTTATTTGGACAAACATTCTTTTTATATGTTCTATCGTATGTCGGATGAAGTTATGTTTCGCACCAGCTTGCATGAAATAATACATTTTTTTTGGTTTTATAAGTGGCATGAATTTTTTCATGATTTGCCGGCCGAATATGATACGCCCCATTTAAAATGGATTTATTCGGAAATGGTGACGGATATTTTTGCCCGCTTTTCTGAATTAAAGGTATTTTTTGGGGATGTACGAACGGCCTATGATTATTTTTATACACTGGATTTAAATGGTGAAAATATCTTGATAACTTTGGGAAAGATTTATCAGGCAAAAGGAATAGTTGGTTTGTTTGGTCAAGGCTTTGATTATATTCAAAAACACGAAGAACAAATCAGAGGTCATATTCAAAGATGTGAGAAAGGTGATTAGAATATTTATTTGTCTTTTTACTTGACATTATTTCATATTTTTTTTAGGATGTTTCAAGAAAAAGGATAAAATATGTCAGATTCTGATTTTGATCCGTCATTGGCGGGTTTGAATTCTCAAAACGGGGAATATAACAAAAAAACAACCAATTTAGCGGAAGGAACTATTAAGGAGTATCCAGATCCTTTTAGGTATCTGCGTTTTATTTTGATGTTCTGTTTGGTTGTTTTTGTTATGCTAAAGATTTATTCTGGGTGGCAGAATAGTCGTCCACTTTATACTGAGTATTTTATCCCGGATAAAAAGGTTTATGTTTCTGCTTTATCGGATGAAATGCGTTCGTTTCTTTTTCAAAATCAGTCACTAACGGATAAACGAATGTTGATGTATGCTCCTGAGCTTAAACAGGATACCTGTCCCTATCGTCGTCCTTATTATAACGCATTAAAAGAAGTAAAAAATGATTCTCAGTGGGTAAAATTTTATGATTTTATTCCTCAAATGGATAGTTTTTATGCAAACAGTGAAGAAGAACGTAAAATGAAGTTGAGATATTTAAGGGAATTTAGGGAAAGAATTTGTGGCTATGTTTGTATTGTTGATATTCATGAAAATTGGGTTTTTCAAATAAATAACCCTTCTTCTTTGGTTGATGCATTAAACGCTTTTAAAAAGTAAATTTATAAGTGATATTTTTTGTTGCAATTTTGAATTTTTATAGTTAGACTACTCATAAGGTGTTATGTTAAATTTTAAATAACAGAAAGGATAAAGGATGAAAAAGATATTATTGGCTGGTTTGGGGGTGATTTTTTTTGCTGGTGCGGCATGGGCAGAATCACAACAGAAATCACTTGTTTATATGCGTCCGTATGTTTCGGTAAAAGGAACATATTCTGATTTAAAAATGGATGGTGCTATTTCGGATAAAAGTGCAGTTTTTAAAACAGCAGATTCAGATGGCGTATGGGGAGTCTCTGTTGCCGGTGGTGTTAAAGTATGTGCCTTTCGGGCGGAATTGGAATATAATCAGACTTTAACAACAGCCAAAGATACTCGTGAATTTAATCCTATTTATGGTGAGTTTTCAAAAGGTTCTCAATCCTATCGTTCCTATATGTTGAACGGTTATTTTGATATTCCGACTTATACTCGTTTCCGTCCGTATATTGGTGCTGGTATCGGTTTGGCTCAGGTTAAGAATCGTTTGGGTATTATGGGAGCAGTGTCTTCTGTTTCAAAAAGTAAGGATACTAATTTTGCTTATCAGTTGATGGCTGGTCTTGGTTATAATATAGACAGAAATTGGGCTTTGGATGCGGGATATCGTTACATAAACAACGGTGATAGCGAATGGAATGTTAATGGCGGAAAGCAAAAGGTTAAATTTGATTCTATAGAACATCAATTTACAGCCGGTGTCAGATATACTTTTTAAAAAGAGGATAAAATGAAAAACGAGGCGGGTCGAACTTTAACGGAAATGTTGGTTGTTTTGATCGTTATGGGGGTGTTATCCGTTGGTGGGTTGATTTTGTATTCTCGTATGATTCAACGCGAAAAGGTAGATGTGATTTTAAATACTTTACAACAAAAAATTATTGAAATTAATTCATCTCAGGTTAATGCGCAAAATAAAGATATCGATCAGATGAATACTTTTTTGGAAAAGTTTACAACAATTGTTGATGGCTATAAGATATCGTTTCATGCAGCACCTGAATTGGATGGTTCCTTCGTTTCAGAAGTAACGCATAAAGATGGAAGTCGAATAAAGGGAGCATTTTGTCGGGATTTGATTACAAAAATGGCAGAACAAAAGTTTGTATCAGATGTTGATTTTACATTGAAGGATGAGATTCAAGAAGACGGATCAATGCAGGATATTACAGTTCCTTTGAATGGTAAGGTGATAAATTTAGGGGATGTTTGCGGAGGGTAATAAAGGGTGATGAAGAAATTATCTTTGGCATTGTTTTGTGTATTAGCCGCAAGCGTAGCTTTTGCTGGGGGTAGTATTTTTGGTGGAGGCAGTAAACGTAAAAACAATCCAGATGGCGTTTCATCAATAGGTATAAAGATTTGTGGGAATTTACTTTGTCCCGAAGTGATAATAAAAAAAGGTGATTGTAATGGAATAGATCACGCCACTCAACAATATGGCGTTTGTGTATGTGATAAAGGATATTTGGTTTTTGATGGGCAATGTGTGGAAGAAAATGAAATTAATTGTAAAAAAGCAAATAAAAAGTGGTGTCCTGTTTCAAAAACTTGTCCTGATTCAGGTAATTGTTGTGAAGGATTAACTGTCTCAGAGTGTCAAGATTGTAATTCGGATACAGGGCAAATAACAGATAAAGATTCAGGTTTGTGTACCATTGGAACAACAGAAGATGCCGGATATTGTTTTGATGGGCAGTGCCATAATCCATGTGATGATACTTTGTTGGAAAATTGTAAAACAAAAGTCCCTCATTTAGGGATTTGTATTTGTGAAGAGTGTGATGAAGGTTATTATAAAGACGGGAATGAATGCTATTTGTGTCCAACATTTCCTCCGTGTGTAACGGCAGGTACCGTTTATAATACAATTTTACCTAATGGATGTCCGTCCCCAAAAATAAC
This sequence comes from Alphaproteobacteria bacterium, assembly GCA_045631185.1. Classification (GTDB taxonomy): domain Bacteria; phylum Pseudomonadota; class Alphaproteobacteria; order CAAHEQ01; family UBA3637; genus UBA3637. The sequence continues at coordinate 2,495 of JAZQUH010000026.1, read as the reverse complement.
CTATTGTTCTGATGAAACACCCATATGCAATCAAGTTTCGGGAGAATGTGAACCATGCCCATCGGATAAACCTGTTTGGGATTCGAATAATCATACATGCAAAATTTGTTCACCCCCTGTGGAGAGTTGTTTAATTTCCGACAAAATAGAAGATTCAAACGGATGTGTTGTTCAAACACCGATTACCTGTTCTGGAACAACACCTGTTTGTAATGCCGATGGCCGATGTGAGGATTGTCCAAAAGCAAATAAAGATGGTGTTTGTGTGGATTGTTTGGCGAATTATGGTACAGGATTAACAGGTGCTTGTACAAATTCACAAATGCCTGTTTGCAATTCAAATAATGAATGTGTTTCATGTGAAAATGGAACTTATTGGAACAATAATACAAAAACATGTACGTCATGTTTGGCGAACTATTCAACAGGACAAACAGGGGAGTGTATTAAAAATGATGCGCCTTGGTGTGATGTTTCGGATTACATATGCAAATCTTGCCCAGAAGGAACGTATTGGAATTCTATTGCTAAAACATGTACAAAATGCTTTGAATCAGAGGAAGTGACTATTGAATCTGCTGTTTTTGCTGGTGATACAAAGAAAGGTGAATCCAGATTAATTAAAGAATTGGGACCTTTTGGATGTCCATATAACTTATATGTAAAAGGACATATCGATGATACTTTTTTAATAACGGATGAGGATGGAAATACACTTTGCCGTGGTGCGGAAACAACACACAATCATGATGTGGATGGTGTTATATATCGTATTCTGCCTGGGAAAAAAGTAAAGCTTTATGCTGTGGATAATCATGGTATGTGGCTTGCTTGGGAATTAAATGATACAAATGGAGGAAGTAAAGGAACTCCTCAAAAACCGATAATGGAACTCCAGCTTAGTGATTCATTGGATTGTTATTGTAATGCAGATTTAGGTTGTAGTTTGGGATGTAGCTCAACGCCAATTGACTATTGTGCACTTGGTGAACCGGTTTCCTGTCCTTCAGGCACCAGCTTAACAGGTCAGGGTGGTTCAGCCGTACCGGCGCAATGTAAGTGCGATATAGCCAACACCGCATGGAATATGGCCACCAACAAATGTGAATGTCCCACTGGTCAAGAGATTGTGACCTTGGATAATGGCACTACTCAGTGTATGAATGTATGTCGAGCTGATCAAAGACACGATACAGCCAACGATGGTTCATGCGTCTGCGCTACAGCGGGTTACGAAAATGTTCCCGAAATCAGTGCTTGCAAGCCCAAATGTATAGGTGATCAGGAACGTGATCCCGCCAACGGCTATAATTGTATTTGCCCCAATGGTGGCACCTTAAAGGGCGAAGTATGTTGCAATGCCACCACCAACTTTGCATGGAATCCGTTATTGCGTACATACAGTGTTGTTTCGGTTGAATCCTGTGGCTGTCCGACGGTTGAATTTACGGATAAAGACAACGCCTGTTCGGTTTGTTCCACTGAAACAGATCCTCGCTTTGTCGGTTCTGACGGCATTTGTCGTAACTGTTCTGTCACGCAACCCATTATAACCAACTCATCGGATGATTGTATATTGGTGTGTGGTGCCTCTCGCCGCCGTTATGACGCTGAATCTGGCGAATGCAAATTAAACACCTGTGCGGAGGGCGAATTTTATGACAAGCAAGGCAATTGTTACGCCTGTGATACCGATTCGGTCCCTGTAACAGAAGAAAGTTCGTGCCGTTTGTGCGATTCATTCACCCAACGCAGTATGATCACACTTGAATCGGGTGAAAGGGGTTGTGCCAAGCCCTGTGAAGCGGGTCAATTCCACGATTGGAACGGCACCTGTCGTGAATGCAGCGATACATCATGGTACCACACGGACGAATCGGAAAGCAATTTGTGTAAAGACACCTCTTCCCCGCGTATTTATTTGGCCTCTGATAAAGTCAGCTATAATTGTTCATTTGATAACGATTTAACTGTCCCGCGTTCACAATGCGATAATTGTGGAACAAAGCGTTTGTGGCGAACCAACCAATCGGGGGGTGAGGTATGTCGCAAAGCCTGTGAAACCGGTTACTTTTTGGATATTTACGGCCAATGCCAAAGCTGTTCGGCCGATGCGACCACCACCTTACCTCAGGACAGTGCATCTTGCCCTGACCGTTTTTATGGTTCGGATGGCAAAAGCTATTCTTGCAATACAACCGAAACCCCCACGGCCACCGAAGACCAATGCAACCGGTGTGAATATGTCGATGGTACCCAAACCAAAAAACGCCGTAAAATGTTTGATGGTAAGTGTATCTATGATTGTGGTGAAGAATACTTCCGTGCGAATGATAGCAGTTGTAAGGCATGTACGGATACGGGCTGGATATTAACGTCGAAAGCGAACAGCGACAGCTGTACGACAACGAAACGGTTGTATGGACCTTATAATGGAGGTGATACTTATAGTTACTTATGTACGGAGTCAAATTCCCTCATCCAATCCGATGATT
>JAZQUH010000025.1:0-12933 GCA_045631185.1 Alphaproteobacteria bacterium | reverse complement strand
GCTGTCGTTGTTTGCATCCTTCAGCTCATTGGACTGGTTCTCATTGTGTTATTTGTGATGAAAATGAAGTTTGGAATTCAAGATTAAAAATATGTGAGCATGGTTGTCCTGTAGGTAAGGTTTTATATGAGGGGGAAAATGGGGAGAGTCAGTGTTGTTCCAATATTTGTGAAGCAGGTGGTCGTGTGCGTGTAGGGACGGAATATGACAGCACAATTATGCTTAGGGGGGAGAATTGTTCTTGTGATTGTGTTTCTCCTTACGAGTGGACAAATCAAAATTCGTGCTGTATTGCAATGGAACGAACTGATGGAACGTTTGATTGTAAGAAAATTACCTTTAATGCTTCGTATAACAATTTGAATTCTCAGCATCAGCGTCCTTTTTATAAAACTGAATTTTCGGCGGCCTATAAAGAAGATCATCAGATTTGTCTTACGGTAAATGGGGTGGATGATGATTTTAGGGTTCTTGTTGGTTCTCAGGTTGATGGACCATTTTGGAATGGTGCATGCGCTGGCTTAGGTGCAGGTAATATAAATAATCATAAAAAAACAAAGAAATATTTTGTGCCGGCCAATACGCGTTTTGAGTTACAAATTGTTGATGTTTGTCCAACAAATATTGGAATTAATTATTCAATAAGTTTTTGTGATGAATAGAAGTTGAAATGGTTTATTTTTAGTGGAAATTACGTTTTTTGAGTTCGCTTGATTCTCTTTGTTTGGAAAATGATTGCGGGATGATGGAAAAGCGTTGTATTTTTTATCTGCTAAAAAAACAGTTGACAAGTGCTTTAATATAGAGTATAATAGTGCAACCTTTGTTTTTGGCAAAGGAAGGAAAGGCATAAAAATGACATCACCAGCTCAATTTATTAGACAAGTAAAACAGGAAATAGCGAAAATTACATGGTTGTCCCGAAATGATGTGCTTCGTGGGGCTTTTGTTGTTATTGCTGTCAGCGTTGTTTTATCGATATTCTTGTTTTGTGTTGACATGTCGTTTGCCCGTATAGTCAGTTGGATTATTGGAGGATAAATAATGCGTTGGTATGTGATTCACGCTTATTCTGGTTTTGAACAAAAAGTGGCTGATTTTATTAAAGAGCAGGCTGTGAAAAAGGGTTTGCAGGATAAAGTGGCTGAAGTCTTGGTGCCGACCGAAAAGGTGGTGTCTGTTAAAAATGGTGCCAAAAAAGAATCAACACGCAAATTTTTCCCGGGCTATGTGTTGGCCAAAATGGAAATGACAGATGAGACGTGGTATTTGGTGGCTAAAACACCAAAAGTAACGGGTTTCTTGGGTGGTAAAAAGCCTACTCCGATTACTGAATCGGAAGCTCAACGCATTTTGAATCAGGTGGAAGAGGGTGTAGCTAAACCTCGTACATCTTGTGTTTATGAAATTGGTCAACAGGTTCAGATTATGGATGGTCCTTTTGCCAGTTTTGTTGGTGAAATTCAAGAAATTGATGTTGAAAAGGAACGTTTGAAATTACAGGTTTCTATCTTCGGTCGTGCAACACCGGTTGAATTGACTTATTCTCAGGTAAAGAAGGTATAAGATGAATTTGATGTTTGATGAGTTTTCAGACGAATGCGATTTAAAAACAAAAGAAAATAAACTGCAGAGAAAACGGGGAAAACAGATTAAAAGCATCAGAAAGGGTATTGTTAGAAAAGGAAATGAAACTGTTTTGAAAATACGTTTGTTAAAACAGAGAATGCGTTAAAGAATTTTAAAAGGGTGGGTAAAATCAGTTCGTGCCTGTCCCTTTGTAGCAGATGAGCCATCATCGGACTACGAAACTTCAAGGTCGCAAGACTGAATGAACTGAAAAAACAAAATTGCTAGAAAAAAAGAGGTTATAAAATGGCAAAAGAAATATTGGGCTTTATCAAACTTCAAATTGAAGCCGGTAAAGCAAACCCGTCCCCTCCCGTGGGTCCTGCCTTGGGTCAAAGAGGCTTAAACATTATGGATTTTTGTAAGGCTTTTAATGCTAAAACACAAAAAGAAGAACCCGGTTCTCCGATTCCTGTGATTATCACAGCTTACAAAGATCGTACATTCAGCTTTGTGACAAAATTACCGCCGGTCAGCTATTACATTAAAAAGGCCGCCAATTTGAAAAGCGCCAGTAAGGCTCCCGGTCGTGAAAAAGCTGGTAAAATCACAAGTGCTCAAGTAAAAGAAATCGCCGAAAAGAAAATGCCGGACTTGAACTGTCATACAGTGGAAGCTGCTATGGAAATGGTGGCTGGTCAAGCACGTTCTATGGGTATTGAAGTTGTGGGGTAAGAGATGAAATACGGTAAAAGATTGAAAAAAGCTTATGAAGGTATTGAAAAGAAACTCTATACCCTGGATGAAGCAATCGCTTTAATTAAAGCCAATACAAGCGCCAAATTTGACGAAACAGTTGATATTGCCGTTAAATTGGGTGTTGATCCGAAACAATCCGACCAAATGGTTCGTGGTGCCGTTTCTTTGCCCGCCGGTGTGGGTAAAACATTGAAAGTGGCTGTTTTTGCTAAAGGCCCGAAAGCGGCCGAAGCCAAAGCCGCCGGTGCCGATATCGTTGGTGATGATGATTTGATGAACGATATTTTGGCTGGTAAAATTGAATTCCAACGCTTGATTGCCACTCCCGATATGATGGGTTTGGTTGGTCGCGTCGGTAAAATTTTGGGTCCCAAAGGTTTGATGCCGAATCCCAAATTGGGTACAGTGACAATGGATGTGACCAATGCGGTGAAATCCGCCAAAGCCGGTCAGGTTCAATTCCGTGTGGATGCGGGCGCCATTGTTCATGCCGGTATCGGTAAGGCCAGTTTCTCGGAAGATAAAATTGCCGAAAACGTCCGTGCCTTTGTGAAAGCTTTACAAGGCTTAAAACCTGCTACTTCTTCAGGTGTTTACTTGTTGCAAGTGGCTTTGAGTACAACTCAGGGTGTCGGTGTGAAAGTATCCATTCCGACAATCGTTGGGTAAAAAGTTTTTGCCCCTGTCCCAAAGATGGGGGCGAAAAAATGCCTGTCCAAGACTGTGGGCGTTTATCACGGGATAAACTCAATCGGGGAGCACCCCAGCCGACATAGACAGAACGGTCAAATTTCTTTGTTAAAGGAATGCAAGCCGGTTTCTGGACAGGGTAGAGTGGGGAAGGAATTGTCCGACCCTGTGTAGAAACCAAGAGGGTTCGCCCTCTTAAAACGGAGTAAAAAAGTGAAACGTGAAGAAAAACAACAGATGATTGCTCAAATGTCTGACGTTTTCAAAAAAGCCAAATTGGTGGTTGTCGTCCATAATAATGGTTTGTCAATGCCCCAAACAACAGCTTTAAGAAATGCGATTCGGGCGGATGGTGCCAATTATAAAGTTGCCAAAAACCGTTTGGCGAAACTTGCTCTGGCAGGAACACCCTGTGAATCCATGGCGGATTTATTGACAGGGCCCACCGGTATTGCGTATTCGGAAGACGAAATTGCGGCTTCTCGCGCAGTGGTTAAAATGGCAAAAGAATCCGACAAATTTGTTATTGTCGGCGGTGTCATGAACGGTGAAAAAATTGATGCAGCAAAAGTTCAACAATTGGCTTCTTTGCCGTCTTTGGATGGTATGCGTGCCAAATTGGTTGGCTTGTTGCAGGCACCTGCTGGTCAGTTGGCCAGACTTGCAAAAGCTTATTCCGAAAAGGAACAAGCTGCTTAATTTAACAGTTAGATAAGAAAGGAAAAAGAAAATGACTGATTTAAATAAATTGATCGACGAATTGTCAGCCTTGACAATTTTGGAAGCTGCCGAATTGGCAAAAGCTTTGGAAGAAAAATGGGGCGTGAGCGCTGCTGCTCCTGTGGCCGTTGCTGCCGCTGGTGCTGGTGCTGCCGCTGCTGAAGAAAAGACAGAATTTGACGTGATCTTGGCCGAAGCCGGCGCCAACAAGATTGCCGTTATTAAGGAAGTCCGTGGTATCACAGGTTTAGGCTTGAAAGAAGCCAAAGACTTAGTGGACGGTGCTCCTAAGGAAGTCAAAAAAGGTGTTGCTAAAGAAGACGCCGAAAAAATGAAAAAACAACTCGAAGCCGCTGGTGCTAAGGTTGAATTGAAATAAGGTTAGTTTAACCGCGGGGGAGTTGCTCTTTTTTTAAGGGCAACTCTTTGCCCGTAAAATAAACAAATACAGGTAATTGGTGCCTTTTCACCAAAAAAGATTTTTTAAAATGGGGTTGCTGAAAATGATAAAATCTGAAATTAATCACCGCCGTGTGCGTAAAAACTTTGGAAAAATTGAAACTGTGGCCGAAATGCCGAATCTGATTGATGTTCAAATCAGTTCTTATAAACAGTTTTTACAGGCGGATGTACCGGCCGATAAGCGCGAAGATGTGGGCTTACAGGCCGTTTTTAAATCTGTTTTTCCGATTCATGATTTTGCCGGTCGTGGCGATTTGGAATTCGTTAAATATGAATTGGATCAACCAAAATCAGACGTTCAAGAATGTTTAAAGCGTGATTTAACCTTTGCGGCCCCTGTGCGTGCGACATTGCGTTTGATGGTTTGGGATATAGATGAAGCCACCGGCGCCCGCACGATTCGTGATATTAAAGAACAAGATGTATATATGGGTGATTTGCCCATGATGACCGACCGTGGTACCTTTGTGGTGAATGGTACGGAACGTGTGGTGGTCAGCCAAATGCATCGTTCTCCCGGTGTTTTCTTTGGACATGATAACGGTGAAACACATTCATCGGGTAAATTTTTATTCTCTGCCCGTATTATTCCGTATCGTGGTTCTTGGATTGATTTTGAATTTGATGCCCGTGACTTGGTGGATGTGCGTATTGACCGCCGTCGTAAGTTGCCGGCCACAACATTGTTGTATGCTTTGGACAGCGAATACACCGAACAAAAACGTTTGGAAGCCGCCAAAGAGGGTAAAACCATTGATCCGGCCGATGTTATCGGTATGAGCAAAGAAGAAATTTTGAACTACTTCTATGAAACCATCACATTGACACGTGATAAAAAAGGTTGGAAAACCGAATATAATGCCGATCGTATGAAAGGTACAAAGTTGGCCTATGATTTGGTCAATGCCGAAACCGGTGAAGTTGTTTTGGCCAAAGGTGAAAAATTGACACCTGCTTTATCCAAAAAGTTGGTTAAAGACGGTTTGAAAGAAATCCGTGTGAATGAAAGCGACTTGTTCGGTCGTTTTGTGGCCATGGATATGATTGACGAAAAAACCGGTGAAGTGTTGATGGAAGCCGGTGATGAACTCAGTGAAGACGATTTCAAAAAATTACAGGAATTGAAAATTAAAGAAATTCCGGTATTGCACATTGATTACACAAACGTTGGCCCGTATATCCGCAATACATTGGTGGCCGATAAGAGTGCTTCACGTGAAGAAGCCTTGATTGAAATGTACAAAATTATGCATCCGGGTGAATTGCCTGTGGTGGAAACAGCGGATAATACTTTCCGTTCATTGTTCTTTGATCAGGAACGTTATGATTTGTCGGCTGTCGGTCGTGTGAAAATGAACATGCGTTTGGGCTTTACAAACGAAGAAGTTGATCCGTCCGTTCGTGTTTTGCGCAAAGCTGATATTTTGAAAATCATGAAAACTTTGGTGGAAATCAAAGACGGTCATGGTGAAATTGATGATATTGATAACTTGGGCAACCGTCGTGTGCGTCCGGTGGGCGAATTGATGGAAAACCAATATCGTATCGGTTTGTTGCGTTTGGAAAGATTGGTGCGTGAACACATGACATCATCCGAAATTGATACGGTGATGCCGTCCGATTTGGTCAATGCCAAACCTTTGGCAACGGCCGTTCGTGAATTCTTTGCATCCAGCCAGCTCAGCCAATTTATGGATCAAAACAATCCGTTGTCCGAAATTACACACAAACGTCGTTTGTCGGCCTTGGGCCCTGGTGGTTTGACACGTGATCGTGCCGGCATGGAAGTGCGTGACGTGCATCCGACACACTATGGTCGTATTTGCCCGATTGAATCACCCGAAGGTCAAAACATCGGTTTGATTAACTCGTTGGCCACTTATGCCCGTGTGAATGAATACGGTTTCATTGAAACACCGTATCGTAAAGTCGTGGATAAAAAAGTGACCGATGAAGTGGTTTATATGTCCGCTATGGAAGAAGCCCGTCATACCATTGCTCAGGCCAATTCCGAATTGGATGCCAAAGGTTGCTTGGCCGGTGAATTTGTGACGGCACGTCAGGCCGGTGAAGTGATTCAAGCCCGCTCAGAAGAAGTGGATTTGATTGACGTTTCACCACGTCAGGTTGTTTCGGTGGCCGCCGGTTTGATTCCGTTCTTGGAAAACGATGACGCTAACCGTGCTTTGATGGGTTCAAACATGCAGAAGCAAGCTGTGCCTTTGTTGAAAAACGAATCACCGTTGGTTGGTACAGGTATGGAACGTGTTGTGGCCAAAGATTCAAAGGCTGCCGTTTCTGCTTTGCGTACAGGTATCGTCCAATCCGTGGATGCCGCTCGTATCGTGATTCGTGCAACAGAAGATTTGTCCGCCACCGCCAGTGGTGTTGATATTTACAACTTGGCCAAATTCCAACGTTCCAATACAGGAACCTGTATGACACAAAAACCGTTGGTTAAAGTGGGTGAAAAAGTTGAAAAAGGTGATATTATTGCCGATGGTCCATGTACAGAAATGGGCGAATTGGCTTTGGGTCGCAACATTTTGGTGGCCTTTATGCCTTGGAACGGTTATAACTACGAAGACTCTATCTTGGTCAGTGAACGTATTGCCCGTGATGATGTCTTTACCTCAATCCACTTGGAAGAATTGGAAGTCACCGCCCGTGATACAAAGTTGGGCCAAGAAGAAGTGACCCGTGATATTCCCAATGTGGGTGAAGAAGCTTTGCGTAACTTAGATGAAACCGGTGTGATTTACATTGGTGCCGAAGTGAAAGCTGGCGATATTTTGGTCGGTAAAGTGACACCGAAGGGTGAAACGGTTATGACACCGGAAGAAAAATTGTTGCGTACCATCTTTGGTGAAAAAGCCGCTGATGTGCGTGATTCTTCTTTGCGTGTGCCTCCTGGAATTTCGGGAACGGTTGTGGATGTACGTGTCTTTACCCGTCGTGGTTTGCAAAAAGATGAACGTGCTTTGTCCATTGAACAATCTGAAATTGCCAAACTTACCAAAGATCGTGATGACAAAAAGGCTATTTTACAGGGCGACTTTGCCACACGTATCCGTGCCGTTTTGGTTGGTCAAGCTATTACAAAAGCCGAAAGCTTCAAGGCTGGTCATAAATTGACAGAAGAAGATTTGGCCGGTTGTAATATGCCTGCTTTGCGCAAAATCAATGTCAAAGATGACAAAGTGATGCAAGAAGTGGAACAAATGATTGCCACCTATGACGAAGCTGATAAAGCTTTACAGGCTGACTTTGAAGATCGTGTGACAAAATTACAACGTGGTGATGATATGTTGCCGGGCGAATTAAAGAAAATCAAAGTCTTTATTGCTGCCAAACGTAAATTGCAACCCGGTGATAAAATGTCCGGTCGTCATGGTAACAAAGGTGTGGTTTCCCGCGTGTTGCCGATTGAAGATATGCCCTATACCGAAGATGGTACACCGATGGATATCGTGTTGAATCCGTTGGGTGTTCCTTCGCGTATGAACGTGGGTCAGATTTTGGAAACACACTTGGGTTATGCCTGTCATGAATTGGGTAAACAAATTGATGTGGCCGTGAAACAAGTTCAAAACAATCAGGCCAAAGTGGAAGATTTGCGTAAAGCCTTAAAGGATGTCTATGGTGATAGAGAATATACCAAGAAAATTGCCAATATGTCCGATGAAGAAGTTGTGCTAATGAGCCAAAACCTTAAAGACGGTTTGCCGATTGCAACACCTGTGTTTGATGGTGCCCATGGTGAAGATATTGATGCGATGTTGAAAAAGGCCGGCTTGCCGGTGTCGGGTCAGGTGACCTTGTACGACGGTCGTACGGGTGATGCCTTTGACCGCAAAGTCACCATCGGTTATATGTATATGTTGAAATTGCACCACTTGGTGGATGAAAAGATTCACGCCCGTTCTATCGGACCGTACAGCTTGGTCACGCAACAACCGTTGGGCGGTAAAGCTCAATTCGGTGGTCAGCGCTTCGGTGAAATGGAAGTGTGGGCTTTGGAAGCCTATGGTGCGGCCTATACTTTGCAGGAAATGTTGACGATTAAATCTGATGACGTTTCCGGTCGTATTGCGGCCTATGAAACAATTATCCGTGGTGATACCTCATTTGAAGCCGGTATTCCCGAATCCTTTAACGTGTTAGTCAAGGAAATGCGTTCCTTAGGGTTAGACGTTGAATTAAACCAAAATGAACAATAGGAGAAAACAATGAACGAATTAATGAAAACTTTCAGCCCGTTGGCGAATCCTCAAACATTTGATGATATTCGTATTTCGGTGGCCTCACCCGAAAGAATTCGGTCTTGGTCATATGGTGAAGTGACACGTCCTGAAACCATCAACTATCGTACTTTTAAACCCGAACGTGACGGTTTGTTCTGTTCCAAAATCTTTGGTCCGACAAAAGATTACGAATGTTTATGTGGTAAATATAAACGCATTAAATATCGTGGTATTACCTGTGAAAAGTGCGGTGTGGAAGTGACCCTTTCCAAAGTGCGTCGTGAACGTATGGGACACATTGAATTGATGGCCCCTGTCACACACATTTGGTTTTTGAAATCCTTGCCCAGCCGTATTGGTACATTATTGGATATGATGTTGAAACAGTTGGAAGCTGTTTTATATTTTGAAAAATACATTGTGATTGAACCGGGTTTGACACCGCTTAAACAAATGGATTTGTTGACCGAAGAACAATACAATCAGGCTTTGGAAGAATATGGTGAAGATTCTTTCCGTGCCGGTATCGGTGCCGAAGCCATCAAAGCTTTGCTCAGCCAGATTGATTTGCCGGTGGAAGCCAAAAAATTGCGTGCCGAACTGATTGAAACAAAATCAGATATGAAACGCAAAAAGATTGTGAAAAAATTAAAGTTGGTGGAAGCCTTCTTGGAATCTGGCTCTCGTCCCGAATGGATGGTGTTGGATGTGTTGCCGGTGATTCCGCCGGATTTGCGTCCTTTGGTTCCGTTGGATGGTGGTCGTTTTGCCACATCTGATTTGAACGATTTATATCGCCGTGTGATCAACCGTAACAATCGTTTGAAAAGATTGTTGGAATTGCGTGCCCCTGAAATCATTGTCCGCAATGAAAAACGTATGTTGCAGGAAGCCGTTGATGCTTTGTTTGATAATGGTCGTCGTGGTCGTGCCGTGACGGGTATCAACAAACGTCCGTTAAAATCTTTGGCCGATATGTTGCGTGGTAAAAGCGGTCGTTTCCGTCAAAACTTGTTGGGTAAGCGTGTGGACTATTCCGGTCGTTCCGTGATTACGGTGGGTCCTGAATTGAAATTGCACCAATGCGGTTTGCCCAAACGTATGGCTTTGGAATTGTTTAAACCGTTTATTTATTCCAAATTGGAAGCCCAAGGTAAAGCCGCCACCATTAAAAACGCCAAGCGTTTAGTGGAAAAGGAAACACCGGATGTTTGGGATATTTTATCCGAAGTGATTAAAGAACACCCTGTGTTATTGAACCGTGCGCCGACATTGCACCGTTTGGGTATTCAGGCCTTTGAACCCGTGTTGATTGAAGGTAAAGCCATTCAGTTGCACCCATTGGTTTGTACAGCCTTTAACGCCGACTTTGACGGTGACCAGATGGCCGTTCACGTTCCTTTGTCAACAGAAGCCCAATTGGAAGCCCGTGTTTTGATGTTGTCCACAAACAACATTTTGGCACCCGCCAGCGGTCAACCGATTATCGTTCCGACTCAGGATATGATTTTGGGTATGTACTATTTGTCCATGATGCGTGATGGTGAAAAGGGCGAAGGTATGGTCTTTAATGGTCGTCAGGAAATTGAACACGCCTTGTTTAACAAAGAAGTTTCCTTGCATGCCAAAGTTAAAGTGCGTTTGCCGATTGTGACAGATAACGGTGAACATAAAACACAAATCGTTGAAACAACACCGGGCCGTGTGATGATTTCATCCATTTTGCCCGACAGCGATCATATTCCGTTTTCTATGATCAATCGTCAAATTGGTAAAAAACAAGTGGCCGAAATGTTGGGTCGTGTGTATCGTGCCTGTGGTCAAAAAGAAACTTGTGTTTTTGCTGATAAAATCAAAGAATTAGGCTTTAAAAACGCTGCTTTGGCCGGTATCTCTATCGGTAAAGATGACTTTGTGATTCCGGCTGAAAAGAAAAAATTATTGGCCGAAACAGAAGTCAAAGTCAATGAATTTGAACAACAATATCAGGATGGTTTAATTACTCGTTTGGAAAAATACAACAAAGTCGTGGATGCTTGGCAGGCCTGTACAGATGCCGTTTCCAAAGCCATGATGAAGAAAATTTCCCAAACAGAAGCGGGCCAACCTGTGAACTCGGTCTTTATGATGTCCGATTCCGGTGCTCGTGGTTCTGCCACTCAGATGCGTCAGTTGTCCGGTATGCGTGGTTTGATGACCAAGCCGTCAGGTGAAATTATTGAAACTCCGATTCGTTCAAACTTTAAAGAAGGTTTGACCGTTATGGAATACTTTAACTCCACCCACGGTTCCCGTAAAGGTTTGGCCGATACCGCTTTGAAAACCGCCAGCTCGGGTTATTTGACACGTCGTTTGGTGGATGTGGCCCAAGACGCTATTATCACAATGCCTGATTGCGGTACAGACCATGGTATTACCATTCAACCGATTATTGAAGGCGGTGATGTGATTGCCACAACGGGTGAACGTATTTTGGGTCGTACAACTGCCGAAGATATCAAACATCCCGAAACAGGCGAAGTCATTATTCCCAAAAACAAATTGGTGGATGCCAAAGATGTTGAAAAAATTGACGCTTTGGGTATTGATTCCGTCCGTATCCGTTCCGTGTTGACCTGTGAAGCCGAAGACGGTATTTGTGCCGCCTGTTATGGTCAGGATTTGGCCCGTGGATGCCCTGTGAACTTGGGCGAAGTGGTTGGTATTATCGCCGCTCAATCCATTGGTGAACCTGGTACTCAGTTGACATTGCGTACCTTCCACGTGGGTGGTACAGCGCAACGTGGCGCCGATTCTGCCGTTGATGCAGCCTTTGATGCTCAAATTCGTTTGGGTCAAGGTGAAATCGTTAAGAACTCACAAGGTGCCAGTATTGTTTTATCCCGTAACTTTGAAATTTCCTTGTTGGATGCCAACAAACGTGAAAAAGCCCGTCATAAAGTACCTTATGGTGCCAAATTGATGGTGACAGATGGTCAGGAAGTGAAAAAAGGCACTCGTTTGGCCGAATGGGATCCGTATTCAACACCGATGATTGCCGATGCTGACGGTAAAGCCAAGTTTGAAGATATCGTTGCCGGTAAAACATTGGATGAACGTACCGACCCGTCAACCGGTTTGACCGAACGCGTGATTATGGAAGCCGATAAACAATCGTCCGCCAAAAACTTGCGTCCGCACATTTGCATCTTGGATGCCGATAAAAACGTGGCCAAGACCAGCAAAGGTACAGAAGCCCGTACATATTTGCCCAAGGGTGCGATTATTACCGTTAAAAACGGTCAAGCCATCCATGTGGGTGATGTGTTGGCTTTGGTTGCCAGAGACTCTAAAACCAAAGATATTACGGGTGGTTTGCCACGTGTGGCCGAATTGTTTGAAGCCCGCCGTCCAAAAGATGCCGCTATTATGGCAGAAGTGGCCGGTCGTGTGGAATATGATACAGATTTCAAGGCCAAACGTGTTATCAACGTTGTGGATGAAGAAGGCAACAAACATGCTCACTTGATTCCGAAAGGAAAAACACCGGCCGTCTATGAAGGCGATATGGTGCAAAAGGGTGATATGATTGTTGAAGGTCCTTTGGCCCCGCATGATATCTTGCGCATTTTGGGCGTTGAAGCTTTGGCCCACTACTTGGTCAAAGAAGTTCAGGCTGTGTACCGTTTGCAAGGTGTGCGTATCAACGATAAACACATTGAAGTGATTGTCCGTCAAATGATGCGTAAATTGGAAGTTGTTGATGCCGGTGATACCACATTGTTGGAAGGTGAACAGGTTGAAAAACAACAATTGATCAACGAAAACATCAAGGCTGAACAAGCCGGCGGTCGTCCCGCCAAAGTGATGCCCGTGTTGTTGGGTATTACCAAAGCTTCGTTGCAGACCAGCTCGTTCATCTCGGCGGCCTCCTTCCAAGAAACAACTCGTGTCTTGACAGAAGCGGCTATTGCCGGTAAGCGTGATCCTTTGCACGGTTTGAAAGAAAACGTTATCGTGGGTCGTTTGATTCCCGCCGGTACCGGTGCGGCCATGAAACGCTTGCGTGCGATTGCCCAAGAACGTGATAAGGAAGTTTTGCAAATGCGCAACAAAGAAACGCATAACGAAGCAAACGCTTAAAATCGTTTAAATAAAACCACAAAGCCCCTCGTCTCCTGAGGGGCTTTTTATTTTTTCAACCAAATCGCTTGACAAAGGCGATAAAGTTTGCTAGTGTGGGGATATGTGGGGAGTGAAGGAGACCCTAAAAAATGATTTTAAACCACGATAAAGGTATAAATAGATGGACCTTGTACACACACACACACACATGTAATTTTGAATATTAAGTTGTGCGCTAGCACATCCGACCCACTGTATGTGCCATACAGTGGGTTTAATCACGTTTAAACAACAAAAAAAAGGGGTTAAAGGATGCAAAACAAAAATAATGAAACAGGCCGTTCTATGGTTGAAATGCTGGGGGTTTTGGCAATTATCGGTGTTT
>JAZQUH010000024.1:0-1334 GCA_045631185.1 Alphaproteobacteria bacterium | reverse complement strand
GACCATTGACTGTTGACTTTTGGCCATTGACTTTTGGCCTCATTTTAAAATTTACAACAAAAATAAGTCCCGTTAGGGACGATAGTTTCCAGGCAGGTATGAAGAGCGTAGCTCGGAATGCCTGCAATAAAGACCGGATTTAATAAGAGTGCCGAAGGTACGACAGAAACATCAAACTCAATTCCGTCGCACCTTCGGCGCTTTGATTTTTTTTAAAACCTCATTTGCAGGGATTTCGCGCATTACGCTTCATCACCTGCCTGGGAACTGTCGCACCTTCGGAGCTGATTTGAGTATACCAAAATTCGTTGACATCCAGAATCCCAAAAGACGCTACAGGGGTGACGTCTCTACCGGTGTCTCGGTGACTCGGTGTCTTAATCACATCTCTTTCAAAATCTCTTCTATCTCATTACGGCTGATGTTTTCGCGTTCAGCTTTGTCGTAGATTGTCAGGAGGTTGATCTCTCCTTCATCCTCGGAGACATGCAACAAATATGTAATGACACGAGCGCCATGGCTCTTGCCTCGACCTTTTGATTTTATCGCCATCCTGACTTTACGCAAACCGCATCCTAAATCAACTCCTGAATATGGATTTGATTTGAGTTCACTAAGTAAATTGGCGTAATCTTGTTTGATAGAAGGATATTTCTTGCTTAATCGTTTTAAATCCTTAGCAAAATTTGGAAGGACTTTTATTCTACAATTCATTAAACAAATCCTCCGCACTCATTAACTCACGACCACAAAGACGAGCTTCTTTTATCTCTAAAAGACCTTCACGGATCGCATCGAGGATTTCTTGCTTTTCAATGTATTCCTTTTCGTTTTTCATAACAAGGTTTCGTAATTCGTTCTCACAAATGCCATCTTGTGGCATCACGATTAAATCTGACGTTTTCATAAAAAAATGGTTTAAAATTCACATGCAAAGATACAATGCCAAAATGCTTTTGTCAAGAAGAAAATATATAATAATTTTTAACATTTAGCTATGGGCTTTTTTTGACCTTTGACTTTTGACTTTTGACCTTTGACTTTTGACCTCATTTTAAAATTTACAACAAAAATAAGTCCCGTTAGGGACGATAGTTCCCAGGCAGGTATGAAGAGCGTAGCTCGGAATGCCTGCAATAAAGACCGGATTTGATAAGAGTGCCGAAGGTACGACAGAAACATCAAACTCAATTCTGTCGCACCTTCGGCGCTTTGATTTTTTTTAAACCTCATTTGCAGGGATTTCGCGCATTGCGCTTCATCACCTGCCTGGGAACTGTCGCTCCTTCGGAGCTGATTTGAGTATACCAAAATTCGTTGACATCCAGAATCCC
>JAZQUH010000023.1:0-3471 GCA_045631185.1 Alphaproteobacteria bacterium | reverse complement strand
GAACTAAATCAAGTTATAGGAAGATTGAGTCGTTTGTGTTAACAGTCCGTTGTTCTACCGACTGAACTATGCCCGAATAGCGTTGCATATAATATACTAAAAAAAGGCAGAAGTCAAGCGTTTTTAGAAGAATTTTGTCGTGTGTTATGCGTGCCGCAAAACCCCAGAAACCTGCGACTTTTGTCCCAGAGTGTATGCAAATGTATGTTTTTCAAACGACCTTGCTATGCTAAAAACGCTCCCCTAAAAACACCTGAAAAATATGATTTCAGCAGTAACCCTACCATTGAAATAAATCTGATTTCAATATTGATTTCAGGTTGATTTAATGCGTTGTTTTTACTAGGATAAAACTAGAAACTATAAGGCAAAAAAATGGAAAGGAATTTTTTATTTACAGATGAGTCATGTATCATGAATCCAGAAAAACAATTTAGCTCAATTTGTGCAGTGTCAGGCAGTGCGAAATTCTTTGGTGAAAACAAAGCAAAAATAAAATCAATTTTAAGGCGAAACGAAGAATACAAGTTTCAAAAATTGAACAAGGAAGCCAAAGACGATTTACTAGAGTTATGCGATCAATTTTTATTTCCTGCAATAAACAATGGCGATATGCGAATTGATACTTTGATATGGGATAATCACCTGTATAAAAAAGACCAAAATATAATGCACTATCACTTGTTGTCCAAAGTTTTAAAAAAATACCCGCATGGGATTGAATGGTTGTATTATCCAGATCAAGATCTGGCAAAAAATTATGGGTTAATTACAGATATTGTAAACACCTCGATTAACTCAAAAACACCATATGAATTGGCTCTGGAAAATTTGGCACAGGAATACGCAATACGTTTTTGTGGTGCGGTTGATTCTAAAGAGTATAAACTTGTTCAGATAGCAGATATTTTTGCAGGGGTTGCAGCATTCTCGTATAATAATTACAGCGACTATATCGATTGGCTCAAAAACACAACAGGTAGTCTGTCATTTGATTTTGCGCAAGATGAAATTTCCAACAATAAAACCGCTAAAAAGCAACATCATAAATTCCAATTTTTAGATGGAATAAATACTCGGTGCAAAAAATTCAATGGACATCATTCAATAAAATCCAAGCACGGCTTATGTTCGTTTAGGCCAGACTATGGAATGAATTTCTGGCTTTGGGACAAGGACAGAAGTGTGTTGCAAAGCAGGTGAGATTCGTGAAAGCAAAAAACGGATGCATTTATACAGAAATTACTTTTTTATATATTATATTTGCTTTTTATGTCTAGATTGCCAATAATGCACATGAATATGTGAGAAGAATGATAAGAGATAACCAAATATACAATATGGATTGCTTGATAGGCCTGCCAGAGCTGGCCGATGAGTCGGTTGATATGATACTGACTAGTCCACCGTATGACAATCTTCGCAACTACAAAGAAGACGGCTGTTGTGAATGGAATGAAGAGATTTGGAAAAGAGTACTTGAAGAATTATACCGGGTATTAAAAAACGGGGGGGTGCTGGTTTGGGTTGTTGGTGATGCTACGATAAGAGGTAGTGAAAGCGGCACATCGTTCAAACAAGCTCTTTATGCACAAGAACTTGGGTTCAATATTCATGATACAATGATTTATCAGAAACAAACGCCAATCCCCCAATTTAAGAGTCGCAGGTATACCGGTTCGTTTGAATATATGTTTGTATTGAGCAAAGGAAAACCAACAAAGGGCACGATGTTAGAAGTGCCATCAAAACAAGCAGGAAGAATAGATTTAAATTATAGGGGGCAAGTAAGAGCCGATGGCGTATATGTTGGATGCGAGAAAAAGGTAGTTAAGAAATCAAAATTAAGAACAAACATATGGACTTATAGTCAAAACAATGGTATTGATCGCAAAATAGACCATAAGGCACAGTTTCCAGAAGCTCTTGCAGAGGACCATATATTAAGTTGGAGTGATGAGGACGATCTGGTTTTGGATCCATTTATGGGGTCGGGCACAACTGCAAAAATGTGTCTGTTAAACAACAGGCGTTTTATAGGTTTTGAAATATCGAACTACTATTGTCAACTTGCGCGCAAACGAATATTGCCATTTCTTTCTAAAAAGCAAGCCTAATTAAGTAGCCATTGGTAAGCGATATCAATGTTTTTGTGTTGTTTTAGTGCACTTCGCAAATATCCTGAATAATCACGAACAAAAAGGGCTTCATCTTGTGTGCCATATTGAGATATGATTTTTGATAACATCTCAAAAAAACGCCCATCATTTCTAATCGTAAATACAGGGGAATTGGTATCTGTTTTCCCTTGAATAATCTGGTGAAATAAAATGAAAGATTCACCCCCGATAGCTTTGGCGTATTTATGTTGTGCCAAGTATTGTTTCGGGTTCACTTGATTAGGCCTGAATTTAAATGTTCTAAAGATATGTCTAATCGCTATATCAATGCTAGAAGTATCATAAAGTTGTGCCGCCTCGACCGCAACGAAGTCTCCGCTCTTTTTAACTTCTAGTGCATCAACGTCAGCGGTTAAACAGTTTTGAGGTCTTGTAGCCAGTCTGTAATGCCAATATGTACAACCGTTCCAATTTGGGGGCAATTGGGTTGCCAAACGTAAATTAAGCGCTTTCGCCAGATTTTGTGGCGAAACATAATATTCAGAACCTGGATTAGTAAAATTTATAATATGATTCTTTATTTTTGCGTTTTCAAGAGTAGATGGTATCGCAGAATTCAGTTGTCCCTGCTGTTCAAATATAGCAGATATTACATCCGCTGTTTCAAAGTCATAATTTATTTGCGGCCATAGAAAACGACCGAATTTATCAATTTGGCCAATTCTCCATTCAGAAAAAGAATCCTTACGATCAGCTGTATGTTGTGGTTTCATATATTTTACTTTTTTACTTAATACAAAGATTATTAAGCACAAAGAGTCAATATGCAAGAATTTATCATATGTTATTGGTTAATTTTTTTGGCGTAGCATAAATACTCACAAATGCATAAACAAACCGCCCAATCGGGTGGTGTTTTTTTCTTGCACGACGGACGGGTTTCCGTTGTGCTGGGGTGGGGAAAAGTGTGTATAATTTTTCTGGTTGAAATCATCATTGAATTCAACCAGAAATCAGTATTGAAATCGTGGAACGCAAAATTTGGTTCAAATCGGTTTGCGGTATGAAAATGTATGTTTTTCAAACGGTATCCATACAGGTTTTAACAGGTTTTAAGCGTAATGTGTTAAGTCGTCAGAACTGAAAAAAGCAACAAAAAAACCCAGAAATCTGGGCAAAACTCGAATTTGCTGTTGGGCTTGCTCTTATGGTTAACAGTCCGTTGTTCTACCGACTGAACTATGCCCGAATAGCGTTGCATATAATATACTAAAAAAAGGCAGAAGTCAAGCGTTTTTAGAAGAATTTTGTCGTTTGTCGCACGCCCTGCAAAACCGCAGAAACCCGCGAC
>JAZQUH010000022.1:0-1021 GCA_045631185.1 Alphaproteobacteria bacterium | reverse complement strand
CAGAATCCAAAGCTGAACAAACCACTTCCGCATTAACAAACGCAATAATTCACGGATTAAAAACCGACAGCGAAAAATACACACAAGAATTATTAAAAACAACCGACAGCCTTACAATAATCAACGAACATTTAATACCCGGCCTCGATTACGTCGGAAAATGCTTCGAAAACAAAACAATGTTCCTACCGCAATTATTAATGGCCGCCGAAGCCGCAAAAAGCGCATTCTCACAAATCCGCGCCCACATCGAACAAACCGGCCAAAAAGGCACATCGCGCGGAACAATCATTTTGGCAACCGTAAAAGGCGACATCCACGACATCGGAAAAAACATCGTAAAAGTCCTCTTACAAAACTACGATTTCAACGTCATCGACCTCGGAAAAGACGTACCACCAGAAACCGTCGTAGAAACCTGCCTTCAAAATAACGTAAAATTAGTCGGCCTTTCCGCACTCATGACCACAACCGTCGCAGCCATGGAAGAAACCATCAAACTTCTCCACCAAAAATCCCCACAAACCAAAATCTGCGTGGGCGGCGCCGTACTCACCCAAGAATACGCCGATATGATAGGAGCCGATGCCTACTGCAAAGACGCCATGGAAACCGTAAAATACGCCACAAAACTCTTCGCATAAATAATCGGGGCGACATCGCAATCACAAAACGGCCTTCCGCCCTTCGCTCACGCTCATTCTTCCGCAGAAAATCTGCTCCAGAACTTCGGGGCTCCACGCCTTCGCAAGCAAGAACTAAATTTTTGCCAACATAATTTCAACTTGATTTTTTATTTCTTTTTTTATTTCAGCTTTTGTTTTAGAAATGTCTCGAATAAATAAATCTGCGGGAGTTACCTTGAGAGCTTCTGCAATTTTAATCATCATATCAAACGAAGGTTTTGCTTTTCCTGATTCAATTCCGCCTATTGTTCCAGTACCACAGTCACAAATAATAGAAAGTTCAGCTTGAGAAATCTCTAATTTTTCGCGGTAATATTTTATATTCATTCTAAAAT
>JAZQUH010000021.1:0-42791 GCA_045631185.1 Alphaproteobacteria bacterium | reverse complement strand
AAGGAGAAAATCATGAAAAGAACATCGCAGTTTGGTCGTACAATGTTGGAAACAATATCAATTTTAGCGTTGATTGGTGTTTTGGGTGTTACGGGTATTTATATGTATAAAAAAGGAATGGATTCTGTTCGGGCAGATTCTGTTGTTAAAGATGTTTTAATTCGTGCCGAACAAAAGAATGCAAATGATAATTTGAATGATATGGGAACCAAGAAGAATGTTTTTGTTCCTGAATATAAAAAAGGAACGGGGGATGCTTCGGAATACAGAACAAAAGGAAGTTATGGTTACAGTTATGAAATTACCTATTCGGCGACAGATGCTGTGGTTGTTAAAACAAATGATACGATTATTACGCCTGGGGCTTGTAATGCAATTAAGTCTAAGCTGATGACTTATGATACAAAAAAGAGCCCCAGAGTTGTATGTGCCGTTCAAAATCCGATTCAGGGTAATGATATCGTAAGAAATTGTGTTAACGATGCAACAGATATTATCAGCAATGGTTGTCCAGATGAAAATATAGATAATCTTTATTTTGTTGTAGCTTTTGGTCAAAGTGTAGAACGAAGGGCGCCGTTACCCAGAGCTGAAATAAGTCCGAATCGTGAAGAGGGTAATTGTCCTGTTGGGACTTCTAAGGATGGCACGGGGGAATCTATAGGTGAAAATGGCTGTCGTTGTTTGCATCCTTCAGCTCATTGGACTGGTTCTCATTGTGTTATTTGTGATGAAAATGAAGTTTGGAATTCAAGATTAAAAATATGTGAGCATGGTTGTCCGACGGACGTGCCTGTTTGGGATGGGATGAAATGTGTACAATGTGTTTCCAGTGAACAGTGTCCAGGCAAATGTTCTGTTTGTATGGAAGGAAAATGTTCCGATTCGCAGGAAGTTGTTGTTCCTCAATATGGGGTATTTGCTGATTCAACGGCGTGTTATGCTATCAAAGAAATAGCGCATTTGGGGCCCTATGCATGTCCATATGATATTTATGTAAAAGGTCATATTGACGATACTTTTTTAGTGAGAGATATTAATGGAAAAGATGTTTGTACTAATGACAAAGGGCATCGTATGGTTGATGGAATTTTATACACCATACCTGCTGGACAAGAGGTAAAAGTTTATGCAAAGGATACAGGTTGTGCAGTTATTGCCTGGGAAAGAGATTATCATGGGGCAGAGGCTCGGACGCCACAAAAACCAATGATGAAAATTATTCGCAGTGAAAAAACGCCGGGATATTGTAATCGTAATATTTAAAAAATGCTATAAGAAGGAGAAAATTCGTGAAAAGAACATCGCAGTTTGTCCAACAAATATTGGAATTAATTATTCAATAAGTTTTTGTGATGAATAAAAGTTGAAATGGTTTATTTTTAGTGGAAATTACGTTTTTTTTGAGTTCGCTTGATTCTCTTTGTCTGGAAAAAGATTGTTGACAAATGAAGAATTTAAAAAATACGAAACGGTTTTAAAAAGCTTTTTACCCAAAACAATAGGTGGATATTCTTATTGGGTTGATGGTGGAGCTTATGATCCAAATTCTTCATCGCCATATAGTGGTCGTTTGGATGGATATGCTCAAACAGGGGGAGTTGTTTGTTTGGATCCATAATTGTTTAAAATCTTATAAAAAGTGCTTGACAACTGGGCTAAACTAGGGTATAATATTCTTACTTGTTTGATACTTTCGGGGGCTTTTTGGAAAAGGTTTGCCAGAAAAATCAGGAAGTTATATTTAATAAATTCAAATACTTATGGGTTTATTAGATGAAAATTAGCACTTTTGTCCGCCTGAAATAGGTTGATGAAAGATTTTTTGTGAATAGGTAGAAAAAGGAAAGAAAAAAGATGCCTACAATTAACCAACTGACCCGTAAATCACGGAAAGCAGTCAAAAAGCGGAATAAAGTTCCCGCTTTGAAAGCGTGCCCCCAAAAGCGTGGGGTTTGTACGCGTGTTTATACAACAACCCCGAAAAAGCCAAACTCGGCTTTGCGTAAAGTCGCCCGTGTGCGTTTGACAAACGGTTTTGAAGTGACTTCCTATATTCCCGGTGAAGGACACAACTTGCAAGAACACTCAGTCGTGATGATTCGCGGCGGTCGTGTGAAAGACTTGCCTGGTGTTCGTTACCATATTATTCGCGGTACGCTGGATACTCAAGGCGTTGCCAATCGTAAACAAGCCCGTTCTTTGTACGGTGCTAAACGCCCCAAATAAGGAGAAGATACTATGTCACGTAGACATGCAGCTATTAAACGCGAAGTGGTGGCCGATGCCAAGTATAACGACATCGTTGTTGCCAAATTTATGAATTCTTTAATGTTGGCCGGTAAAAAGTCCGTTGCAGAAGCTATTTTATACGGTGCTATGGCCGAATTGGAAAATAAAATCAAAAAACCCGCTTTGGAAGTATTTAAAGCGGCTTTGGACAATGTGAAACCTCAATTGGAAGTGCGTTCTCGTCGTGTTGGTGGTGCAACATATCAAGTGCCGACAGAAGTGCGTGCTGATCGTCAGCAAGCTTTGGCGATTCGTTGGATTATCGGTGCAGCCCGTGGTCGCAGCGAACGTACAATGGAAGAACGTTTGTTCAATGAATTGCAAGATGCTTATAACAATCGTGGTACTGCGATTCGTAAGCGTGAAGATACACATCGTATGGCCGAAGCCAATAAGGCTTTTGCACACTTTAAGTGGTAAGGGGGACACATGGCCAGAACAACTCCGATTGAAAGATATCGCAACATTGGTATTATGGCGCACATTGACGCCGGTAAAACCACAACAACAGAACGTATCTTGTACTATACCGGTAAAACACACAAAATCGGTGAAGTGCATGATGGTGGTGCAACAATGGACTGGATGGAACAGGAACAAGAACGTGGTATCACGATTACTTCTGCTGCCACCACAGCTATGTGGAAAAATCACCGCATTAACGTTATTGATACGCCGGGCCACGTGGACTTTACAGTTGAAGTGGAACGTTGCTTGCGCGTTTTGGATGGTGCTATCACCGTTTTTGATGGTGTGGCCGGTGTGGAACCTCAATCTGAAACAGTTTGGCGTCAGGCCGATAAATACGGCGTTCCCCGTATTTGCTTTGCCAATAAAATGGACCGTATCGGTGCCAACTTCTTGCGTTGTGTTGATATGATTAAAACACGCTTGGGTGCCCGTCCGATGGTTATGGCTTTGCCGATTGGTGCCGAATCTGAATTCAAAGGTATTGTGGATATCATCAATAAAAAAGCAATTATTTGGCATTCCGAAGACTTGGGTGCAACCTTTGAAGAACAGGAAATTCCTGAAGAATTAAAGGAATTGGCTGATAAATACTATAACGAAATGGTTGAAATGGCTGTTGAAATGGATGATGCAGCTATGGAAGCTTATTTGGAAGGTAATGAACCCGATTTGGAAACATTGAAAAAATGTATTCGTAAGGGAACAATTTCCCGTTCTTTCGTTCCGGTATTCTGTGGTTCAGCTTTCAAAAACAAAGGTATTCAGGTTTTATTAGACGCGGTGGTGGATTATTTACCATCGCCAATTGATATTCCGGCTGCCAAAGGTGTTGTTGCTGGTACAGAAACACCGTATGTGTGTGAAATCGTTGACAACAAACCGTTGGTTGCTTTGGCATTTAAGATTATGAATGACCCGTTTGTCGGTTCTTTGACATTTGCCCGTATTTATCAAGGTTCTATGCAAAGTGGTACCTATGTGACAAATACTGTGAAGGATGAAAAAGAACGTATCGGTCGTATGTTGTTGATGCATGCTAACCACCGTGAAGATATCAAAGAAGCTCATGCCGGTGATATCGTTGCTTTGGTTGGTATGAAAAATACAACAACAGGGGACAGCTTGTGTGGTGATGGTGCTAAGGCCATTTTGGAAAAGATGGACTTCCCTGATCCCGTTATTTCAATTGCTGTTGAACCCAAAACAAAAGCCGATATTGAAAAAATGGGCTTGGCCTTGAATCGTTTGGCTATGGAAGACCCGTCTTTCCGTGTTTCTTCAAACACAGAAACAGGTCAGACAATCATCAGCGGTATGGGTGAATTACACTTGGAAATCATTGTGGATCGTATGAAACGTGAATTCAAAGTGGATGCCAACGTTGGTGCACCTCAGGTGGCCTATCGTGAAACAATTTCCAAATTGTATGATGAAGATTATACACACAAAAAACAATCCGGTGGTGCCGGTCAGTTTGCCCGTGTTAAAATCAAATTTGAACCGTTACCCGCTGGTTCCGGATTCCAATTTGAAAACGAAGTGGTTGGTGGTGCAGTTCCCAAAGAATACATCCCCGGTGTGGAAAAAGGTTTGCGTCAGGCTTTGGAAACAGGTGTTTTGGCCGGATTCCCGTGCACAGACTTTAAAGCAACATTGTATGATGGTGCCTATCACGAAGTTGACTCTAACGTGATGTGCTTTGAAATCGCTGCCCGTGCTGCCTTCCGTGAAGGTATGGCAAAAGCCGGTCCGAAATTGTTGGAACCCATTATGAAGGTGGAAATTGTTACACCTGAAGAATACATGGGTGATATCATCGGTGATTTGAACTCACGTCGTGGTCAAGTCGGTGGTATGGATTCACGTGCCAATGCACGCGTGATTGATGCCATGGTGCCGTTGGCCAACATGTTTGGTTATGTGGGTACTTTGCGTTCTATGAGCCAAGGTCGTGCCCAATACACCATGCAGTTCGATCATTATGCGGATGTGCCACAAATGATTGCTGATGAAATTAAAGCCAAGATGGCAGGTTAAGAAAGGTAGTTTAAAATGGAAAAAATTAGAATTCGTTTAAGAGCTTTTGATCATGGGTTGTTGGATCAATCAACCCTTGAGATTGTCAATACAGCCAAACGCACAGGGGCTCAGGTCGTTGGACCTATCCCCTTGCCAACGCGTATTGAAAAATTTACCGTGAACCGTAGTGTCCATATCGACAAAAAGTCACGGGAACAATTTGAAATCAGAACCCACAAGCGGGTGCTCGACATTATTGATCCGACACCACAAACGGTTGATGCGCTGATGAAGCTGGATTTGGCCGCCGGTGTTGATGTTGAGATTAAAGTGTAAAGGAAGAAAGACTATGCGTACAGCTGTTATCGCAGAAAAAGTCGGTATGATGGGTCTTTTCCAAGAAAACGGAGATCAAGTCCCTGTTACTGTTTTGAAAATTGACAGTACAGTTGTTGATACCCGTACTCAGGAAAAAGACGGCTATACCGCTGTTCAGATTGGGTACAAAACAGCCAAAGAAAAACATTTGGCTAAGCCCCAAAAAGGACATTTTGCTAAATTAAAGCAAGAACCCAAGCGTGTATTAAAAGAATTTCGCGTTAGCGAAGATTGTTTGGTACCCGCTGGATCCGTTATCGGTGCCAATCACTTTGTCGTCGGACAATTGGTTGATGTTACCGGTATTTCATTAGGTAAAGGTTTTGCCGGTGTGATGAAGCGTTATAACTTCCATGGTGATAATGCAACACACGGTGTTTCCCGTACTCACCGTTCGGGAGGTTCAACCGGTAACCGTGAATGGCCCGGTCGTGTATTTAAAAACCGTAAGATGCCTGGTCAAATGGGTAACAAACAAGTTACTGTCCAAAACTTGAAAGTTGTGGCTATTGATGAAGCCCGCAACTTGGTGATGGTGCAGGGCGGTGTTCCCGGTTTTGACGATGGTATGGTTATTATTCAAGACGCCAAAAAACGTTCCAAACAACAAGTGGGACCCGTTCCCGCCGGTTTGAAGGTTGTGGAAGCTCCTAAGGCTGAAGCCCCCGTTCAAGAAGCGTCTGCGACAACAGAGGTAAAGGAATAATATCATGAAGTACGATGTTATTGATTTGACAAAAAAGACTGTCGGCAGTATTGAATTGAACGACAAAGTCTTTAAAGAAGAAGTGGATAAGTCCGTTTTGGCCCGTACAATCCAATGGCAATTGGATGGTCGTCGTCAAGGTTCTCACGCTACAAAAGACGTGGGTGATGTCCATGGAACAGGTAAAAAGCCCTTTAAACAAAAGGGTACAGGTCGTCACCGTCAAGGTGTGAAAACAGCTCCTGGTATGTATCACGGTGGTGTTGCTTTTGGTCCAGTTGTGCGTTCACACGCTTATGGTTTGACCAAAAAAGTTCGCGCTTTGGCTATGAGAATGGCTTTGTCGGAAAAGGTTTTGGAAAACAAATTGTTCATTTTGGATGATATGTCTGCCAAAAAACCTTCCACCAAAGACTTCCAAAAAGCTTTTGATGCTAATAAATGGGATTCCATCTTGTTTGTTGGTGGCGAAAAATTGGATGAAAATTTTGCTTTATCTGCCCGTAACATTGTCAATGTTGACGTGTTGCCGGTTCAAGGAGCAAACGTGTATGACATTATGCGCCGCGATGTTTTGGTGTTATCCAAAGAAGCGGTTGAAAAATTGGAAGGACGGTTAGCTTAATGAAAAAGTCCGAACAAAAAGCATTTAATGCTGAATTGTGTGATATCATTGTTCGTCCCGTTATTACGGAAAAAGCAATGAAATCTGCCGAAAACAACCAAGTGACTTTTGTTGTGCGTGGTGAAGCCACAAAAACACAAATCAAAAAAGCCATTGAAGGTGTTTTTGGTGTAGAAGTGAAAGCAGTGAATACATTGAACCAAAAAGGAAAAGTTAAATTGTTCCGTGGTCAAAAAGGTGTTCGCTCTGATGTGAAGAAAGCCATCGTTACTTTGGCCAAAGGTCAAACAATCGATGTGACAGCGGGGGTGTAAGATGACATTAAAAACTTATAAACCGACAACAAAAACGACACGCCATTTGATTGGTATTGATCGTAGTGAATTGTACAAAGGTTCACCTGTTAAAACATTAGTGGAAGGTAAAACATCCACCGGTGGTCGTAACAATCATGGTCATATTACTTCACGCCGTCGTGGCGGTGGTGCTAAAAAAGCCTATCGTTTAGTGGACTTTAAACGTCAAAAATTGGATATGACAGCCGTTGTTGAACGTTTGGAATACGATCCAAATCGTACAGCTTTCATTGCTTTGATTAAGTATGAAGACGGTACTCAATCCTATATTTTGGCTCCACAACGTTTGGCCGCAGGCGATAAGGTGATTGCCTCTGCAACAGCCGATATCAAACCCGGTAATGCAATGCAATTAAAGAATATGCCTGTTGGTACAATTGTGCACAACATTGAAATGCAACCCGGTCGTGGTGGTCAATTGGCCCGTTCTGCCGGTTGTTATGCTCAATTAATCGGTAAAGATGCCGGTTATGCACAAATCCGTTTAAGCTCTGGCGAATTACGTTTAGTTCGTGCAGAATGTTTTGCAACCGTTGGTGCCGTTTCCAATGCGGATCATCAAAATACCACATTGGCGAAAGCCGGTCGTGCCCGTTGGTTGGGTATTCGTCCGTCCGTCCGTGGTATTGCCATGAACCCTGTTGATCACCCGCATGGTGGTCGTACAAATGGTGGACGTAATCCTGTTTCACCGTGGGGATGGAAGACCAAAGGTAAGAAGACTCGTAATAACAAGCGGACGAATAACATGATTGTGCGTTCTCGTCACGCTGTCAAGAAAGCTTAAAAGGAGGCTTAAATGACAAGATCTATATGGAAAGGACCGTTTGTTGATGCCGCTCTGTTGAAAAAAGCAGAGAAAGTCAGAGCATCCGGTCGTCATGAACAAATCAAAACGTGGTCCAGACGTTCCACAATTTTGCCCGATTTCGTGGGTTTGACTTTCACTGTTTATAACGGTCATAAGTTTATCCCTGTTTTGGTCAGTGAGAATATGATTGGACATAAATTTGGTGAATTTGCGCCGACAAGAACCTTCGCGGCTCATACTGCGGCAGATGCGAAAGCCAAAAAGGAGTAAAAAATGGTAGCAAGTAAAAAACAAGTAAAAGCTGTTGCTCGGACAATTCGTATTTCTCCGCAAAAGCTGAATTTAGTGGCCGAAACCATTCGTGGTTTGAAAGTTGACAAAGCTTTGGCTCAATTGACTTTCTCCCGCAAACGTGCGGCTGTTGATGTGAAAAAATTATTGACCGCTGCCATTGCGAATGCCGAAAACAATTTTGGTATGGATATTGACAACTTGGTCGTGGCTGAAGCTTATGTCGGTAAAGCTATGGTGATGAAACGTTGGCACGCTGCTGCCAAAGGTTCAGGTCACCGTATTTTGAAACCGTTTTCAAATTTGACCATTGTGGTTAAAGAAGCTGAAGCTAAAAAAGAAACAACTAAGAAGGAGGCAAAATAATGGGACAAAAAGTTAATCCGATTGGTTTGCGTTTAGGGGTGAACCGTACTTGGGATTCTCGTTGGTTTGCTGATGGGGATTATGCCGAATTGTTGTTGGCTGATCTTGAAATGCGTAAATTCTTGGAAAAGAAATTGGCTGCTGCCGGTATCAGTCACATCGTGATTGAACGTCCGGCTAAAAAAGCCCGTGTAACAATTTATTGTGCACGTCCCGGCGTGATTATCGGTAAAAAAGGTCAAGACATTGAAACCTTGAAAAAGGAATTGATCAAAATGGCCGGTAATAATGAAGTCAGCGTCAATATCGTGGAAATTCGCAAACCCGAAACAGATGCAAAATTGGTGGCCGAAAATGTGGCTCAACAGTTGGAAAAACGTATTTCCTTCCGTCGTGCTATGAAACGTGCTGTTCAATCCGCTTTGCGTCAAGGTGCAGAAGGTATCAAAATCAGCTGTGCCGGTCGTTTGGGTGGTGCTGAAATTGCCCGTACAGAATGGTATCATGAAGGTCGTGTGCCTTTGCATACATTACGTGCGGATATTGACTATGGTCAAGCTACTGCG
Source organism: Alphaproteobacteria bacterium (assembly GCA_045631185.1). Classification (GTDB taxonomy): domain Bacteria; phylum Pseudomonadota; class Alphaproteobacteria; order CAAHEQ01; family UBA3637; genus UBA3637. The sequence goes on along the minus strand of JAZQUH010000021.1, from coordinate 33,910 downwards.
TTTACAACTTATGGTACTTGCGGTGTCAAAGTCTGGATTTATAAGGGTGAAATTATGGCCCATGATCCGATGGCTCAAGACAAACGCTTGAACGAACAACGTTAAGGAGAATGTACAATGTTACAACCTGCAAAAACTAAATATCGTAAAGCTTTTAAAGGCCGTATTCATGGTAAAGCTAAAAGCGGTGCTACTTTGGACAAGGGTACCTTCGGTTTGAAGGCCGAAGAACCCTGCCGTATGACATCACGTCAAATTGAAGCGGCCCGTCGTGCCATTTCACACGCCATGAAACGTCAAGGTCGTATGTGGATTCGTGTTTTCCCGGATGTTCCTGTTTCCAAAAAACCGCCTGAAGTCCGTCAAGGTAAAGGTAAAGGTTCAGTGGAATACTGGATTTGCCGTGTGAAACCCGGTCGCATTTTGTTTGAATGTGACGGTGTCAGCGAAGCCGTGGCCCATGAAGCCATGACTTTGGCCAGCGCCAAATTGCCGATTAAGACAAGATTTATAGCCAGAACGGCTGATGAAGAGGTGTAAAATGGAAAAATTTAAAACAATTAAAGCCAAGTCTGTTGAGGAATTAAAGGCTCAAGAACAGGCTTTACACAAAGAAGCCATGAACTTGCGTTTTCAACAAGCGCAAGGGGCTTTGAAAAATACGGCACGTCGTCGTCAAATTCGTCGCGAAGTGGCCCGTATTAAAACCGCTATGGCTCAGGCCACAGCCTCAAAAAAGGAGAATAAATAATGCCTAAGCGTATTTTACAAGGGGTCGTTGTCAGTGACAAAATGGACAAGTCTGTTGTTGTTCAAGTGGAACGCCGAGTAATGCATCCCGTGTATAAAAAGTACATCAAGCGTTCGCAAAAATATACGGCGCATGATGAAAAAAATCTGCATAAAGTCGGTGACAATGTGCGGATTCAAGAGAGTCGACCCTTGTCCAGAACAAAACGCTGGACTGTGGTTGAAGATTAACAACCTAAATGAAAGGTGAACTATGATTCAGGTTGAAACAAATCTTGATGTAGCTGATAACTCCGGTGCCCGGAAAGTTCAGTGTATTAAGATTCTTGGCGCTGCCGGTCGTCGCTATGCTTCCGTCGGAGACGTGGTTATCGTTTCCGTCAAAGAAGCAACGCCCCGTGGCAAAGTCAAGGAAGGTGAAGTGCAACGTGCATTAATCGTGCGTACGAAAAAAGAAATTCATCGTAAAGATGGTTCTGCTATTCGTTTCGATTCAAATGCCGCTGTGTTAGTCAGTAAAGATGGCGAGCCAATTGGAACACGTATCTTTGGTCCGGTGACACGTGAATTGCGTGCTGCTGGTTTTGTTAAAGTTATGTCTTTGGCTCCGGAGGTCTTATAATGTTAAAGTTAAAATTGAAAAAAGGCGACAAAGTCATTGTTATTGCTGGAAAAGATAAAGGCAAAACAGGCGAAATCACCAAAGTTTTGGTGAAAGAAAGCAAAGTTTTGGTTTCCGGTATCAACATGGTGAAACGTCATACAAAGCCAACACAAGAAAATGCCGGTGGTATCATTTCAAAAGAAATGCCCATCCACATTTCCAACGTGGCTTTCATTGATCCGAAAACATCCAAAGCAACCCGCTTGGGATTCAAAATGGACAAAGACGGACACAAAGTCCGTGTGGCCAAAAAATCCGGTGAAGTTGTGGATAAATAAGGAGGAATAAATGGAAACAAGATTACACAAACAGTATGAAGAAGTCATTGTTCCTGCTTTGATCAAGGAATTTGGCTATAAAAACAAAATGGAAGTTCCCAAATTGACAAAGATTGTCTTGAATATGGGTGTTGGTGAAGCAACCGAAGACAAAAAAGCCATTGAGGGTGCTGTGAAGGATATGCAAGCGATTGCTGGTCAAAAACCCGTTATCACTCATTCCCGTAAATCCATCGCTTCTTTTAAATTGCGTGAAGGTATGCCTGTTGGCTGTAAAGTGACCTTACGTCGTGAAAAGATGTATGAATTTTTGGATCGTTTGATTACGATGGCTATGCCCCGTATTCGTGACTTCCGTGGTATTTCCGATAAAAGCTTTGACGGTCATGGTAACTATGCCATGGGTATCAAAGAACAGATTATCTTTTTGGAAATCAATTATGATGCCGTGGATGCAATCCGTGGTATGGATATCGTGATTGGCACAACCGCCAAAACAGACAAAGAAGCAAAAGCTTTGTTGGCTGGTTTCGGTATGCCCTTTATGAAGGAAGGAAAATAATCATGGCAAAATTATGTCAAATTAATCGTAATAAAAAACGCGAAGAAATGGTTGCCAAATATGCAACTAAACGTGCTGCTTTAAAGGCTGTTATTGCCGATAAAAATTCTTCTGATGAAGAAAAGTTTGAAGCAACATTGAAACTCGCAAAGTTACCTCGGAACTCTTCCAAAGTTCGTGTTCACAACCGTTGTGAATTGACAGGTCGTTCCCATGGTTTTTACAGAAAATTAAAACTCAGCCGTATTCAACTGCGCAAACTGTCCAATGAAGCTCAGGTGCCCGGTATGAAAAAGTCGAGCTGGTAAGGAGAAGAAATTATGTCTATGACAGATCCTTTAGGTGATATGCTGACCCGCCTGCGTAATGGTGGGATGGCGAATAAAGAAACCGTTACGGTTCCTGCTTCCAATTTGCGCGCAAGCGTTTTGGATGTTTTGAAACGTGAAGGTTATATTCGTGGCTATGAACGTGTCAATGTTCGTAAAAACATTGATGAATTCAAAGTCGAATTGAAATACTATGACAATCAACCGGTTATCAAGGAAATCCAACGTGTTTCCACACCGGGTCGTCGTGTGTATTCCAAAGTGAAAGATTTGCCCAAATTCTATAACGGATTGGGAATCTATGTTTTGTCAACCCCGTCAGGTGTTATGTCTGACCATGAAGCTCGTCAAGCCAATTTAGGTGGCGAAGTTTTGTGCAAAGTGTTTTAAGGAGGTTTTAAAATGTCTAAAGTTGGAAAACATCCTGTGGTTGTACCGGCTGGTGTAACTGCCACTTTATCAGATAACGAAGTGACCATCAACGGAAAATTAGGTACATTGAAAACCCATATTTTATCGGGTGTTTCAGTGGAAGCCAGTGAAGGCTTATTGACCGTTAAACCCTTGCATGACACAAAGCAAGCTCATGCGGCTTGGGGCACAATGCGTGCCAATTTGGCCAACATGATTAAAGGTGTCAGCGAAGGTTTCTCCCGTAAAATGGAATTAATCGGCGTTGGTTACCGTGCTCAAGTGTCAGGTCAAAAATTAAAGTTGACATTAGGCTTTTCTCATGATATAAATTATGAGTTGCCCGAGGGGGTGAAGGCCGTTGTGACGGATCAAACAAAATTGGAATTGACCAGTGCTGATAAACAATTGGTGGGTCAAGTTGCCGCTGAGATTCGTTCTTATCGTAAGCCTGAACCTTACAAGGGTAAAGGTGTAAAATATGCGGAAGAAACAATCTTGCGCAAAGAAGGTAAAAAGAAATAAGGAAGTAAGACAATGGAAAAAATTACTGCATTTGAACGTCGTAAAAATCGTGTCCGCTTTGCAATTAAGCAAAAAGGTAGCGGTCGTATACGTTTGTGTGTCAATCGTTCCGAACGCCATATTGAGGCGCAATTGATTGACGATAAAAAAGCTATTACATTGGCTGCTGCTTCCTCTAAGGAAAAAGATTTTAAAGCCAAAGGTTCAACAGTTGAAGGCGCCAAATTGGTCGGCCAAATGATTGCTGAACGTGCTTTAAAAGCTGAAGTAAAAGAAGTTGTCTTTGATCGTGGTGCCTTTAAATTCCATGGCCGTATTAAGGCTTTGGCTGAGGCTGCACGCGAAGCAGGTTTATCTTTCTAAGGAGTTGATATGACAGAAGAAAAAATCGAACAAGCCGCTCAAACAGCTGAAAAAGAAGTTGTTGCTAAGGCTGAAAAATCAGAGAAAAAACGTGCACCGCGTAAACGCGAAAACCGTGAAGATAAACCGATGGATGAATTCATTGATCGTGTTGTTCACATCAATCGTGTTTCCAAAACAGTGAAGGGCGGACGCAATATGTCTTTTGCCGCTTTGGCTGTGGTTGGTGACAAAAAAGGCCGTATTGGTTTTGCCCATGCAAAAGCCAAGGAAGTGCCTGACGCCATCAAAAAAGCCACAGAATTGGCACGTCGCAAATTGGTTCGTGTACCTTTGAAAGAAGGTCGTACATTACATCACGACATGTATGGACATTTTGGTTCCGGTAAAGTGATTTTGCGTACAGCTCCGGCTGGTACAGGTATCATTGCCGGTGGTCCGATGCGTGCTGTTTTTGAAGTGTTGGGTATTCAGGACGTGGTTGCCAAGTGCACAGGTTCATCCAATCCTCATAACATGATTCGTGCGACTTTTAAAGCTTTGTTGGACGAAGCTGCTCCACGTCATGTGGCTGCTCGTCGTGGCAAAAAGGTCAGTGAAATTGTTGGCCATCGTGAAGAAACAGTGGCTGAATAAGGAGAATCAAAATGAAATTAAATGAAATTCGTGATAATAAGGGTGCCCGCAAATCTTTAATGCGTGTTGCCCGTGGTTATGGTTCCGGTAAGGGACGTACAGGTGGTCGCGGTATCAAAGGTCAGAAATCCCGTACAGGTGTTTCTATCAATGCCTTTGAAGGCGGTCAAATGCCCGTCTATCGCCGTTTGCCAAAACGCGGTTTTGTGAATATTTTCCGTAAATCCTTTTCTGAAATCAACTTGGGTGATTTGCAAAAAGCCATTGACAATAAAGTGTTAAAGGCTGATGCCGAAATCAACGAAGTGGTTTTGATGGAAGCGGGAATGATTAAGAAAGTCAAAGATGGTGTTCGTTTGTTGGGTAAAGGCGAATTGAAAACCAAATTGACAATCAAAGTCGTTGGTGCTACAAAATCTGCCATTGAAGCTGTTGAAAAGTTGGGTGGCAGTGTGATTGTGAATCCAATCAAAAAGACGGTTTTGGAAAAAGGAAAGAAAACTTCCAAAAAAGAACCGGCTAAAAAAACAACAAAAAAAACAAAATAATTGAAAGGGGAGAGTGAGTTATGGTTTCAATGTCAGAAAAAATGGCAAAAGGTGTGAATTTTTCAGCTTTTTCAAAGGCAACGGATTTGCACAAGAGGTTATGGTTTACTCTCCTCGCAATTATTGTTTTTCGTTTGGGAACATATATTCCTTTTCCGGGAATTAACCCCAGCGTTTTGAACGAGTTTTTTAATGAAAATCAGGGTGGTTTAATCGGTATGTTTAACGCCTTTACAGGTGGCGCTTTGTCCCGTATGTCCATTTTTGCCCTGAATATTATGCCGTATATTTCGGCCAGTATTATTATCCAATTGGCAGCCAGTATTTTCCCAAGCTTGATTGCTTTGAAAAAAGAAGGGGAAGTCGGGATGCGTAAAATGCAACAATATACCCGTGTTTTGACCATTTTAATTACGGTTGTTCAGGCTTATTTTATGGCTTTGGCTTTGGAACGAGGTAATGCCGTGATTATGCCTAATTATAGGTTGTTTGAACTTTCAACGATTGTTTCTTTGTTGGGAGGAACGATGTTTGTCGTATGGTTGGGCGAACAAATGACTGCTCGTGGTGTTGGTAATGGTACATCTATTTTGATTATGGTGGGTATCGTTGCGAATATTCCGATGGCTTTAATGCGTATTTTGGAAGACAGCAAGGCAGGTTCTTTGTCCGGTATGGCAGTGATGGGTATTTTAGCGATGATCTTTGCGGTTATTTATTTGGTTGTTTTGTTTGAAACTGCTCAACGCCGTATTGTGATTCAATATCCCAAACATCAAATGGGTGGTCGTGTGGTGCAGGGCGTTAGCTCTCATTTGCCATTGAAAATCAATCCAACCGGTGTGATGCCGCCGATTTTTGCCAGTGCTTTATTGGCTATTCCTGTTGGTATTGCGCAATATTTTTCCAAAACAGGTGAATCTGATTTTTGGAATAAAACAGCTTTATTGTTGACGCCAGGTCAATGGGTTTATGTTGTGACATTTGCTGTTTTAATTGTGTTTTTCACATTCTTTTATACAGGAGTTCAATCAAATCCGAAGGAAACAGCCGAAAACCTGAAACGTCAAGGTGGTTTTGTGGCGGGTATTCGTCCGGGTGAAAATACAGCCAAATATTTGGATTATGTGATCACACGTTTAACCGTTTTGGCGGCGATCTATTTAACATTCTTGTGTATTTTGCCTGAATTTTTGATTGCCACATTTAAGATTCCTTTCTTCTTGGGTGGAACAACTTTGTTGATTGTTGTGTCGGTTATTTTGGAAACATTTAATCAAACGCAATCTCACTTGTTGGCTTATCAATATGAAGGTTTAATTAAAAAAGCGAAATTAAGGGGGCGCTTTTAATGACAGCAAAAGCTTATAAACATATTATTATGGTTGGACCTCCCGGTTCAGGGAAGGGGACCCAAGCTGCTATTTTGGCTGAAAAATTACAAATTACAACGATATCGGCCGGTGAATTATTGCGTGCTGAAGCACGTACAGGATCTGAATTGGGTAAGCAAATTGCCGCCCGTATTGATTTTGGTAAGATGGTTCCGCCGGAAATTATTGTACGTGCAATGTTGCAGGAAATTTCTAAACCTGAAAATAGTGTAGGCTATATTATGGACGGATTTCCCCGTTCCATGGAACAGGTTGGTTTGTTTGATGACGCTATTTCAAAAGAACCGTACAGTCAACAAAATTTACAGCCGGACTTGGTGTTATTATTGCAGGTTCCGGATGAATATATCTATGATCGCATTTTGGGGCGCAGTCAATGTAAAAATTGTGGCGAAATGTATCATGAAAAGTTTAAAACGCCAAAGGTGTTCGGTGTTTGCGATCGCTGTGGCGCAAAAGAATTTACAAAACGGGCAGATGACACCTATGAAACGGTGGTATCTAGACTCTGCACATACCGTTCTGTAACAGCTCCCATTATACCATACTACGAAGAAAAGGGGCTATTAAAGTGCATTGATGGGACGGGACCCATCAGTGTTGTGAGTGAAAAAATCAGAAAGGTAGTAGGCTATTAATTTTATCTTGACAAACAACGAAAATTAGAGTATAATTCCCAATCGTTGGTTGCAAGCATTGGCCGAAAGGCATAAAAAGGCTTGTTATTTTTTATAATTTAATGGAGAATGAACCTTGGCTCGTATTGCTGGTGTAAATATTCCGACAAACAAATTGGTAAATATCGGTTTGACCTATATTTACGGTATTGGCCGGAAAACTGCAGATGAAATCTGCAAAAAAGCAGGAATTCCTGCAACTCGTCGTGTGAATGATTTAACAGATGCGGAAACATTAAAGTTGCGCGAAATCATTGATGCTGAATATCAGGTGGAAGGGGACTTACGTCGTGAAGTTTCCATGAATATCAAACGCTTGGTGGATTTGGGATGCTATCGTGGTTTGCGTCACCGTAAGAAATTGCCGGTGCGTGGACAACGTACACATACAAATGCCCGTACTCGTAAGGGTAAAGCGATTGCTATTGCCGGTAAGAAAAAAGTGACGAAGTAAGTAGGAGTTAGTTATGGCTGAAACAAAGAAAACAAAAGTGCGTGTGAAAAAAGTATCTGCCGTCAATGGCGTTGCACACGTTAATTCAACATTTAATAATACTTTGGTAACAATTACGGATACTCATGGAAATACCGTTTCATGGTCCACATGTGGTTTAAAGGGATTTAAAGGTTCCCGTAAGTCCACACCGTATGCGGCTCAAATGGCTGCTGATGACGCTGCCCGTAAAGCCGTTGAACGCGGAATGAAATCTGTGGATGTTTTGGTAATGGGTCCCGGTTCCGGTCGTGAATCCGCCTTGCGCGCATTTAACGCCGCCGGTTTAGTTGTCACGTCTATTAAGGATATCACAGGCGTACCCCATAACGGATGTCGTGCCCGTAAACGTCGTCGTGTGTAATCTTTAACAAAAGGAAAAGACAATGATGATTCAAAAGAATTGGCAAGAATTGATTAAGCCCGCCAAACAAGGTGTGGAACAAATTATTCCCGGTTACAAAGCAACATTGACAATCGAACCTTTGGAAAGAGGTTTTGGTTTGACATTGGGTAATGCTTTGCGCCGTGTGTTGTTGTCTTCATTACAAGGCGGTGCCGTTAAAGCCATCAAGATTGCTGGTGTTCAACACGAATTTTCATCCATTGCGGGTGTTCGTGAAGATGTGACCGAAATTATCTTGAACATTAAGTCTTTGGCTTTGCGTATTGATGCTTTGGAAGATCAACGTTTAACATTGAAAGCACAAGGTCCTTGTGTGGTAAAAGCCAAAGATATTACAGTGAATCATGCTGTAGAAGTGATGAATCCTGAATTAGTGATTTGCACTTTGGATAAAGATGCTACTTTGGAAATGGAATTGTTGGTTGGTACAGGTAAAGGTTATTATACTGCCGCCCAAAACCGTCCCGAAGAATGCCCGATTGGTTTGTTGCCGATTGATTCAATTTATTCACCGGTCAAATCTGTTGTCTATAATGTTGAAAACGCCCGTGTGGGTCAACAAACAGACTATGATAAATTGACAATGACCGTTGAAACAAATGGTGTTATTTCTCCGGAAGATGCCGTGGCTTTGTCCGCCCGTATCTTGCAAGAACAACTCAAACCGTTTGTGACATTTGAAGAACCGGCTGAAGAAACTTTGGAAGAAAAGATTGCTGATTTGCCGTTCAATCAAAACTTGTTGCGTAAAGTGGACGATATGGAATTGTCTGTCCGTTCTGCCAACTGTTTGAAAAACGACAATTTGCGCTACATTGGTGATTTGGTACAAAAAACTGAATCCGAAATGTTGCGTACGCCAAACTTTGGTCGCAAGTCTTTGAATGAAATCAAAGAATTGTTGGCTGTTTATGATTTGCATTTGGGTATGCAAATTGAAAACTGGCCGCCTGAAAATTTGGAAGAATTGGCAAATTCTGTCAGTTTTGAGGACTAAAAAAATCGCCCGAGGGGTCTCGGGCGTCTGTCCTTTGCACGCGTGACGGCGGGTGGAAGGAACAGCAATGAAATCCGCTTTGCCCAGCAAAGCACTTTAACGAAAGGAAAGAAAAATGCGTCACGGGTTTAAAAAAAGAACATTAAATAAGAAAATTGCTCATCGTCGTGCAATGTTTGCGAACTTGGCAAATGCTTTGATTAAACACGAGCAAATTAAAACAACTTTACCCAAGGCAAAAGAATTGAGCCCGATTTTTGAAAAATTGGTGACAAAAGCCGAAGACGGTACATTACATGCAAGACGCCAATTGTTGGCTTTCCTGCGTGAAGAAAAAATGGTTGAAAAGTTGATGACCGTTTTGGTGAAACGTTACGAAAAACGCAATGGTGGATATGTGCGTGTTTTAAAAGCCGGTTTCCGCTATGGCGACAGCGCTCCCTTGGCGATTGTGGAATTGGTTGATCGCGATGTGAATGCCAAAGGTCAAGACTCCGGTAAGATTGTTGAAGTTGAAACAGAAGAAAAAGTGGAAGAAAAGAAATCCGCTAAACCGGAATTGAAAACCAAAAAAGCTCACATTGAAAATACTGGTAAAATTACCGGTGCCGGTGTGGCCAAAAAAACAACAGCAATTCGTAAAACAAACACAGGTGTGTAATCCGAATTGTTTTGATTGAAATTAAAATCCCCGATTTTTCGGGGATTTTTTTGTGTAAAAAAAGGCTTGTTCTTTTCTGGTTTTTATGTTAGAATGAATCTCGGATGGGTTGGCGTCCATCCAAAGGAGTCAGATCCTTATCAAATAGGCGCCGATAAAAGCGATATTTTATCGCCGACAACCTGTTATGGTTGGATGGTGGTAGAATAAAAAGCCGCATGCGGAAGAATATACCGCGCTATTTCCTATTTGATAGTTTCTGAACATCCAGCCACTTTTACGCCGAAGTGGCGTTTTTCATTTATAACAAGAAAGGAAATAGGAAATGAAAAAATTATTATTATTATCTGCAATATCTTTTATTGCCAGTTCGGGTTTTGCGTCAGAAGTGAAGCCTTATATTGAAGGTAAGATTAACGAAAGCTTTTTAACAGCTGATTATTCAGAATACGGTTATTCTAAAAAGTTTAAAGATAATACGCTTGGTGCTTCTTTAGAGCTTGGTCTTAAATTTGAACAATTTAGAATTGGCTTAGAAGGATACTATAATGACACTATGGAAGATAAGGTTTTTGGAATTATTCCTGTTGAATCAGAATCCCATGGATTTTTCTTGAATACTTATTATGATTTTGCATTGCCAGAGGTCAAAAAAGTTAAACCTTATGTATCAGCTGGTATAGGTTATTCTTGGTTAAAAGAAACCTTGAAAGAAACGGAATATAATTATGAATTCAGTCTTAAAGACAAAGACTTCGGTTGGAATATTGGTTTTGGTGTCGGATATGAACTCAATCAAAATCTTGATTTGACATTGGGTTATAGGTATGAAAATCTTGGTGAAATTAAAGATTATGACAGTGAAAACGAATTTACAAATCATAAGATATCTTTGGGTTTAAGATATACTTTCTAAAATAAAGAGGGACATCAATCGGTGTCCCTTATTTTTTCAAAACTTTTTCAATCCATTTTTGGCAAGATAAGAATAGTTTTTTATCCGGTGTTTTGGGATTTGGATTATAAATCGCATAGGCCAGCTGTTTTGCTTGCTCTTCATTTAAAACCTGTGGTGCAGAAGCCAACAAAAATTCTTGCCATTCATCTTCATGTAATGGGGCAATGGCATCACGGCCATGTTTGGCCATCGCCACACGTTTTAATAATTGGGAAAGCCGTTTTAGGCTGTCCTTTTTGTTTTCCTGTTTGATTTTTTTAAGTTCTTTCAATGCATAGGGCAGAGGTCTGTTTTGATATATTTTCCATGTAATTATGCCCACAATTATCAATAATAAAATCGTAAAAAACAAGGCATACCACCCTTTTGCCAAAGGCCAAAATTCTGGTTGGACGGGCAATCTGATGTCTTTTAGTCCTGATAAATCAATTTGATTCATGACAAATCCCCCAAACAAAAACGTTGAAAATGGGACAAATAATCCGAATCCGTAGCCAAAGATAAATAACCCCAGTGGTATTTTTTTACCTGTTGCCGTAGCAAATCTGTTTTATGCGACCATGATTGAGTAAAACTTTTTTGGAAAGATTTAGATTGGGTGTCTATTAAAATCTGACGTTGTCCGTTTGAAAAAGGTAAAATACCTTTGGGCAATTGGACCTCCATATTGTCGTATAGGTGGATAAAATTGATAAGATTTTTATGGGATAATTCACCCAAAAAACGAAAATCATCGGCGGTGATATCGTGAAAATCACTGATTAAAAAGATAATTGCACCAGGGCGGATGTTTTGTTCCATAAAGGGGATAATTTGATTAAAGCTAACATCTGAAGTTTGTGTATTTTCCTGAGCCAGTTGATTTAAAAAATATGGTAAGTTGTCCCGTGCGGGCAGATTTTCTAATGACTGAATTATTTTATGTGATAAAATCTGATAGGAAAGGCTGTCGTTTTTTTGTTCGGCCAAAAAGCCGATGAAAGCAGAAAGTCTGGCCGCCATGACGGATTTAAAATGGCCGTGAGATGCAAAGTGCATGTTTGGTCTTAAATCACATAAAATATAGACTTGTTTTTCTTTTTCTTCCGTATAAAGTTTAGTGAAAGGTTTGCCGTATTTGGCCGTGACCCGCCAATCAATTTGACGAATATCATCTCCGGGTTGGTATTGGCGAACTTCTTCAAAATTTAAGCCTCTGGATTTAAATAAAGACTTATTTTGACCAAAACCGATTGTTGTGTTTTTATGGGACGGAAAGCCCAAAAAATCTGTCTTTGATTTTAAGGATATTAAATCGGCCAATTCCGGTTGAATGGGATTCGTCATATCTTTTTCCTATGGTAATGGAACACAGGCCATCAGCTTATCCAAAATCATATCTGCGCTTATGTGTTCTGATTTAGCTTCAAAAGACAAAGTAATACGATGGCGCAAAACATCGTGAATTAAAGAGGTAATATCCGAAGCCATCACATATTCATGTCCGTTTAGCCAAGCATTGGCCCGTGCACAAACATCCAAGGCGATAGTGCCACGGGGGCTGGCCCCAAAACGAATCAGTTGGGCTATTCCCGGGTCATAGACAGAAGCATCACGGGTAGCCATAATAAATTGAATGATGTATTCTTCCAATTCGGGCGCCATTGGAACGTTTAAAACTTCTTGGCGGGCGGCCATAATGGTCTTTTCTGAAATTTTTGGGAAAGATGGTAGAGGTTCTTTTTTTTCTTCCCGTTGCACAATTTTTAAAATCAATCGTTCGGCCTCAATACCGGGATAGTTAATGGTGACATACATTAAAAAACGGTCCAATTGTGCCTCGGGCAGGCGATAGGTACCTTCGTTTTCGATCGGGTTTTGTGTAGCCATCACAGTGAATAAAGTGGGTAGTTGATAGGTTGAATTACCAACGGTTACCTGGCGTTCGCCCATTGCTTCCAATAGGGCCGATTGAACTTTGGCGGGAGCTCGGTTGATTTCGTCGGCCAAAATAAGATTGTGAAAAATAGGGCCCTTTTGAAAATAAAAACTGGCTGTTTCGGGTTTAAAAACATCACTGCCCGTAATATCAGCTGGTAATAAATCGGGGGTAAATTGAATGCGGTGCGCCAAGGCATCAACGGCATTTGACAGTGTTTTAACCACTTTTGTTTTGGCCAATCCGGGTGCGCCTTCCACCAACAAATGCCCATCGGATAACAGGGCAATTAACAATCGGTCGATCAATTTAGGTTGTCCGACAATTTGATTATTCATATATTCTTTTAAGTTTTGAAAAACTTCTTGATTGGGTGTCATTTTAATCTCCTTATTTATATGTGTATAAAAATATAAATTTTTTTTTTATAAAATGCAATCACGTTTTTGTTGACTTTTGAAAAAAAATGGATAATTTTTATAGATACAGGAGTTTACATGTTTTCTTTATTTATTTTATCATTTATTCAAAGTGTGACGGAATTTTTGCCCGTCAGTTCGTCTGGACATCTTTATTTGCTGCAATTTTTGGGTATATCTGAACAGGGAATGGGGATGGATGTTTTGTTGCATTTGGGGACCTTATTGGCTGTGATTTGTTATTTTTGGTCGGATATCCGTTCTCTTTTGATATCATTATTGCCCAAACAAGATAAACATCTTTTAATTAATTTAATTGTTGCTACAATACCGGTGATGTTGGTCGGATTGCTCTTTTTTAATTTCTTAAATCAAATGCGTTTGCCGATGTTTGTGGCCTTAAACAGTATCTTTTGGGGTTGTGTTTTATGGTTGGTTGATAAATATGCACCCAAGAAAAAGAATTTAAAACAATTGAGTATGGGAGGGGCTTTTTGTATCGGATGTGCGCAAGTTTTATCGTTGGTGCCGGGGACCAGCCGTTCAGGTATTACCATTACTTGTGCCCGTATATTGGGGCTTAGTCGGGTCGAAAGTACACGCTTTTCTATGCTTTTGTCTATTCCGACAATTTCGGCCGCTGTTGCCTATGTCGTTTATCAGGGTTTTTCGGGTAATATTGAAATGCCGACTGTATCCATGGGAATGGGGGCTATTTTTATGACGATGATAATGGGATTGATGGCGATATACTTTTTAATGCACTGGGTTAAAAAAAGCAGTTTTGGTATTTTTGCCCTTTACCGTATTTTATTGGGGCTGTTCATTTTGATTTATATGGTGCTTTAAAACAAAGACACGTATAGTGCTGGCCAAATTATTTGTTCGGTTATTATCCAATTGAATCAATAATTGGCGCAAAGAAATATTTTTTTGCTCAGCAATTTTTTTTAATTCGAACCAAAACTCATCTTCAATAGCGATACTGGTTCGGTGGCCGGATAATTCAACGGAATGTTTTCTCATACTTATTTCCTAAGGCTTGCCAAATCAATGACTTCTGCGGATTTTTCTTGTTCTTTCGGTTCAGGCGTTTCAATTGGAGTTGGTGTAAAGGTTAAACCGAATTTTTGACTGGGGTCGGCAAAATCCAATAAAGCATCAAAAGGAACGCGTATTTCGCATGGGACACCGCCAAAGCCCAAAACAACCGTAAAATCATTTTGATTGACCTGTAAATCCTGAAACTGATTTTGCAAAATAATGGTCATTTGTTCGGGGTATTTAGCCCGCACGAAATCCGGAATTTTGCTTTTTGGGGTTTGAAAGCTTAAAACATAATACGATTCGTCCGTTAAACCGTTTTTGGAAACATCCGTTAAAACTTCACGAACAATTGATTTTAAAGCCCGTTGCAGGTATGGATTATAATCTTTCATTAAGCATCCTTTTCCAAATCTGTAAAGCGACCGAATTCGCCGTTAAAGTATAACTTGACGGTGCCGACCGGTCCATGGCGTTGTTTGGCGATAATGGCTTCGGCCTGATTGGCTAATTCCACTTTCTTTTGTTCTAATTCGGCACAACGTAAGGCAAACTTTTCGGGTGTTTCGTTGATACGTCTTTGTGGTTGTTCATTTTGTAAATAGTAAATTTCACGATACACAAACATCACGATATCGGCATCTTGTTCAATTGATCCTGATTCACGCAAGTCAGAAAGCAAAGGTCTTTTGTTGTCGCGTTGTTCCACCAAACGGGATAACTGGGACAAAACAATGACAGGAACATTTAAATCTTTGGCCATAATTTTTAATGCACGGGTCATTTCGGATAATTCCTGAACACGGTTTTCACTTCTTTTATTGGAGTTGATTAATTGTAAATAGTCAATAACGATTAATCCCAATCCTTTGGATGAATCCCGTTTTAAACGACGGGCCCGATTTTTGATGGCGGTAATGGTCATACCGGGGGTTTCATCCACATATAAAGGCACACGGGACAGCAAATCAACACCGGCGGCCAATTCATCAAATTGATCATTTGTTAGTTTGCCAGTTCGCATTAAGTGGGCAGAAACACCTGCCTTAGACGCCAAGATACGACCAGCCAACTGTTCAGCCGACATTTCCAAGCTGAAAAACGCAACGGATTTTTTAACAGCATCCGGTTTTTTATTTTCTTCTTCAAAGCGTTGTGCTGCATTAAAAGCAATGGTGGTAGCCAAAGCAGATTTGCCCATAGCAGGACGTCCGGCCAAGATGATTAAGTCTGAATCATATAAACCACCCAATAGCTTATCTAAATCTACCAAGCCAGTAGGTGTACCGCCGACACCGGTTGGATTATTCATGGCGTTTTGTGTAGATTCCAATGTTTTTCTTAAAGCCAAAGATAAAATTTCAGGTCCGCCAGACTTTTCGCCTTCATTGGCCAAATCATAAAGTTGCTTTTCAGCCAATTCAACTTGCTTGATGGCATCTTCATCTTGCGTGGTATCAAAGGCGTTGTTGACGACATTTGTCCCAACATCAATCAATTGACGTCTGAGATAAGCGTCAAAGATAGTGCGTCCGTAATCGGCCACATTAACGATTCGTGTGCTGGCCCCGGCCAATTTGGCCAAATATTCAATACCACCGATTTCCTTGATGTTTTCGTCATGGATAAACAAAGGCTTCAAAGTAACCGTATCGGCAATACGTCCTTGATCAATCATATTTCGACAAGTATCATATATCTTGGCATGGACGGGATGGACGAAATGTTCCGGTTTTAAAAACTCGGATACCTTTTCCAAAGCTTTATTGTTGACCAAAATAGCCCCTAAGACAGCTTGTTCTGCTTCTATGTTTTGAGGGGGAATACGGGTAGTGTTTTGTTGAATATCCATTTAAAAGCCTTTATAAAATTGTTATTGGCTTTTTTATACACTTATTTTATGAAAAAATCAATCTTTTTTGTTTGCATTTTTATTCTTTTTTGTGTAGGATGGAACGAAAGGAGAACTTTCATGATTGGAAAATTGACAGGTATAGTGGATTCTGTTTATGACGGATATTTGATTTTGGATGTGGCAGGGGTTGGTTATCGTGTCTTTTGTTCAGGTAAAACACTGGCTAAAATGCCTGCGACAGGTGGTACGGCCGGTTTATTGATTGAAACTCAGGTGCGTGAAGACCATATACATTTAATGGGATTTTCGGATGCAACAGAAAAACAGGCCTATACTTTATTGAGTACTGTTCAGGGCGTTGGCAGTAAAGTGGCGTTGGCAATTTTGTCGGCTCTTTCGCCAAATGAAATTCAAATGGCGGTTATGACAGGTGATGGTAAGGCCTTTACCCGTGCCAGTGGCGTGGGGCCGAAACTGGGAACACGTATTGTCAGCGAGTTAAAGGGGAAAATGGGTGCGCTGGGTTCAAATGAAACGATGATTATTTCTTCTGGTTCTGGGGCGACGGTTCAACATAATTCGGCTATGGATGATGCAATATCGGCTTTGTCCAATTTGGGCTATGCCCGGATTGAAGCAGGTATGGTGGTGGCCAACGTGTTACGTCAAAATCCGGATGCGAATACTTCGGAATTGATTCGTTTATCTTTAAAGGAAATAGGAAAGGGGAGTCTATGAAAAAGATAATTTTAATGAGCTTGTGTTTGTTATGTTCTGTTTCGTCTTTTGCACGTGTTGTTGTGTTGGATGAGAAGAATTCCAAGAAAAATGAACTCTATGTTGATGAACACGGTCTTTATCGGTATAAAAAAGGTGAAGATATTTATAAGTGGGAATGTATGGATATTTATCAAAAAGAAGCCAAAAAGAAGTGTATGGAGGCACGCAAATTGGCTTTGGAAAGTTTGCGTTCAAAGGCGGAAAATCAACAAGATGATACTCTTTTTACCGGAAAAATTCAAATTCGTCCACGTAAAGGGGAGGATACCTATTATTATGTGGAAGATGGTGTTAGAGGAAAAGAAATAAATGTTTTACGCAAGCAGTATTATTTTGAAAAAAATACCGCAGGTAAATATGTTTTATTTGATTTAACGACAGAAGAACCCTATACCGGGGATATGACATTGGGGTCTGTGGTTGGACTTTCACCGATTGTGGGGCATGAATCACGGTTTTTGATTACTCAAAAATACGCCAATGGTTTGCCCGATGGTAATCCGATTGCCCAATCTTTAAGTGAATTGTAAGGAAGAAAAATGGTAGAAAACAGAATTATTGCACCACAAAAACAACAAGGGGATGAGGAAGTTTTTAAAAGCATGCGTCCTCAAAGTTTGGATGACTTTGTTGGGCAAAGACAACTTTGTCAAAATTTGCGTGTTTTTGTGAATGCGGCCAGGGACAGAAAAGAGGCTATGGACCATGTTTTGTTATTTGGTCCGCCAGGGTTGGGTAAAACAACATTGGCACAAATTGTGGCCAAAGAATTGGGGGTGAATTTCAGACCCACTTCAGGTCCTATGATTTCAAAATCGGGTGATTTGGCCGCCATTTTGACCAATTTGGAGCCAAGGGATGTTTTATTCATTGATGAAATCCATCGTTTAAATCCGGCAGTGGAAGAAGTTTTATATTCAGCCATGGAAGATTTTCAGTTGGATATTGTGATTGGGGAAGGGCCGGCGGCCAGATCCGTTCGAATCGATTTACCGCCCTTTACATTGATTGGGGCGACCACTCGTTCAGGTTTGCTATCTACACCACTCAGGGATCGTTTTGGTATTCCGATGCATTTGAATTTTTATGATACGGATGATTTGGAAAAGATTGTTCAAAGAAACGCCCGTTTATTGAATTTGGATATAACTCAGGAAGGCGCCCATGAGATTGCCAAGCGTTCACGTGGAACACCCCGAATTACGGGCCGATTGTTGCGTCGGGTACGTGATTTTGCCGGCAAAAAGACCGTAGATGCTTCTTTGGCGGATTTGGCTTTAAATCGTTTAGAGGTGGATAAGTCCGGTTTAGATTCTATGGACAGGCGATATTTATGTTGTATTGCCGAAAAATATGCTGGTGGTCCCGTTGGTGCGGATACTTTATCGGCCGCTTTATCGGAAGAGAGGGATACTTTGGAAGAAGTGATTGAGCCCTATTTGATGCAGTTAGGTTTGGTAATGCGTACCCCCCGTGGGCGTGTTTTATCACCCGCCGGTTATAAACACCTGGGATTGAAAACACCATTAAATATGATACAACCTGATTTATTGGATAGTATGGAATAAAGGAAAAACAAAATGATACATGAATATACTTTTCGGATTTATTATAAAGATACGGATGCCAGCGGTATTGCTTATCATGCCAACTATTTGGCTTATGCCGAACGGGCCAGAACGGAAATGTTTAACGAAGTCGGTTTATTGATGCCGGATTTGTTGGCCCGTGGGGATTCGTTTGTGGTAAATCATGCCGAAATTGATTATAAAAGGCCGGCTCCATTGAATTCTTTGGTCACAATTAAAAGCCAAATTTTACAAATTAAAGCGGCCAGTTGTACTTTGGAACAAAAATTTTATATTGATAATGAATTGATTTGTCGGATTTTGATTGAGGCCGTTTCAGTTGATACCCATACTTTACGCCCCAAACGGATTGCCTCTGATATTCGCTCTTTATATGAAAAGTATTTAAAACAGGAATAAAAAATGGCGAATATAAAACTCAGAAGTTATGCTAATGGTAAGGAGGCTTTATTTGAAACGCCAGGGAAATTAGATATTCCTGAGTTTGAGAAAATGGGAAAAAAAGACACTGAAAATTGGAGTCGAACGCCAACGGTTAATTTATCGTCATGGAAAGTTTCGCATGATTTATCAAATTATGATATGCAGGATATAGATTTTGATGCACTGACACAATTTTCGGATGAAAAGTTTTGCCCGAACGGATGGGGCAAAAAAGACGAGATTTTAGAAATCGGAAAAGATCCGGGGCTTGGTATACGTTGTTTACATGAAAAAGGGATTGATGGGGCTGGTATGTCAATGGCGATTATTGATCAAGCTCTTTCGGATCATTTAGAATATCATGATAACTTAGTTCATTATGAAGAAATTGGCTTTGAAAAAGCCCCCGAACGTGGTCAGATGCATGCTTCAGCGGTATCCAGCATTGCTGTTGGAAAAAATTGTGGTGTCGCACCAAAGGCAAAATTATATTATTTTGCCACAAATACACGAAAAACCAAGGATGGGAAAGAAGTCAGAACAGCAGATTACAGGGTTCGGGCATTAGAGCGCATTTTAAAAATCAATGAAACTTTATCCGATAAAGAAAAAATACAAGTCGTTTCTGTTTCTGCAGGATGGATGGGGCAAGAAAATACGGAAAAATCAGAAGAATGGCGAAAAGTTTTGCAAAAGGCTAAAGAGGCAGGCCTGTTTGTTTTGACTACTGCTTCCAGAAAAGAATATGAATATGGATTAGGATTTTTAGGAATGGGCAAAAAAGTAAACAGTGATCCAAATGATATTAATTCTTACTCCGCATGCCCATATAATTTGCCTGAATCTTTTATTTCGCAAAAAAATATATTTGTTCCAATGGATCATAGAACAACAGCTTCACCAACAGGGAATAATGATTATTTTCATCTTTCAGATGGAGGTTTTAGTTGGGCAACGCCATGGTTGGCAGCTAATTTTCTCTTGGCTCGACAGGTAAATCCAAAAATAACACCAGAGCATTTTTGGGATGTTGCTTTAAAGACGGGGGTATTTAGTGAAAAGGTACAAGGGACAGTTATTCAGCCATTAAAACTGATTGATACATTGCAAAAGGAAAGAGTTTGTCATAGTATGAAAAGTATAATGATTCAAGGGCAACAAAGGGCAATTGAAAAAGAAGAGAAACAAAAAAATATTTTAAAATTAACGAAAGGAAAGCAAAATGCAAAATGAAGTTGTACATCATTCCATTTCCATGATGGGAATGTTTCAAGATTCTGATTTATTTATGAAAATATTGATTTTGGGACTGTTATTCGCCTCAATTTGGTGTTGGGCAATTATCTTTGATAAGCTGATGATGATACGCCGTATGCGTGAACGGATGAAAAATTTTGAAGAACGCTTTTGGCACGCTAGCTCTTTATCTGGTTTTGCGGATACTTTACCCAAAAAACCGAAAGAACCTTTGGCTCAAATTTTTGTTAATGCCTATCATGAATGGAAACATTTGGTAAGCGAAAAGGCCAAAAACAGTGCCATTAAAATGGAAGAACGTTTGGAAAAAGTGGTTCAGATTACCATTGAACGTCAAATTGAAAAAATGGAAAACAGGATGATATTTTTGGCATCCACTGGTTCAGTGGCACCATTGTTGGGTTTGTTTGGTACGGTTTGGGGAATTATGGATTCTTTTAACGCCATTGGTGCCACCCAAAGCACAAATATTGCAGCGGTTGCCCCCGGTGTTGCAGAAGCTTTGTTCACAACGGCGGTTGGTTTGATTGCGGCCATTCCGGCGGTGATTGCCTATAATAAAATTACCCATGATATTGACCGTTTGGCTGGTCGGATGGAAACATTCGGTAATGAATTGACGACCATTTTATCGGCTCAATCACAAAAGGAGGATAGATGATTCGTGTTCGTCGCCGGCATACATCCGTAAAATCCGAGGTCAATTTAACCCCTTTGATCGACGTGATGATGTCGTTATTGGCTATCTTTATGATTACAGCCCCTTTATTGACAACAGGGATTCCTTTGGATTTGCCAAAAGGGGATGGTAAATCGGTGGATTCGCCCGAAAAAACGTTAGATATTTCTGTTGATAAAAATGGCAAGATTTATGTGGCAAATCAGGAAATCAAGTTAGAAAAACTGACGGATAAAGTGACAGCTTTGGTTTCGGAAAATCCCAAAATTCAAATGATGATATCCGGTGATACCAAAGCAGATTATGGTCGTGTGATAGAAGTAATGGCATTGTTGCGTGCATCCGGTTTTACTCAGGTGGGCCTGAAAACAGATGCCGAAGTGATGAAAGTAAAGGGAAAATAAAATGCAACGCAGGGCCTTTTTAATGTCATTGGCTTTGCACGGGGTTGTTTTAACCCTGATGTTGGTGAATTTTAATTTTAATCATGAATATTCCAAACCCCCTTCGGTTATTTTGCATGTGGATTTAAATAAAGTGCAAATTTCAAATAAAACAAATTTACCGCAAAAATCTGTTAAAAAGAAAAAAGCACCTGTTCAAAAAAAGAAAGAGGAACCCAAAAAAGAAACGCCCAAGAAAAAAGAGGTGGCAGTTCAACCTAAGCCTAAAGCAAAACCTAAGCCAAAAGCCGACCCCAAAAAGCCACAACCTAAACCTCAGCCCAAACCGGCAACACCGGTGAAAGATGCCGTGCCAGTTCAAAAAAAACCGGAGCCGAAAAAAGAAACAGTCAAAGAAGAACCTAAAAAAATACAACCTCAAAAAGAAGAAAAAGGGTATGATTTGCAATCTTTATTGGCCAGCGTCGAAAAAGTCAGAAAAGAACCATTGAAACAGGAAGTTAAATCTGTTCAAAATGATTTATCCGCCGATATAGGAAATACAGGGTTGGAAGGGCGATTGGATCAGGTTTTATCTATTTCTGAAAAAGATTTTATCAGTTCTAAATTGCGTGAATGTTGGAATATAGACGGTGGTGCTCAAAATTTGGATGAAATTGTTGTGGAAGTAAAGGCTTTTATCAATAAGGACGGTTCTGTTCGGGATGTTAAAATTTTGAACAAGCAAAACTATCCGGCATTTTCATCTGTTTCAGAAAGCGCCAAACGGGCTGTTTATATTTGTGCCGGAAAAGGAACGGAATCGCCGTTTTATATTTTATCACAAAAATATGCCGATCACTATGGTGATTGGAAAGAAATTTATTTAAGATTCAGCCCATTAGAAGGTGTCTTTTAATTTTGCAGGACCTTTTGAACTAAGCGTAAAAGTTCATCCAAAACAAAGGGTTTAGTTAAAAATGTAAATGGCAAAGGTGTGTTGGCGGTATGTTTTTCAAAGTGATTGGAATATCCTGACATTAAAATTGCTTTGATATTCGGATTTAACTGTTTTACATTTTGAATTAAGTGTTCGCCGTCCATACCAGGCATCATCATATCTGTAATCAATAATTGAACATCCGGATTTGATTTAACGGCATCAATGGCCTGGGTTGCGTTTTGACATTCAATAACCTGAAATCCTTTGACCGTTAGGGCCCGTTTGATAACTAAACGAATGCCGTCTTCATCATCGGCTAAAACAATTTTCCCACTTTGTTGGGGTAAAAAGATTTGTGGTATGGATCGTTGAACGGTGTTTTCTGCAACTTTTTCTTCTTCAAACCTAGGCAGTAAGATTGTAAAGGTTGTTCCGATATTTTGTTCGCTGTCTACTTTGATAAAACCGCCGGCGCTGTTGATAATACCGTAAACGGTTGACAGACCTAAACCAGTACCAGATTGTTGTGTCTTTTCTTTTGTTGTAAAAAATGGATCAAAGATATGGGGTAATAGATTGGCAGGAATGCCGTTGCCTGTATCCGAAGCAGTTATCTTTATATAATCACCAACGGGCAGAGTTGTATTGGCAAACGGGCGTTGTTTTTTTACTTCTTCCCGTGAAACATTAATTTTTAAAATACCACCTTCCTTCATGGCATCTTTGGCATTAACGGCTAAATTGAGCAGTATTTGTGTCAGCTGGTTAGGAGCCAATCGAATACATCCCAGATTCCTTTTAATATCTAATTTTAAAGTAGAAAGTGGGGCCAATGACCTTTGAAGTAGAGGAGTTAAATCCACTAATGCATCATGAACAGAAATTAGTTTGTTTTGAATAGGTGTTTTGCGAGAAAAGGTCAATAATTGCCCCACCAAAGAAGCGGCTTTTTGGGCATTGCCTTTAATTTGCATAATATCAGAAAACAATGGATCGTTGGATGGATGTTTTTCCAACAGCAAATCGGTAAAACCAATTATGGCGGTCAGGATGTTGTTAAAATCGTGTGCGATACCGCCAGTCAGTTGGCCAAGAGCCTGCATTTTTTGATCTTGAGCCAGTTGTAATTCCAATTTTTTGCGTGGCGTTATGTCAAATAAATAACAAGTCCATTTGTTCTTTTGTTTTCCCCACATTGAACGAAAGTGTTCTTCCCCCGAATAAGTTGTTAAATCATAGGTCAGATTGTCAATTTTGTTTAGGTTTAATTTGGAATAGACTTCATCTAATTGATTTAGTGAAACGCTGTCCCATAATTTTGAAAAATCTGTATCAATCACTTCGTTTAAATTTTTATTAAAAGCATAAGAAAAGGCATTATTGATACCGATAATTTTCTTTGTCTTTGGTTCAATGATAATTGTGGGGATAGGGGAATCTTCTGTATCTGATGAAACTTGTGTGGCCCATTTGATTTTTTTGATACCTAAAATTAAATCTTCATTACCGGCATTAATATTGATGATATCCCACCCCTTTGGTTTATGGTTATGAAAAAAATCTAAGTAATTGCGTCCGATAAGTTGAGTTAAGTCCAAATGCAATTCTTGGATAAAAGCCGGATTCGCATATAATATAGTTTGGTGAATATCACTTAAAAAAATAGGGGCAGTAATATTTCGGATGGTTTCGCTTAGAACATCCAGTTGACGCTCCAAAGCCTGATATGTCTTTTGTGCAGATGTTTTATCCGTTGCAGTTATTAAAAGTGCGTTATCCAATGGCGTTAATTTGATTTCAAATATCCGTTCTTGATTTTTTAATATTGTTTCAAATGGTAAACATTGTTGATAGGCACGTGTCAATTCATATAGATTTGAATCTTCTTTATTATTTTGAAATGTAACAAAAGGATCTTCCTTTAATCCAAAAATAAAGGTTCCCTTGGGGTTTGTGTACAAAACACGACCGTCTAAGGTGCGCACCTGGCAGGCACGGGTGTCAGCCTGTAAGATTTGTTGGTATAAATATTTTTTGCGTTTTTTGAACATATTTCGAATTATAACGTATTTTTTAAAAAAAGCTATAAAAAAATTAAAAAAGACTTGCAAAAGTTTTTGTGCTTGTTTATACTAACCACTAAAGGCAGGAGGAATAATGACTTCGAAGACCGTTTTTTTTATTGCAAGTGAAATGACGCCCTTTATAAAAACAGGGGGGCTTGGTGATGTTGTTGGTGCCTTACCAAAGGCTTTAGCGCGTATCGGTGTGAATGTTAAGGTTATTATTCCGCTTTATTCCAAGATTGATTATCGTCGCTTTGGTCTGAAAAAAGTGATGCAGGGTAATTGTGTTAACATGGGGAATTGTCAGGAATTTTTCTCTGTTCACCATTCAAAATATGTGCCTGGCGTTGATACTTATTTTATCGAATTTCAAAAATATTTTGACCGAAATGGTGTTTATGATGATGCTTTCACACGCCAAGGTTATATGGATAATGCCTATCGTTATGCATTTTTCGATAGAGCTGCCTTGCAAACAATAAAAGATTTGGGTATCGCCCCTGGTGTTATTCATTTGCATGATTGGCAAACAGGTTTGATACCGTATTATATTAAATATGAAAATGATCCATTTTTTAAGGATACCAAGACGTTGTTTACAATTCATAATCTGCCTTATCAGGGGCGATTTTCGGCCGATGTTTTGCCGTATGCAAAAATTGGTTGGGATGTTTTTGCACCTTGGGCCTTTGAAGATTATGGATGTATTAATTTTTTAAAGGGTGGTATTCGCTTTGCGGATAAAATCAATACGGTTAGTCCGAACTATGCCCGTGAAATCTTGACGCCGGAATTTGGTGGTGGTTTAGATTGGCTTTTAAAGGAAAGAAAGACTGATTTAAGCGGTATTTTAAACGGTATTGATACGGATTTATGGAATCCAAAAAAGGATTTGATAATCCCCGAAAAATATTCAGTTAAAAACTTTGGTTCAGGTAAAAATGAAAACAAACGTCATTTGGTTCAATCTGTTGGATTGGAAAGTACCCAAAAGCCCGTGATAGCTATGTGTGTACGTTTATCAGAACAAAAGGGTATCAAGATGCTTTCCGAATGTATTGAACCTGTTTTAAAGACAATGCAAACACAATTTGTGATTATGGGGCAGGGTGAAAAATGGGCTAACGAATATTTTGCCTCGTTGCCACATAAGTATCCCGGTCAGATTGCTGTTGACATTGGTTTTAATCCGGAAAAAGAACATATGATGTGTGCCGGGGCAGATTTTTCCTTGATGCCTTCCATCTATGAACCCTGTGGTTTAACCCAAATGGTTAGTCAAACTTATGGCGCTTTGCCGATTGCCCGATCAACAGGTGGTTTGGAAGATACGGTTTTGAATTATAATGAATATTATGGTGTTGGAACAGGTTTTAAATTTAATGATGTTTCGGCTCAGGCATTGTATAATACCATTGGATGGGCTAATGCCACATATTATGACAGACCTCATCACATTGATCGGATGCGGGAAATGTCAATGCAAAAGGATTATTCATGGCAAAAATCCAGCGAAGATTACAAAGAACTTTATAAGAAAATAACAGGAGAAAATAATGCGTAAAATAAATGTAGCAATTATCGGATGGGGTAATGTCGGTCGTGGTTGTAAACGTGCTATTGCCGAATGTGATGATATGCGTTTGGTGGGCGTTGTACGTCGACCGGCTTCATTGTATAAAAATCGTGAAGAATTACAGGACACAGTGGTTGTTTCGGATGTTTCGGAATTGGTCAATAAGCCGGATGTTGTTTTGTTATGTATTCCTTCGCGTGAAATTCCCGAAAAAACAAAGATTTATCAAAAAATGGGTTATTGCACAGTGGACAGTTATGACGAACACGAAAAGATTTTGGCTTTAAAGCGTGAAGATGATATTTATGCCAAAAGCAGTAAGACGGTTTCTGTTGTGTCATCCGGATGGGATCCGGGTACCGATTCCGTTGTGCGTGCTTTGATGAAAATGGTTTCTATTACAGGTCGTACCACAACGACTTTT
Organism: Alphaproteobacteria bacterium; assembly: GCA_045631185.1. Classification (GTDB taxonomy): domain Bacteria; phylum Pseudomonadota; class Alphaproteobacteria; order CAAHEQ01; family UBA3637; genus UBA3637. Next base: position 7,902 of record JAZQUH010000021.1, on the reverse strand, counting down.
GGTGGTGAAAAAGGTGGCAGAAGTATGGGGCATACAGCCGTTGTTAAAACCTTTGAAGGGGTTGTGGATGCCGTTGCATTAACATTAGCAAATGGTCGTGGTGGTCAAAAACGCCGTGTTTATGTTCAAACCGAAAAAGGTGCTGATGAAAAAGCCATTGAAAAGGCGATTAAAAAGGATGCCTATTTCGTTAATGATCCGACCGAAGTATTATTTGTTCCAAATATCAATAAATATAATACATTACATCACGAAGCCGAAGTGGAAAGAACAGCCCAGGAAGTTAATCAAAAATATATGGTTGAAGGAAATAACCCTGAATTTACCGCCAATGTGATGGTGGCTTCGGCCCGTGCGACAATGAATGCAAAAGCACGTGGTGATTATGGGGCTTATACACTTTTGGAATTGCCTTTGATTGATTTCTTGCCTGGGGCAACTTTGGAAGAAAAGTTAGAAGGTTATTAAAAAAAACTTACAAAAAATTTTTTTTAGATTATAATACAGCTTTAATTTTAAAGAGGAGATAAAATGAAAAAAATTCTTTTAATGGCCACCTGTTGTATTCTTTTTTCAAATATGGTTTTGGCAGATGATTTGAATCAGGTGTTGTCTTATTCATACGAAAACAATTTGACATTACAGGCAAACCGTGTGGCACAAAAGGCAACAGATGAAGAGGTCGCCAAGGCTAAATCAGGTTATCGTCCTTTAATTTCAGCGGACGGTTCAATTGGTCGTGCCCATAATTCTCAGGAATTTTTGAATACAGCCGGCAAACAAACATATAATCAAAACCCGACATCGGTTCAGTTAAGTTTAAATCAACCGATTTTTTCGGGTTTTTCCACAATGAATTCAGTAAAATCGGCCAAGAAACAGGTTTTGGCCGGCCGCAGCAGTTTGTTGAATGCCGAACAAAATATCCTGTTGCAAACGGTTTCTGTTTATATGGATGTGATTCGTGATAAGGCGGTTTTGGAATTACAGGAAAACCAAGAAAAGGTTTTGAAAAGGCATTTGGATTCTTATCGTAAACGCTTTAAGGCTGGTGGTTTGACACGAACGGACGTAGCCCAATCCGAGGCCCGAGCATCGGGTGCAACGGCGGCCCGAATTGCCGCTGACGGTCAATTGAAAATGTCGCAAGCCATGTTCTTTTCGGTGGTGGGTCAAGCACCGAATGATTTAAAAGATGTGGAAAGTTTGGATTTTAATTTACCGACGACTTTGGCCGAGGCGATGGAATTGGCCATGAAACAAAATCCTCAGATTTTGGCCGCCAATTATGCCCAAGAAGCAGCCCGTTATGCGGTTAGTGCCCAAAAGGGTGCTTTGTTACCTTCTGTAAATGTGGGGGCTGCCGCAGGACGTGCCGAAGAAAATATGACCATTGACAGAAATGATTTTTGGCAGGTTAAGGCAAATGTTTCCGTGCCTTTGTATCAGGCAGGTTTAGAATATGCCAATATTCGTCAGGCCAAACAAAATGAGAATCGTTATCGCATTTTGTGGAATAAAACCATTCAGGATGTTCATGCCGAAGTTGTTGCTGCTTGGGAAAATTATACCGCCAGCAAAGCGCAATTGGATTCAATCAAAGCTCAAATTGAAGCTTCAAAGTTGGCATTGGAAGGTGTGATTCGTGAAGCAAAAGTGGGTTCCCGTACTGTTTTGGATGTGTTGGATGCCGAACAGGAACACTTGGATAATCAGGTGGCCTTGGTTCGTGTACATCATGATGAAATTGTGGCGGCTTTTGCTTTGATGTCGGCTGTTGGACAAATGACCCCGACACATTTGGGATTGGCCGTTCAACCGTATGATCCGACCGAATATTACGAAGTGGTCAAAAATAAGTGGTTGGGTTATGGAACAGACTTTTAATTGGGGGATGTGATGAGCGAACCTGAAATGTCAATGGATGAGATTTTATCCTCTATCCGTTCTATGCTCTCTGATGAAATTGGACAGGGCATAGATCAGCAAGATAAAATAGATGAAGAAGTAGAAGAAATTTTTATTTTAACGCCACAAATGCGTTGTGATACGGTGGATGATTTAAAAGAACGGATGCAACGTGTTTTAAACAAAATGGCCAATCAACAACAATCTGGTAAAGCAAAAACGATGGTTCAGGAATTACAACCTTTGTTAAAAGATTGGATGATTCAAATGCGTCCCGATTTAACGAAAGAACAATTGGAACAGGAATTACATAAAATTTTACCATAAAAATTCCGATAATCCCTTGACAAAGGGTGAAAAGTTGGCTAGCATGGGGATAAGTGGGGTAAAAAGGAGACCCTAAAAAATGAATTTAAACCACGATAAAGGTATAAATAAATGGACCTTGTACACACACATGTAATTTTGAATATTAAGTTGTGCGTCAGCACAACCCACCCACTGTATGATTACAGTGGGGTTTATTCGTTTAAATAATCATCAACAACAATTAAAAAAGGAGCAAAAAATGATGGTAAAAAATAAAACAAATGAATCTGGTCGTAGTATGGTTGAAATGTTGGGGGTTTTGGCCATTATCGGTGTTTTAAGTGTTGCTGGTGTTGCGGGATATAAAGCTGCTGTCAGAAAGTCTTTAGCCAACAATTTATTGAATCAAGCTTCTATGCGTGCCACGGATGTCGCCACCAAAATAGGTTCAGGTAATTTGGATTCATTGGGTAATGATGCTTTTGCTGGAAATTTAGGTGGTGGTGTTACAATGACGTCTGGTGTAAAAGGACCGGATGGATATACGGATTATGATGAATCGGATGAACAATTTACTTTGATCATGGAAGGGGTTGATGAAGAATTATGTCAACAAATGCAATCGATGGCCGGTGGTTCACGTTCGGTTGTACGTGAGGTAGAATGTGTTAATAATGCAGATGGTGACTTGATTGCCATTTTAACATTTAACAAAGATTTATCGGCGAATGATAAACCCTATGTTCCTTCTGTAATTGATAAAAACATTACGAATCCGGAAGATTGTCAAAAGGCGGGCAAGACATGGTGTTCAAATTCAGATACTGGTAACGGTCATTGTTCCAATTCCACGGATTGTTGCCGTGGTGTAACACCGCCACAATGTAAAGATTGTACTGTTGTTGAAGGAGGATATTCATTTACAAATGGTATTCCCTATACCGAATGCGATTCAGACAGCGATGGTAGAAATGATGGTCAATGCTTGCCCGATGAATCGGGAAATCCGCCCTTTACCTGTCAACAGGTATCTTGTCAGGAAACACAAAGTTGTTGTGTGATGTATGATATGGAAATGTTAGGGCAAGTTGTGAATGATCCCTCAGCATTGGAAGCAGTGGGGATTTCATTGTCCACACTGGCAAAGCAGGTACATCAAGCCCAATGTTCCAGCTGTGATACATCCGATGGTAAAATAACTCCGCTTGCGGATGGAACGAATTGTTTTTATTATTCTGATACATCTTCTGTTGAGATGATGCAACAGTTCTTTGCTGCTGGTCAATGCCAATCAGGATCATGTACAACAGATAGGCCATGTGATTTGCAACATTTGGAAAATTGTTGTTTGCCTTATACAACAGATCCTTTTGAATATGCAACTGAAGAAATGATTCAAATGCTTGGATGGGAAAAAATCACAGATCTTTTAAACCATTATCAATGTGGAACCTGTGATACATCTTCGTTGCAAATTCAATCAAAGCCAAATGGGACATCGTGTAATTATGCATTTATAAATGGCGATAACGAACCAGAAGTGCTTGCTTCTGTTTGTACAAATGGTATTTGTTCTCCGACCCAATGTGATGATGGATTTATTGGTTATTTGGATAGAAAATGTTATTCGTGCGATACAGATGAAAGTCCGAATATGAGTTCAGAATCACCCAGTCTTTGTACGGGTAAATGTCCCAATCGCAGGTCTTATTATCCCCGCATGACGGATTTACATCCTGGAACGGTATTTGATGGAATAGAAGATTATCTTTGCGTTAAATCTTGTCCGGTTGGAACTTTGGAATCGATAGATAAGAGTTGTTATCCCTGTGATTATGATTTTTCTTTTGATTCAACAGTAGAAAAATGTGAAGCTCGTTGTCCAAATCGTGAGTTGATTAATGGTAAATGTGTTTTAAAACAATCATAAGTATTTCCAGCCCCGAGTTATCGGGGCTGAATTTTTATAAAATATTCTTTTTATCCTTGACTTTGGTAAATAAAGGCGTTAAACTGAAACAAAACGGGGGATAAAATGGAAAAAACGACTCTTTTACGGCAAAGATTTGATGGTGTTTCTTTGGTGGATGGTTTTGCCAAAGCTCAGGCTTTGGTTCTGCGTCCATTGGAACAATATGTCCCCGAACACACAAATCATCCCGAAGTGGAAGAAGAACGTTTTCGTGAGGCTTGTTTAAATCTGCAAGATGAATTAAATCAAATCTTAAATACCAAAATCGCCGATGAACAAAAGGCTTTGTTGCAAACGACATTAATGTTGTTGATGGATCGGGGGTGGAACCGTCAGATTGTGCAAATTATCAATCAAGGGGTGACGGCCGAAACCGCTGTGCATCAGGCCACCGAACAAATTGTCAATCGTATCGGTCAGATAGAAGATGTCTATTTGCGTGAACGACTGAATGATTTTAAAGATTTAGCAATGCGTGTTTTGCATACTTTGGAACGGTTAAATAAAACAGGTACCAAAATTCAAAAATTGCCCAGCAAGGTTATTTTGGTGGCCAAAAGTTTGGGGCCGGCCGAATTGTTGGACTACGATTTATCCAAAATTAAAGGGATTGTTTTGGCCGAAGGCAGTCAGACAATGCATGTCACTATTGTGGCACGGGCCTATGGTATTCCTTTGTTGGGCGGAATTGATGATATTTGTCAGCATGTGAAATCGGGCGATTTATTGGTTTTGGACGCCCAAAATGGGCGTTTGTATCAAAATCCATCAGATGATGTGATTGATGAAGTTAATCATTTACAGGAAACAGATAAAAAAAGAACCGCTTTGGAAAATAAAAACAGAGAGGCTCAATCTGTTACTTTGGATGGTGAAAAAATTGAATTGGCTGTTAATTTGGGGTTAGCGGATGATTTGTTGTTGGCTAATGCGCCTAATTTTGATAAGGTGGGATTGTATCGTACCGAGTTGCCCTTTATGTTGGCCAAGGAATTGCCCAGTTGTGCCGAACAGGTGAAAACCTATCAAAAAGTTTTGGCCCATGCCAAAGGTAAGCCTGTTATTTTCAGGACGTTGGATATCGGCTCGGATAAAGTTTTGCCCTATGTGCATCATCAGGCTGAGGAAAATCCCGCCATGGGATGGCGTTCTACACGGATGACTTTGGACAGACGCTCTTTGCTCAGAACTCAATTAAGGGCTTTGATACGCGCTGTGGATGGTCGTCCTTTATGGGTGATGTTTCCGATGATTGCTGAAGTCGGTGAGTTTTTGGCATCCAAAAAGACATTGGAATTGGAATTAAAAAATGCCGAAAAACGGGGTGAAACTTTGCCATGTGAAGTCCATGTGGGCAGTATGTTGGAAATTCCTTCTTTGATTTTCGGATTGAAAAACTTTATACATTTGTTTGATTTTATTTCGGTGGGTACAAATGATTTGATGCAATTTTTGTTTGCGGCCGACAGGTCAAACCTGAATGCATCTGGGCGATATGATACGTTAAATGTGGCCTTTTTAAAAGCCTTGAATTATATTCAGCAAGTTTGTCGTACGGCCCATGTGCCATGTTCGGTTTGTGGTGAAATGGCCGGACGTTCTATTGAGGCTTTGGCGTTGATTGGTTTAGGATATACATCTTTGTCCATGAATCCCCGATCCTTGTTAAGGGTAAAAACAGCACTGCGTGGTATCAACAAAGAAGAATTGCAAAATTATTTGGAACGTTTATTGAAAACAGAACACTTGTCAATCCGTACTCAGTTGCAATCTTATTTGCGTGATCACGGTGTTGTTTTTTAAAGGAGTTTAAATGGCAATTTTATTGGCGGATATTGGTGGTACACACGCCCGTTTTTCTTGGTTAAAATCGGGAAAAGTCGGCAAGGTTGAAAAGTTTAATTGCGATGATTTTAAAACGCCTTTTGATTTGATTGATTTTATTTTGGATAAAAGCCATGAAAAACTAACAGGCGTTCTTTTTTCGGTGGCCGGTCCCGTGAAAAAAGGACAAGTTCAATGGACGAATCGTTTAAATTGGTCTTTGTCCGAAAATGATTTAAAAAAAAGATATCATGTTAAACAGGCTGTTTTAATCAATGATATGGTGGCACAAGCTTACGGTTTAAAAATAAAAAATCAAAATGCACTTTTAATGAATGTTGGTACAGGATTAGGGGCGTGTATTATCTTGGATGGTTCTGTGTATCCTTGTGAATTTGGTTTAACTTTGGATAATGATAATCAAAAAAAAGAACACTATTTGTCGGGCAAAGGTGTTGTGCGTTTCTATAAAAAAATAAGTTCAGATAAAAAAGTAAATTCGGCCAAAATGTTGGATGAAATGCGTGCAGATAATAAAAATGCCCGTCAGGCTTATACCGAATTTTATAAATTGTGGGGTAAAACAGCCGCCAATATATCGGTGGCCCATTTGTTGGATAGGGTTTATCTGTGGGGTGGTTTGGTTCCCAAAAATGAAAAAGATGAAAGGGATTTTTTATCGGCTTTTTATGATAAAAAATATCCCGCTTTTCATCAAAAAACACGTGTTAAAATTGTACGTGAAAAAAATTTGGCCCTTAAAGGGTTGGCTCTTTTGTCAAAGCGTATATCCGCTCTACCATAGATGCAAAACCATTTCGGCGGGTAGGGGATATATTTTCCTCTAATCCCAGATTTTTGAATAGGCCAAGTAAATCCAGATTTTGAATTTCTTGGGCGGTTTTTCCGTTGACAAAGCTCAATAAAACGGCCTCTAACCCTTGGACGATTATAGCATCACTGGCGGCTTGGAAATAAAATTTGCCCTCTTTTTTTTCGCCTTTAATCCATACCTGAGATTGGCAACCCTTTACTTTACAATCGTCTGTTCTTTCATTTTCGGGCAAAGGATTCATTTTTTCGCCCAATTCGATTAAATATCTGTATTTATCTTCCCAATCCAATAAATAGGAAAAGTTTTCAATCAATTCATCACTGTTCATCTTTAATTTCCTTCATAACGACGCATTAAACCAACCAAAATACCTTGGACTTCCACACGATCTTCGGTAAAGATACGGGTTTCATAGGCAGGGTTGGCCGGTTCTAAAGCCACCGAATGTCCACGTTTGTGGAATTTTTTCAAGGTGACTTCATATTCATCCACCAAGGCTACCACAATTTGACCGTTATTGGCGTTTTTGGCGTGTTTGATGATAACAGTATCGCCGTTCATAATACCGGCATTTATCATTGAATCACCTTCAACGGTCAGTGCATAATAATCACCTTGTCCAATCATATCATTAGGAACGGCAATTTTTTCGGATTCATTGGCAATGGCTTCAATGGGTAAACCGGCTGCAATTTTGCCATATAAAGGCAAATAGGCGCAATCGTTGTTGGCAATTTCTTTGGCCTGGGGTAGGGTCAATCCTCGGGTTTGATGGGGAGTTCGTGTTAAAATCCGTTGTTCTTCCAATCCTTTAATCAGGCGATGAATACTGGATTTAGACTTTAAATTCATAAAGCTTTTCATTTCATCAAAGCTGGGGGCATAGCCGTTTTTTTGGGTATAATCACGAATATATTCCCATAAAATATGTTGTTTTGGTGTCATTTGACCTCCTTTTGTTCCTGTTTTGTTCTCATTTTAGAACAAATCAAGAACATTGTCAAGGAAAAAGATTAATTAAATCTCAAAAAAATAGGGCATCCGAAGATGCCCC
>JAZQUH010000020.1:0-16219 GCA_045631185.1 Alphaproteobacteria bacterium | reverse complement strand
TCTCACAATCTGATTCTTACCGTCACATACTTTGTATGTTTTTTGATTGGCCACACTGGTATATTGATTACCAGTACAGGCTGTCGGGGCTGATGAATTAGCAGGACAATACGAACCAGCAGGACAATTATTCTTTATTCCATTGACACAGTATTTACCTGCTTCACACCAAATACAAACCTTGTTGTTTTTTTCATACTGCCCAGCAGGACATGTTGTACAACTTGTATAGGCTCCTTCGGCACTAATTTGACCATCTGGACATGTAATACACTTACCATCTTTTAAATACTTACCAGCCTTACATGTTGTTGCCGCTGATCCTTCAAACGAAAGAGATAAGATCAATGAAAAAGCACATAACGATTTAACAAAAAAAGATTTATTCATATAGAACCTCCCTTGATTTTTCTTTCAATCTAACATAAAAAAACATGAAATACAAGCAAAAAAATTGACTTTTTTTTTAAAAAAACATATACTGAATTTATGACAGATTTGACAATTTATTCTTTAAAAGATTTTTCGGGCTTGCGTAAAGCGGGGCGTTTGGCGGCCGAAACTTTGGATTATATTACACCGTTTGTAAAACCTGGTGTATCCACTGGGGCATTGGACGATTTAATGGATGAATTTATCAAAAAAAACGGCGGTCGAACAGCCTGTCGTGGTTATCATGGTTATCCCAAGTGCACCTGCATTTCGCCTAATCATGTGATTTGTCACGGCATTCCATCGGATGATAAGTTTTTAAAATCAGGCGATATTATCAATATTGATGTAACCGTGATTGTAAATGGTTGGTATGGTGATACCTCACGAATGTATTATGTGGGAAAACCATCAGTTAAAGCCAAACGCTTGGTTGAAACAACTTATCAAACCATGATGGCGGGGATTCAGGCTGCCGGTCCCAACAAAACAACCGGAGATATTGGTTCCGTGATGGAAGAAGTTGCCAATGCCGAAGGTTTTTCAACCGTTCATGATTATTGCGGTCATGGTATCGGACGTGTTTTTCACGGAGCTCCAAATGTGTTAAATTATGGGGTTCGTGGCAAAGGTATTAAGTTGGTTCCGGGTTTGGTCTTTACGGTGGAACCGATGGTCAACACGGGTTCAGGTGATACTTTAACATTACAGGATGGCTGGACCACCGTCACGCGGGATAAAGGTCTTTCAGCCCAATTTGAACATACGATTGGCATCACCGAAGACGGCTATGAAATCTTTACATTATCCCCCAAAGGTTATACGTATCCCCCCTATCAAGATTAAAAAGACTTGATTATTTTGTGCAAGACGTGTATAATACGCTTATCTTTTGTGCTTGTAGCTCAGCTGGATAGAGTGTCGCCCTCCGAAGGCGAAGGTCGTGAGTTCGAATCTCGCCAAGCACGCCAAAAATACCGCCTGATATGGCGGTTTTTTATGGTAAGTGGTGTTTGTGCTAAGAACCAATTCGTTGGCCATAAAAGTATTTTGTTCTACCCAGTCTCCCTTTGTCGTCCCGAATAAGATAAAAGATTTATTTACAAACTATCATTCATCCGAAAAATGGCAAAATTCATCTAACATCAAATTCTTTTGTATTGATTTTTTAAAATAAATCATTTAAACTGAAAAAAATTCTTAGAAGGAATGTAATGAATAAAATATATAGCATTTTAAAAGAAATCGGAAAATTTTCAACTTCATGGTTATGTATTTGGGGAATTTCCTATATTACTTCAGCTGTTGTATGTGGAGATTTTTTTACACACTCCAGATGTATAAAAACTTCTTCCTCTGAAAATTTTTTTGAATGCGTGACGCATTTGTCTTCTATTACTTGTAACCCTCGCAAACTTATTCTATTCTCATTAACTACTTTAATAGTTATTTTATGTTTATTTGCTAAAAAAAAGAAAATATCAAAATCTTGGGTTGTTTATTTTCTATTTTTATCAATAATATATTTTTTGGCAGACTTGATGATAAATTACGTTTTATCATCTACTAACTAAAGTTCGTTTTTTTGAATCCAAAAAAAACGCCTGGTGGAAAGCGGGCTTTTTTTTGTGAAGTGGTGTATTCGGTAATAATCAAATATTATTTTCTATTTTCTTCTAACAACTTCAAAAGGGTAGGTTGAATATTAAATTGTCGGCACAGGTCTTGAACCTGATTCATGGATGTTTTTTTATTTTGCTTTACTGCCCGTATCAAAACGTTTTTGGCGGTATGCTCCATCGGGATAAATTCCATCACCTGAACATGATAGCCTTCGGATTCCAATAGGTTGGCCCGAATCGCATCGGTTAAAAGGGCCGAAAAGCGTTCTTTTATTAAGCCGTACTTTGTCATAATCGGCCAAGAATTTTTGATTTGCGCATTGATTTCATGCTGACAGCATGGCACGGATAAAATAATCGGAACGTCCCAAGAAACAGCGTTAAACAAAGCATAATCCGTGGCGGTATCACAGGCATGCAAAGAAACAACCATATCAATTTTTTCATCCGGTTGAAAGGCGTTGATATTTCCGATTTGAAATAACAGGTTCTTATAGCCGTATTTTTCGGCCACAATATTGCACTTTTCAATGACTTCTTCTTTTAAATCCAGACCGATAACACGGGCGTTCAATTTTTTAATTTGGGTCAGATAATAATACAGAACAAAAGTCAAATACGATTTTCCGCAACCAAAATCAATGACGGTTAAAGTGGACTTTTTCCAATTTTTTAAAGTGTCATCTACCATTTCCAAAAACTTATTTATTTGGCGGAACTTGTCCATTTGATTGGCGATAATTTTGCCGTCTTTATTCATCACGCCCATGTCAATTAAAGGCAAAATCTTTTCACCTTCGTCCAATAATCTGTTTTTGGTGCGATTATGTTTTTGCGCTTGAAAGACATTTGTTGCATGCTTATGTCGGCCAAGCAAGATCTTGCCTTTTTTACTGAGTTTTAATTCGATATCTTCTGTGATGCCAAAAAAATTTAATTGCTTATATTTGATTTGAAAAAGTTCTTGTATGCGTTTTTTTAATTCGGATAAGGTCTTTAAATTTTCCTGAAAAGCCTGTTTATCCGTATAAAGTGTCATTTGCCAAATTTGTTTATTTCGCCATTGAATGGGCATGATAACGGCTTTGTTATAGGCAAAGGATTTATCAATTTTGTTGCTTAAAATAATTTTTGAAAAAGGCTGATTTAAAATATCGTCTGGTTGCATGTTATCTCTCTTTTTTATCAGGATAGCATAAAATAGTTCAGATTTCAATTATTTTGCCAATAAAAAATCCCCTGTAAAAATCATCACAGGGGATTTTGAAAGGTAGTAATAAAATTACTTCACAGCCTTTTTCAACAAAGCACCGGCTTTGAATTTGGGGGCTTTGCTGGCGGCGATTTTGATTTCTTTACCTGTGGCGGGGTTGCGACCTTTACGGGCAGCACGTTTTGTCACGGCAAATGTACCGAAACCTGTCAATTGAACGGCGTCACCTTTTTTCAAAGCTTTAGCAATGACTTCCAAAGCGGCATTCACGGCATCAGCAGCGGCTGTTTTGGGCAAACCGGCCAATTTGGCAACGGCATCAATAAATTCTGTTTTATTCATTTTTTATTCCTTTCGTTAGTTTGTGAGAAAAATCCCCATGACCTTCTCAACTGTTTGTTTTCAGGCACTTTATGCACCTGTAAGACCAGTTTATGCTTATTTTTAAGGCTTTGTCAAGTAAAAAACATAAAAAAAATCAACAAAGTGCGATTTTTCTTTCTTTTATTGACATTTTTGCCCCTTTTATATATAATATGCGCATTATTTATTTAAAAAAGGAGTTATAAAATGAAACAACAAGCTAACCAAATTCGCCCGGGTTGGGTGATTGAAAACAATGGAAAACAATACTTGGTGACAAAAATCAACATTATCACCCCCGGCAAAGGCGGTGCCTTTATTCAGGTGGAAATGCGTGGTATTGATAACGGTTTGAAAACAGAACAACGTTGGCGCACGGCCGATACCGTTGAAAAATTGATGAGTGAAGAATTTGATTGCACATTCTTGTATCGTGATGGCGATAATTTGTGCTTTATGAATTCCGAAAACTATGACCAATTTGAAATTGAAGCCCAAATGATGGGTGATAAAGCCCTTTATTTACAGGACAATATGCCTGTAACGGTGAATTTTATTGAAGGCAAACCCGTTTCCGTCAATTTGCCACCACATGTGACTTTGACAATTACAGAAACAGAACCGGCCTTGAAAAATCAAACAGTGACATCTTCTTATAAACCGGCTATTTTGGAAAACGGGATTCGTACAACAGTTCCCCCGTTTGTGAATGCTGGTGAAAAAATCGTTGTGTCCACAGAAGATAACTCATACGTTGAACGCGCCAAATAATTGACCGTGATGCAGGAAGTTCAGGCTGTTTTTGTGGATTGCGATGGCGTTCTTTATGACGTTAATTTGTTGACGTATGAAGAAATGGTGTCTGCCTGTAAAAACGCTGCCTGTGAATTAGGTCTGAATTTGGATAATTTTGATGAAGTCCGTGCGAACCTGAAACAAAAAGGGTTTCACGGGCTTTATAATACCATTTTGAAGTTGTGTCAGGCACAAAATAAATCTTTTGAAAAAATTGCCGATCGTATGGTGGAATTATTGGACTATTCGCGTATTTTACCCAATCCTGAGCTGTTGGATTTATTGCAACGGGTGGGTAAAAAAAGGAAACTGTATATTTTTACTAATAATACCCATGCCCACTTAAAGCGTATTTTTAAGTGCTTGTTTGATAAGAATCTGGCTCAATCAGGGATAAAAGCAATTACGATTGAAGACACTTATTCGGATGGTTTTTTCTATCCCAAACGGATGGAAAATGTCTTTACAAGCTGGTGTCAAAAAATTGGTGTTTTGCCACAAAATACATTGATGTTGGATGATACAGATAATGTCATTCAGGCCGCCAAAGAACAAGGGCTTCAATACCAACAAATTCAATCAGCCCAAATGACACAAGAAATATTGCAAGAACTTTTATAAAAAGGACAACACATGAAACACCATTCAAAAGATATCTTGATTTACGGAAAACATCCTGTTTCTTTGGCCATTCAAAATCCGCGTCGTAAGATTAAAGAAATTTATGCCACACGTCAGGCTTTAAACGAAATTGAATTGCCCAAAGGAATGATGGCAAAGCCGGCCGATAACCGTTTGTTGGAAAGTATGGTGGGGCGTGAAGCGGTACACCAAGGGATCGTGGCTGTTTGTGAGGCTTTACCCAATCCGGATTTAAATCAGATTTTATGCGATTTACAGGATGCCGATCGGGCGATGATGGTTGTTTTAGATCAAGTATCCGATCCCCGTAATATTGGGGCTATTTTGCGTTCAGCGGTGGCCTTTGGGGCCAGTGCCGTGATTATTCCGCAAGACGGTTCCCCCCAAGAAACAGGTACGATTGCCAAATCTGCCAGTGGTGCCTTGGATTTAATTCCTTTGGTTCGTGTGGCCAATTTGGCACGCACTTTGGATACTTTGAAAAAAGCCGATTTTTGGTGTGTGGGTTTGGATGGTTATGCCCGTGATATGATTGGCAAAAGTAAATTGCCCAAACGTTGTGTATTGGTCATGGGGGCCGAAGACGGCATGCGTGATTTGACCCAAAAATCATGCGATATGTTGGTGAAATTACCCATGAATCCGGCCATAGAATCGTTAAACGTTTCTATTGCCACGGCGGTTGCCATGTATGAATGGATGCGTTAATTTAAGGCCAGCTTTTGCGCCTTTGCCTGAATGCTTTTGCGAATCTTTTCCAAAGCCTTTGTTTCAATTTGGCGCACACGTTCACGGCTGATATTCAATGCCGAACCTAAATCTTCCAAAGTTTCGGGATTTTCACTTAAATAACGACTTAAAACAATGCGTTGTTCACGTTCGGACAATTCGGATAGAGCCTGTTTTAACAGGGTTTTCTTTAAATCCATTTCTTGTGTGGCACCGATTTTTTGTTCAATGGTTTCTTCGCCATCGGCCAACATTTCCTGAAAGTTTGTGCCCGAATCGTGGGACAAAGGTGCATTTAACGAAGAATCACCCGACAAACGTTGTTCCATTTCCATGACATCACGTTTGGAAACATTTAATTCTTTGGAAATATATTCGGCGGTTTCGTCACTCATACCCGCATCACCATATAACCCCAAACGGGATTTGATTTTGTGTAGATTGTAAAACAATCTTTTTTGTGTGGCGACAGTGCCGATTTTAACCAAGGACCAGGATTTTAAAATGAATTCAGATACAGCGGCTTTTATCCACCAAATGGCATAGGTTGCCAAACGAAAACCTTTGTCAGGATCAAACTTTTTGATGGCCTGCATTAAACCGATATTGGCTTCGCTGATTAAATCGGACAAGGCCAAGCCATAATGACGAAAAGAGATAGCCACCTTGGCCGCCAATCGCAAATGCGAAGTGGTCAATTGATGGGCCGCCTGAACATCACCGGTTTGTTGAAAACGCTTTGCCAACATATATTCTTCTTCGGCCTTCAACATCGGAAAACGGTTGATTTCGGCCAAATAACGGGGCAATCCCCCTTGCGCATAAAGCAGTGAAAGTGCATTTGAATTTGTCATTTTATATCCTTTGTTAAAAGCAATATAAGTTTGATTTTCCTTAACTTTAAGCAAAAACCAAACACCCGCCCTTCGGACTAAGCGGATTTATTGTATAAAAAAGTCGTTTTAATGTCAAGTGAAAAATAAATTAAATTTATATCTACACTCTACTGGGGACTAGACATACATGTTTTATCGTCACTCCAATAATAACAACAACCGTTGGCCAAAGCCTTACTATAACTGTACGCATGTCCAACACCAGTACAACTTACATTATTAATATTATTGCATTTTAACACAATATCATGCCGTACCCCATTTGCCACAATTGAAGGAGCAGAATAAAAAGGCGCACCATTAGAAGGACATCCCATGCCTTGCCCCGGATAAGCATATATACCATAATATCCTTGACCATATATACATTGTCCCGCAGAAACTGTTCCCCAAGAATATAGTCCCTGTTCATTTTTATATTTATCATCTGTGGCTATTCCAACAACATCCCCTGATGCCTGTATAACAGCTGTACTATTATCACAATGAATTCCATGATATTCACCTATAGCCACAATTGACCCCGTAACATCACCTGTACAAGCTGTATTTAGCGAACTACAAATCGAACGTTTTGGATCACAACCAGCAATTATCTCACAATTACCACCAATCTCAATCCCGAGATAACCTGTTGCCCGTATTGATCCATTCGTTGTATGAATAACAGCCGCATTGTTCATTTCAATACCATCTTGATCCACAGAAGTAGCTGTAATATTTCCACCCACATATAACTTTGCTACCCCAACATTTGCACCGGCCATAGCAATAGCATCATCTTGGGAAGAAGCTGTCACATTTCCACCGACACTCAAATACCCCCAATTCCTTATGGCATAATTATCTCTATATTCTCGTTCATTAATCGATGTTAAATCGCCACCAACTGTCATATGGGATTGATTATAAAAACACGCGCCATAACTTGTTGTATGATTATGAGCAGCGCCATTCGCACAAAAAATATCTACATCCCCATTAATTGTGACTATCGCATCAGAAGATTGATTAATTTCAAATCCCTGATGACCCGATCCCCATTCATTCCTTCCTATTAAATCCCCACCCACATTCATGGATGTGATGTAATATAAATAAATCCCAGCCCCATGAGAAATACCAATTAAATCTCCCCCTGCATTGACTTCCCCATCCGACAAATCAAGCCCATATCCCCCATCAGTAGTTCCTTCTACCCCTCCAACAGATCCGCCAATTCCTTTGATATACCCCCCGGCACGAATCCCTTGTGCGGCATGAATCGCACTTCCTAAACTCTCGGCATGAATATTTCCACCAGCTACAAGTGGACCTATGGCATAAATTCCCCAATAACCATAACTACCATCCCTTTTGCAATAAGCTGTAATATTTTCACTTGCATTTATTTCGGCTTCATCATTTTCACTATAAATCGCACTTGCGTTCTCTGAAGTTGCTGTGATATTACGGGCCACAATGTCGCCATAAGAATCAATTGCGGAATTATTCGTTTCTACAACAATATCACGTGCATTTAATATAGAAGTTCTTGAATTTAGATAGATACCTTTCGAAGAAGTTGATACTTTATTTGTTAAATTTATATCGTTGACAGTCAATTCAACATTGCTGCTGATATATAATCTGGCATCTGTTATATTTAAGTTACAAGATGGGACAGTTGTTGTTTTGCTGAAAGACATATCCGATGTCCCTTTATAATAAACCGTATTTCCCACAACCGTAAAACAGTTTGATGTTTTTGTGTCAGAACATCTTGAAAGACCGGCATTTACCATGGCCTGACAACATTCACCAGTACAATCAAGATCTTCATCATCACTGATCGAAGTACCTTGACATGTCCCTTTGTAAGAAGTTGTATGACCTTGTAACTTTTCATAAACGGTATTTGGTGTTTCATCGGGCTCACAGGTTAATCCACCACCACAGCCACAGCCCATATAACAAAGCGCACCAGTTGTATTCGGAAGTGGATCAGGGCATCCACAAGTTGAGCACGATGTCGAAAGAGTTTCAGGACAATTACCATCCAATTGACACCGACATGGTTTTCTATATGGCTCAATACAATCTTCATAACAACTTAATTCACAATATGTTGAACACAAACCTTTCGTATGGTCATTTTCATACCAATCACAAAACAAATTATCGTCATCGTCAACCGAGTAATCGCCATTTCCACCTATCGAGCCACAACCACAACCGATAAGACAGCTATCCCCAACTTCATCAGGTAATGGACTAGGACAACTTTGGCTGCATGTACCCACACCATCGTTGTTATCATCCGTACAATCCATATCTCCAGAGCAACCGCAATCAACATAGCACGTATCACCTACTGAAGCAGGCAAACTACCACAATTTCCACAAGAACAAGTAGCATAACTATCACTGGACGTACAGTATTGATTTTCACCACATTTTTCACAACAAACTTCTTTGGATTGTTTACATATTCCCATACCCGTACTGGAATTTACATCTGAACAGGTAAAACCTGTGGCACATCCACAATCTTCATAACAACTGGCATTTTCCCCAGGCAATGTTTTGGCACAACAATGTGATACACTATCATTGTTCAAATCTTTACAATTCATAGTACTGCCACAACTACAGGTCGAATTACATTCATCCATTGCGGACATCGTGTTCTTACAACACGCCTGACCACTACCACTAACAAGATCCTTTATGGTATAACCAGAAGTAGCACAGCACCCAATCGTACCATCTGATTTGGTGTATTCTGTTTTATTATTACCACATTCACAAACATTGGTGCTTGTATTACAAATCTGTTCACCCGAACAATCACTTGATGAAGAACAAGTATTTTGGCATGTACCCATACCGCTACTATCTTCATTTGCACATGTCAAACCACCATCACAACCACAATCAACATGACAAGCCTCCCCCTCTTCACTGGGTAATGTTGTTGGACAACAATAACCGCCACCATCTGAGTTACAAACATATTGACCAGAACACCCACCACAATCTGAGTAGCAATATTCTCCCAAAGCAGATGGCTTTACATCCGTACAACATAGATATTGTGAAGGTCCTGTTTCTTGCCAATAAAAACCTGTAGCTTCTTGAATACAATCTTCATGAACCTCCAAATATTCCCCTAATTCTGTACAGATCAAAATGGAAGAGCATTGACATTCACATACATTCCTGGAATTACACACAACTTCTTTTCCATCATCGCATGTTATAGAACCGTAATCTGACATACAATAGCCTTCTGTGCAATACAAATCATTTCCACATCCACATTCTGAAGTGCAACTATCCATTTCTTCAGTTGGTAATTCACCACATTCATTATCTTCTTCCTGACGACATACGCCAACACCACTCGCATTCTTATCCTGGCACTCCAAACCCGAATCACACGGACAATTTACAGAACAACTACTTCCCTGACTACCATCATCATTACAAACGCATTGACCTGAACGACAACTCTGGTCTGATGAACAAGCTGGTTGACATTCTTCTCCGATATTTGGATCTTCACCAACACAAACCCCATTTTCACAGCTTAAACCGGAAACACAAGAATATGCACATTCCGAACAATCTGATCCCAATGGCAATGATTCTGGTGAACAAACACATGTATTATTAACACAGCTTTTACCTAAACTACATTCTTCATACCGATACATGGGGCATCCATCCGAATTCTTATTATGGCTTGGTTCTGACTGGCAATATGTCCGGTTCGGTTCTGGACATAACTGACATGCACCATTTTTCTTATAATAGCCATCTAAGCAGATTAAACCGCCTGAATCACAACTCGACACACCCACCATCGGCGGACATAACATACACTCTCCAGCATCCGTTTTATAATAGCCAGATTCACAATCATAATCTGGACTTCCATCACAAATAGCATGTGTGGGACATGGCTGACAGGATCGCCCATCATAATATTCATTACTATTGCATAAAACCTTACACTCACCCTGGGGACGAGAAGACGTTTTTACACATACCGAATTTCCCGAACATACAGCATCATCATTAACGCAAACATTGTTTTCACATTTTTGACATTCCAAACATCCATCTTGACACAGCGATGGCAATATAAAAGGATTTTTCTTATCTTCTTCATTTGCTAAATTCGACCAAAAAACAACCCCCAAATCAAATGCGTCTTCATTTTCTATATCTTCACAATTTATGGAATTCGGAGAATACTCTGTATCGTTTAACAAAATTCGCGCAACTCGTTCCTCAGGCCAACTCTTTTGCGAAAAAGCCGAACACAAATCTGTCGTCAAATTTTCAACTGTCACTGTAAAAATCTTACTGTGCTCATTAACCACCTTGGAGCGTATATTCGAGCCTGTACGCGTATAATCACCCAAGGAAGAATCATATACAGACTTGTTACGTGCTTTCCCCTTGTTACGTAAATGTTCCGAATGAACTAAAATATCTTCATATATTAAATCTGCATTACGATTGTCAACAGAATAATTGTAAAGATACATCCCACCCAATGTCAAAAGACACATAATAATTATAACCAAAATAATCTCTAATAAACTACGACCATCTTGATTTGACTTAATATGTTTTTTAGATAAGTTCATTTATCCCCCAATCATCCATTTCAGATAAGTATAAAAAAATTATTATTAAATTGCAATATCTTTTTCATTTCCTTATAAAAAAATCCCCGCCATAAAGACGGGGATTTTAAAGTCTGTACTTTCCAAATTAGTTGATAATTTTGGAAACTGTACCGGCGCCGACTGTACGACCACCTTCACGGATAGCGAAACGCAATCCTTCGGCCATAGCGACGGGCACGATCAATTTGACTTTCATGCTGATGTTATCGCCAGGCATGACCATTTCTGTACCGGCCGGCAATTCGATTGTACCGGTCACGTCTGTTGTACGGAAATAGAATTGAGGACGATAGTTAGCAAAGAACGGAGTATGACGTCCACCTTCTTCTTTTGTCAACACATAGCATTGGCATTCAAATTCTGTATGCGGTGTGATTGTACCGGGAACAGCCAAAACTTGACCACGTTCCACTTCTTCACGTTTTGTACCACGCAACAACACACCAACGTTATCACCGGCTTCACCTTGATCCAACAATTTGCGGAACATTTCGATACCGGTAACGGTTGTTTTTTGTGTGGGGCGGAGACCGACGATTTCAACTTCTTCACCGACTTTGATGACACCTTGTTCCACACGACCGGTCACCACTGTACCACGACCGGAAATTGAGAACACGTCTTCAATCGGCATCAAGAATGTTTTGTCCACAGGACGGGCGGGTTGAGGAATGTAAGCATCAACAGCGTCCATCAAAGCAACGATAGCGTCATGGCCCAATTTGGCATCACCACCGTCCAAGGCAACCTTAGCGGAACCTTTGATAACGGGAATATCGTCGCCGGGGAATTGATAGGAACTCAACAAATCGCGGATTTCCATTTCAACCAATTCCAACAATTCGGGATCGTCAACCATATCCATTTTGTTCATGAAGACCACGATGGCAGGCACACCCACCTGACGGGCCAACAAAATGTGTTCACGTGTTTGAGGCATAGGACCATCAGCAGCAGAAACCACCAAAATAGCACCATCCATCTGAGCAGCACCGGTGATCATGTTTTTCACATAGTCGGCGTGGCCCGGACAGTCAACGTGTGCATAGTGACGGTTGGCTGTTTCATATTCCACGTGGGATGTATTAATTGTAATACCGCGTTCACGTTCTTCGGGGGCTTTATCAATGTTGGCATAATCAACAAAAGCAGCGCCACCTTTATCGGCCAAAACCTTTGTAATAGCGGCTGTCAATGTGGTCTTACCGTGGTCCACGTGACCGATTGTACCGATGTTACAGTGCGGTTTTGTTCTTTCAAATTTTTCTTTACTCATTTTTTTCTCTTTCTTTAACTGATCAGTTAATAAAATGAAGTCCAATGACTTCGGTTAGTTTCGTTTGTTTGGGATGTTTTCTCATCCAACAGATTAATCAAATGGCAATTGACAACCTGTATTTTTTTTGGAGCGGGTGATGGGAATCGAACCCACGTATTCAGCTTGGAAGGCTGCTGCACTACCATTGTGCTACACCCGCACATACTTCCGTTCAACGAAAGTCCCCGAATTATATACTACTTTTTTTAACTTGTCAAGTATAAATATTTAAAACCCGATTATCTGCTTTTCGAATGATGCATATATAAACGAAATAAAATCTTATCAAAAGAACCAGAAACAAAAACTTTTCTCATTATAAGTCCTTTTAAATACCTTTTATGCTCTAAACTAATTTTCAATAAAAAACTCATTGACATACATTAAGAATTAAATTACCCTAGCAAACAGGAGATTGATATGACCATAAAAGAAACTTTAAAACACCCTGAAATTCAAAAAATAAAAAGGATTTTATGCAAAATCAATACAAACTTTCATAATGCAGAACCTAATATTGGTGAATTAAAAACAAACGGTTATGAATTTGAATGGAAAAGAAATAAAGACTCCTCAGCGCCCATTTCCCGCAGAGAGTACATAGATAGCCATCCGGAAATACAAAATCCATTTGATTTCAGTTTTTCTTTGGCTGCTGATGATATAATTGCACAAAAAATTCCTATGGGAGTTATGGGCTGTACAGGTGTGGCAAAACTTTTTGCTAAATATGCCAAAGAAGAAAATCTGAATTGCTCTGTTGTTTTCACGGCAAAAATAAATGATTTAGAAGAAAAAAAGAAAGATAAAAATGCCATCATTTCCGGTCATCAAATAATTGCCGTTCAATTTTCAGACGGCGTTCGTATGTTTGATCCCGCTAATCAAAACGGTTTGCAATTTTATAAGGATGCCAACGGGCAAGAAATACAAGTTCCCTCTATGAAACATTTAATCGGAAAAAAACTGGTATCGCAAAACAGTAATGATCCTTGGGCTCAAAGACAGGCTGGTACAATTGTCACATCCATTGAGGATTCTTCAAAATTAGCATCCATTAAAACATATAAAGATGTAGAAAATCATTATTTAACCAACGAATTCTTACAGCAAATGAAAAAAATGCAAATAACCAACAATAAATAATTTAAGCTTTGATAAAAGAGAAAATCTTCTCACAAATAAAACATAATTGCCATCACCTACCCTATACCACACCCTCAAAACCGGCACATATTTATAATTTATTTTTGACGTAATTTATTCATTCTTTGGATCAAAACGGGAATAAGACCGTTTTTTATGGCATCTGCTTTTTGATCATTAAAATAATACTCGGTATCTTCTGGACGATAAGCCCCTTTTTTGATGGCCGACAAATGAAAACCTTTTTTTCTTAAAAGAGGAGTTAGTTGTTCTATATTCTTATCAGAAACGGTTATCAAGGGATGTTCGCCTAATTCTGATAAAGTTTGTTCCATCAGTTTTTCACCAACACCTTGTTTGCGATAATCCGGATGAACCAATAATGTACAAATTTTCTTTTCTTCTTCGGTGTTTTTAATCAAAACACAACCAACTAATTTTCCGCTTTCATCCTGTGCAACGATATACATCCTTTTTTTATTTTTAAGATCTGGTAAAAACTTTTCTTTAAACCAAGTTGAATATTGCGGGTAAGTATCATTGACAGAATAAGTTAAACTTAAAATATCTTCGTATAACTTTTTATGCTCTTTGTGGAAAGAATGAAAAGTTTTTATTTGCATATTTGTATCCTTTAATGCATACTGTTTGTTATAGTATACCTTAAAATCCACGCCTTTTCAAGGAGAAACATAATGCATCATATGAAAGTCCAAACAAAATATTACAATCTGTTAAAATCAGGTAAAAAAGTTGTTGAGCTTAGGTTGTTTGACGAAAAAAGGCAACAAATAAAAATAGGGGATGAGATTGTGTTTTCTAATTTATCTGATATAAATGATTCCTTTGTTGCTCGGGTCATAAAACTGCACAGGGCCGAAAGTTTTGATAAACTATGCCAAATTATCACACCAACACAGGCAGGTTTTACATCCAAAGAAGAATTGATTACGGTTTTACAAGAATTTTATACACCTGATTCTCAACAAAAATATGGCGTGCTGGGCATTGAAATCCAAAAGATATGAAAACATCCCTGCTTGGGTATAAAGAGTCATCCCTTTTAAAACAAAAAATCGCCTGATTTTCATCAGGCGATTGATAGGAGGGAATACAAACAAAATAAAACAAGAAATATAACTAAAAAGAATATAAAAGGTCTGGCAGCGACCTACTCTACCGCAGCTTAAGCTGAAGTACCATCGGCGTATTTTTGTTTCACGTCCGAGTTCGGAATGGGATCGGGTGGTACCAAAAAGCTATAACCGCCAGACCATTTATATTCTTAAGATCTTTAATGACACAAGAGATGCGCTTTTAAGATTACATATACGCATAGTTTGAAGATAAATCTTCAAGTGAATAAAGTCAATCAGGTAATTAGTATCGGTCAGCTCAATGCCTTGCAGCACTTTCACCCCCGACCTATCAATGTGGTTGTCTACCACTTCCTTAATTGGGATACCTTATTTCAAGGAAAGTTTCACGCTTAGATGCATTCAGCGTTTATCTCGCCCGTACATAGCTACCCAGCGATGCGGCTGGCGCCACAACTGGTACACCATTGGTACGTCCACCCCGGTCCTCTCGTACTAAGGGCAGCTCCTTTCAAGTATCCTACAGCCACGGCAGATAGGGACCAAACTGTCTCACGACGTTCTGAACCCAACTCACGTACCCTTTTAATCGGCGAACAGCCGAACCCTTGGGACCTGCTCCAGCCCCAGGATAGGATGAGTCGACATCGAGGTGCCAAACACCCCCGTCGATGTGGACTCTTGGGGGGTATCAGCCTGTTATCCCCGGCGTACCTTTTATCCGTTAAGTGATGGCCCTTCCATACAGAACCACCAGATCACTATGACCGACTTTCGTCTCTGCTCGAATTGTCACTCTCGCAGTCAGGCTGGCTTGTGCCATTACACTCTAAAATCTGATTTCCGACCAGATCGAGCCAACCATTGCGCGCCCCCGTTACTCTTTGGGAGGCGACCGCCCCAGTCAAACTACCCACCACGCAGGGTCCCCTTCCTCGGTTCAGAAAAAGGGTTAGATATCACAAACACAAAGGTTGGTATTTCACATTGCGACTCCACAAGAACTAGCGTCCCTGCTTCAAAGTCTACCAACTATTCTACACATTCTATTCATAATACCACTACGAAGCTGTAGTAAAGGTGCACGGGGTCTTTCCGTCTAACCGCGGCTACTGAGCATTTTCACTCAGAGTTCAATTTCACTGAGTCTACGTTGGAGACAGTGGAGAAGTCGTTACGCCATTCGTGCAGGTCGGAACTTACCCGACAAGGAATTCCGCTACCTTAGGACAGTTATAGTTCCTGCCGCCGTTTACTGGGGCTTCGGTTCAATGCTTTCACATC
>JAZQUH010000019.1:0-3546 GCA_045631185.1 Alphaproteobacteria bacterium | reverse complement strand
TCATACACCACTGATTATCATGGATGAACCAACCGCCAATTTGGATACACACGCCCAAACAAAAGTGTTGGAAGGCATTAAAAATTTATCCAAAGTCAAAGGGCATAAACCGACCATTATTTTTGCATCCAATGTGCCGGCGGAAATTGCCAGTGCGAACCGTATTTTGTTGTTGGAAAAAGGTCAAATTGTGGAAGACGGAACACCCAAAAAATTGATGAATAACGAAAACTCAAAAACCTATAAACGCCTGAAAAAATATAAGGCTTTGTTTTTAGATTAAATCTTCTTTAAGTCATTTCTTATCATTTTGATAAAGAATAAATAATTCTGGTTTTTTATAAAATTTAGAATACCAAAAGGCTAAAAGATACTAATTTTTATATTAGTTTCTTTATATCAATGTTTTCAATCACTTGTTTTAAGCTTCCATATACTCATTTGGACCTTCTATTTTTGTATCAAAACGATCAACAAAGTTCCATTTGCCATTATCTAATACAAAATGAAAACATTCACAGTGTTTAATTTCTCCAATTTTACATCCACAAACCCAACACAAAGCACGCGTCACTCCTCCATGAGAAACAATAGCAATGTTTGAGTGAGCATCATTTGCTAAAATATCATCAAAGCATGATTTTATACGATTAAAATTTTTTGTAATCCTTTGCTGTTCTTTATCATTTTCAGAATACCAAAAACCAAAAGCTGTTTCAGTTAATCTGTCATCAATAATAATTTTAACATTATTAATAGCCATTTTAGCTGTATCTATAGCACGTTTAAAAGGGCTGGAATAAACTACTTCAATATTTTTATCGTCTAAGTATTCTGCTAATTTGTTTGCTTGAGCAATACCTGTATTGTTTAAGGTAGATTCAGCATCAATACCATTTCGTTGCCCATGTCTAAAAAAATAAAAATTCCTTTTCACAGTTATTCTCCTAACAAAACATACCATAATCCATTGTACTTATAAATTTGTCATATGTCTAGGTATTTTGGTTGCTTTTATAAAATATTGAGTATATAATGATGTCAATTCCAACAAGGTGAAAATATGAAGCAAAAACAAGAAAATTTAACTTTAGGGACGGAATCCTATCAGATTCAAGAAAAACAACCTTATTCCCAAAGATTAGAAGTCCTTTATTTGGAATCCCAGGAAAGCAAAGAACGTTATGTTGCTTTACATATCCTTAAACCTTCAGATTTTTCTGCTTTTCAAGAAAAGGTTCAAAAAGAAACAGAAATCCAAGAGTTTTTACTTAAAGGCTATAAAGGCAAGATGAATCTCCCTGTTCGGAAATTCTATAAGAATGGTTATATTTTAACACCTTATGCAGGGGAGCAGCTGGATGAAAAGGTTTATTCTTCACTTTCTCCACTTACTCAACAAAAGCTACAACAAGTATTGGCCGAATTTTTGAATTATTCTCACCAAAAAAGCTTAGAAAATAAAGGGAATTTACCAAATGTGCCATATAGAGAGGATATCGGTAAAACCCCTGCAACACTTTTGGATGCCAATATCAACCATAATTTAGAATATGTTGTTCAGGCCTTTGCACCTTTTACTTCACAGAGTCTAAAAAAGCATTTTCAATCTATTGTTCAGCAATTTAACACCAGAGACACTATTGATGAAGTAAGTGTTCTAGTTCATCACGATTTGTGTCCAGAAAATGTTTTGTACGACAAACAAAAAAAGTGTCTTAGTGTTATTGACTATGAACATGCTTTTGTTGGGGACATATATAATGATTTTTGCCATTTCGGAGGGCCTGTTTGGCCGAAAGGCTTTATAGAGGGTGTTATTGAAAAGTACAATAATCTTACGAATGCTTCAAAGCATCCTTGTCCTATTTCTATGGATAAGCTTAAATTGTTTTGGGAAGTCGCTATATTGAATAATCAAGCCCGTTGGGTAAAAGATTGGGGAAGAAAACCAGAAGATGCCTTTAAAGAGTACCTTTCTAGACGAAAAGTCCTTACAGATACAAAACAAACAAAGACCAGTAAAAATAAGGGGAGACAATGAAAGAAAAAACATCTAATTTTCAATTTATCAAGGAAGTGTTGGGGATTTGTTTATCCGCCCCGAAAAAGGACAAAAAAGCTTTCCTTTTGGTTGTTTCTTTGTTTGGAATTGCCGCAGCTTTAGGGGCTTTGATTCCCGTTTTGTCCGCCAAGGTATTAAACACCCTACAAGATTCTCTTTCTGCCAGTGTTATGACGGGGATTTTAATTACTTGGACTGTTTTATACATTTTTATATATCAATCATTGGATTGGATTTATGAGGCAGGTGAAGCCTTTATGGAAGTTGTTTTTCGCAGATATAACACCCTTTTTTGCCAAGAAAAAACAAAAAGCTTTTTAAATATGCCACCTCTTCTTCTTTCTTCGGATTTCCGTCAAAAGGCTGTGAGTTTAATTCCCAGAATTGGCAGAAATGGCGAAAACATGGTCTATAACCTTACCAGAATTACCTATCCATTTTTCCATTTAATTGCTTCTGCTGTGCTACTGATTGGTTTACTTCCTGCATGGTCAGGTGTTATTTTTGTTTTATCCTTCTTTTATTGTGTTTTAAACATCTGGCTGAATAAAAGGGTTAAGGATAGCATGGATGAGGTTATTTCCGCAGAAACCAATAATGATGCTTTTCGTGGGGATATGTTAGAAAATGCAAGTAATATCCGCATGCTTGGCATTGAAAAACAAACTTTAAATGAATTGGGGCAAAAATACGAAACATTCCACATATTAAATCAAAGGTAT
Organism: Alphaproteobacteria bacterium; assembly: GCA_045631185.1. Taxonomy (GTDB): domain Bacteria; phylum Pseudomonadota; class Alphaproteobacteria; order CAAHEQ01; family UBA3637; genus UBA3637. The sequence continues at coordinate 759 of JAZQUH010000019.1, read as the reverse complement.
CGTTTGAAACAAACCTTATTTTCTTTGATTCCAACACTTTTAAATATTGTTAGTTATCTGTTGATTGTTTTTATTGCCATCCACTTGGCATTTGAACAAAAAGATATCGGTGTTTATGTGATGCTAACTGGCTTAGGTTTTGACGTTTTAAACTATATGGTTCGGATTTCCAATCAGTTTAAATGGCTCCATTTAAATGGTATGGATTACCTCAATTTAAATAAGCAAATGGATTATGATTCAGCTTTATCCCCCAAGGTTGGAAAGGGTAAACTGTCCACCATTAAAGAGATTGCTTTGGAAAAGGTATGTTTTACTTACCCAGAGGAAAAATCCCTCGTTTTGAACAACCTTTCCTTGAAAATTAAGGCGGGTTCACGGGTCGCCATAATCGGTAATTCGGGTATGGGTAAATCCACCCTGATTAACGTGATGCAGCATGCCTATGAAATCCAATCGGGGAAAGTCCTCTATAATGGTAAAAATGTACAGACGATTTCACGGGAATCTTTGCGGGATAATCTGACCTACATTGACCAACATCCCACGTTCTGGAGTCAAAAGACCATCAAGGAAAACCTACTGATGTTCAATCCAAAAGCAACAGATGCAGAGCTCTATCAAGCGTTGCAATTGGCGAATCTTTTGGATGAAATTACCCAAAAAGAAAAAGGAATTGACAGCAAAGTCACCGCTTTATCAGCCGGTCAAAAACAACGCTTGGCTTTGGCCAGAGCCTTTTTGCGTCATACACCACTG
>JAZQUH010000018.1:0-1102 GCA_045631185.1 Alphaproteobacteria bacterium | reverse complement strand
CTGACCTTTGTCCGTGATTAGGAGTACCTTTCCTGTCGGAGTTGGGATATTGGTCACTTTGATGCTGATGCATGCATGATTTTGGGCAACCATATTCATCGCAAAGAAACAAGCTGCCATTGTCGCCGATAAAGTCTTTTTCTTCATTGTTTCGATTTCTGGTTTGTTGTGAATAAATTAGTTTATTTTATAAACCACTGGTGGCCTTAAAAAGTGGGAAGTTGGTGTTGCTAGCGTTTCTTCCCACTTTCTTGTTTGCAAATATAATTTAGTTTATAATATAAACAAAATATTTTCTTGTTTTTTTCAGGGAATTAGCCGAAAATACCTGCATTTTATACACCCGTTGATTAATGGATTGGCTGGTAGGTGTTTGGGGTGTATAATCATCCTGCACCGGTTGGATTTTCCTACACTCGGATGTTGGGTTTGAAAGATGACCGCGTTTTTTTTAAACGCGGTCATCTTTTTTTAAAACGCGGTCATGTTTTTAAAAAAGACGGTCATCTTTTTTTGAGTGTATGGTGAGTGCAGGAAATCTCCCGTGTATCATACACCATTATTTATTGTGAGTCTGCAACTTGTCTTCCCTGTGTATGAAATGCAGGTTGTTTTTGGAAATCCCCTGTATATACGTGCGCGCGTATAAATATTAAGGTAAGATGCTTTGTTGACCGGAATCGATGCCTTAAAATCTGCTCTACGGCATCTTTTGAGAATCAATGACTTAGGTAGATAATTGCAAAAAAGTATGAAAAAAGAGTTGCTGATGTTTGGAGGATATGCCGTAAAGCAGTAATTTTGCACCCGCTTTCGAGAGAGAAACGCAGATGAGTTGAAATACTGAACAAAGATGAGGTTTTGAACCTTACCGCTTCAAAAAAAACTTTTTTTGAAAAAAAACTTCAAAAAGTTTTGGTAGTTCAAAAATAAGCCTTACCTTTGCATCCGCTTTCGAAAAGAAAGCCATAAAGAAGAGTTCTTTGAAAGATTTAGATATGAACAAGCAAGTAGTACAATTCTTACTTAAGTAAGAAACAGAAACCGTCAATAAATTAATTGATAGATTTGGTTCTTGAGCAGATTAAAACGTACTAGCAAT
>JAZQUH010000017.1:0-1896 GCA_045631185.1 Alphaproteobacteria bacterium | reverse complement strand
CCGGCGTAGCCCGGATGGGCGAAGACGGATCCGCCATTTTTTTGCAAAAATGCGGGATAGCCTGAATGAAATGAAGGCAATCCCATAAGAGCATTTTTGAACAAAATGGCGAACGAAGCCGCAAGGCTTCACTCCTATGAGAGACTATTTGTCAAGTTTTATTTGCGAAAAAATCGTAAAAAAGTTGATAATCAGCGAAAGATGATTCTAAAAAGCTGCTTTTGTCTTGCTCCTATTCGCGTTCTGTAATGCTTCTGCCAGGAAGCGACGCCTGATAAATGTCCGTCCCGATGTCTAAATCTTCACGACAATCTTTATTATGATATTGGCGATATCTGATTTGCGAAGCCTCCGAGATCATCAAGACTGGACAAAAAGCAATTCCTTAAAATCTTCTTTCCGTGATTTTCTTCCTTAATTCTGTTTTTGTTGCATATCAAAAATCTGTTTCAAGCATTTTTTATCCGTTTATGATTGCTTTTGAAATGCTGATCATACGCGACATCTGGATTTCGCCACAATGCCAGCATGGTAATTGCCAGTTTACGGGCGACAGCGACTTTTGCTTTTTTTCGGGCAATACTTCCACCTCTTATGGCAATTCGATTGCCGAAATCTCGTAAATCACAGTCCTCTCCAAATGCTCCCATAATATATTGAGCTCCTTGTACAAGCAACCTCCTTAACAACTTATTTCCACACTTTGTTATTCCCAGTTGTTTATCCGCTTCTCCTGATTGATCCCGTTTGGGAATCAATCCGATATATGCTGCACATTCCCGGGAACTGAAACGCTGGGGATCGCCTATAATTAGTGCAAAACTCAAGGCAATCAGAGGACCAACGCCTTTTATTTGTTGCAGTGTTTTGGTTTCCGAATAATCTTTGGCTAATTTTTCTATTCTTTTATCATAATTTTTTATTGAGCTGTTTATTGCTGTCAAAGTTTCAAACAATCCACGCAAATTTTGTTGAATTTCTGATGGTAATGTGTCATACATTTGATTTATTGTTTCGTGACTGTATTCCACATCTTCTATTCCCAAACTTCGCACAAAACCACGAATTGAGTTAATGATATTGGTTCTTTGCCTGACCAACAAATCCCGCGCCTTTATCGCAATCAAATCCTCTTGACGTTTTTTGTCCATTAGTTTTACCGGATGCAGTAGTTTTTTATCTGCTCGAGCCATTCGAGCTAATTTTTCAGCATCTATTCGATCACTTTTTTTATCACCTTTATAAATGAACGCCAAATCCCGGGCGTGCGCAACAATAACATCATATCCACGAGCTTCAAGTAAACGGCTGATCCAAGCAGAGTGCGTGCCGGTTTCAAGGGCAACAACTATTGATTCAGACGGAACAGGTACTTTATCAAAAAATTCATTCAAACTTTTTTGGGTGTTTGAAATTTTGCCAAAAGAAACACCTTTTTCACCTTTTAAAACAAAAATTTCAATAGTCTTTTGAGAAATATCTAAACCGAAGTAGATTTTTTCTTGTTGATGTGATACATTACTCATGGTTTGTCCTCCTGGTTTTTGAAGCGTACTACACGACTTCGTTGTTCTTGGATTAACATAAATCCGTTTTTATCAAGAGGCAAACCGCTTTTTTACTTTCAGACAGAAACGTGAAAGACCTCTTGTGTCTCTCATAATATCTTCACGCGGCGACAGCCCCTCTTCACTCAAAAGGCGCAGCCTTTTCTTCACATCTTCACAAAAATAAAGAAGCCTTGCTTGTGAAGTTGCTCCCTGTGGTCGCTTGTGAAGACGTTTCGCTTACGCTCCACTTGTGAAGTTGCCGCCTGTCGGCGGGTGGATGTGTTTCTGATTAAAAGCGCACCTGCGGTGCTTAATATATAAGGACAGGATGGTTTAAACAGTGGTG
>JAZQUH010000016.1:0-10161 GCA_045631185.1 Alphaproteobacteria bacterium | reverse complement strand
TTGTATCCATAAACACCGCCTACTGATAAAACGCCAGTAACAGCTAAAACGCCTAACATTTCGGTCATTGTACGGCCTAATTGAATCTGTTTTTGCTTGAGATTTGACATGTTTTCCCCTTTGTTAAAAACAAGTTTTTTTTAATTCTGAATGATTTTTATATAAAATGCAACAAAAAAATTAAAATCAGCAAAAAAGGACCGATTTTTCGGTCCTTTGAAATTTGGAGCGGGCGAAGGGATTTGAACCCTCGACATCAACCTTGGCAAGGTTGCGCTCTACCCCTGAGCTACACCCGCATTTTGTGAATGCGAGAATGATTATGCCATATTTTTTTTTAAATTGCAAGCAAAAAAATCACTTTTTTTAAAAAAAATGAAAAAAAATGAAAAAATCCTTATTTTTCAATTGTAATATTTTGTCATAAAAGTTGTTTTGCAATAATTTTAAATATCGTGGTATAATATTCGCATAACTTTCTATGAGGAAAAAATGAAAGCAGAACATAAAGAACTTATTAAAGAGTTATCGGCTTTATTAAAAGAAAATAATCTACACGAAATAGAATATCAGGAAAATGGTGTGTTATTAAAAGTTGTGGGCCAGGTGCAGGCTCAGGCTGTTCCCGTGGTTCAACAGGTGGCACAACCGCAACAAATTTCGGCCGATAAACCAAAAGAAGAAAAAAATATTTTAACTTCACCGATGGTCGGGGTTGTTTATTTATCGCCCAGTCCGGATGCACCAGCCTATGTTAAAGTTGGTGATACGGTTTCGGTCGGTCAAACAATTTGTTTGGTGGAAGCCATGAAGACCTTTAACCCGATTACAGCCCAAAAGGCCGGAAAAATTAAAGCTGTTTTGATTGATTCGGGTGTGCCGGTGGAATATAATCAACCTTTATTTGAATTGGAATAAGGCATGTTTGATAAGATTTTAATCGCTGCTCGGGGGGAAATCGCACTGCGGATACATCGCGCGTGCCGTGAGATGGGGATTAAAACAGTGGCGGTTCATTCAACGGTGGATGCCGATGCCATGCATGTCAAGTTGGCCGATGAATCGGTTTGTATCGGTCCGGCGGCGGCGATTGATTCTTATTTAAATAAAGCCAATATTATTGCGGCGGCGATGTTGACAGGGGCGGATGCTATTCATCCCGGCTATGGATTTTTGGCGGAAAATGCCGATTTTGCCGATATGGTGGAAGCACACGGTATAAAATTTATAGGGCCTAAGCCCCAGATGATACGTCAAATGGGTGATAAGATAAATGCGCGTCGTTTGGCACAGGAGGCCGGATTGCCGATTATTCCCGGTTCTTCTTTGTTGCGTAATGTTCAAGAAGCGATGGATTCAGCCCGAAAAATCGGTTATCCTGTTTTGGTTAAAGCAGCGGCCGGTGGTGGTGGTAAGGGTATGCGTTTGGCCTATAATGAACAGGAATTGCCTCAGGCTTTTGCTTTGGCGCAAAATGAAGCACGTAAAGCTTTTGGAAATCCTGATCTTTATATGGAAAAATATTTGGAAACACCACGTCATATAGAGGTTCAAATTCTGGCCGATGATTTTGGTAATGTGATTCATTTGGGGGAAAGGGATTGCTCTATTCAACGCAATAACCAAAAGATAATTGAAGAAACACCTTCACCGGCTTTGAATGCCGAACAACGTGAATCGTTGGGCCGTATGACGGTCAATGCGGTGAAAAAATTGGGCTATACCAATGTGGGAACCGTGGAATATCTGTACCAAAACGGTCAGTTTTACTTTATGGAAATGAATACACGGGTTCAGGTGGAACATCCTATCACGGAAATGTTATATACTTTTGATATAGTTCGGGAACAGATTCAGTTGGCCGCAGGCTTGCCGTTGAGTGTTGAACAATCTGAATTACGTCCGACAGGGCATGTGATTGAGTGTCGAATCAATGCGGAAGATCCGACAAATTTCCGTCCTTGTCCAGGGAAAATTACAGGATGGCATGTGCCAGGTGGTCTGTCTGTTCGTGTGGATTCGGGCATGTACGCCGGTTGTGTTGTTCCTCCAAATTATGACAGTTTGGTTGCCAAATTGATTGTGGCGGGTCGTACACGCAACGGAATGTTGTTGCGTTTGAAACGTGCTTTAAGCGAATTTGTGATTGAAGGCGTCCAAACAACAATTCCCTTATTACAGGGAATTGTCAATACGCCTGATTTTGTTGATGGTCGTTATTTTAACCATTGGTTACAGGAATTTTTGGAAGACCGCAAAAAGAATAACTTTTAATGTAATAAGGGTGACCAGGTCGGATCAGAGGCTTCCTTTGGTGTTTCAAAGATGCGTTCGTTGTATCCTGTCACATCAATGGAATAGATTTGTGGATTTCCTGATTGATTGGAACGTGAACTTTTTTCCTGTCTTCCAAAGGCCAAAAAGCGACCATTTGGTGACCACGTCGGTCCTTCCACCAAGAATCCTTCGGCAATCAAGCGTTCCCCACTTCCGTCCGGACGCATCAGACCGATATAAAATGTGCCGTTTTTTATTTTTGTAAAGGCGATATAATCCCCCCGTGGCGACCAAACCGGTGTGGCATAAGTGCCTTCGCCATAGCTGATACGATGAACGTTTTCGCCGTTGGCATCCATGACATACAGTTGTTGCGTGCCACCTCTGTCCGAGTTAAAAACAATGCTTTTCCCATCCTTTGAAAAACTGGGGGAAGTATCAATTGCCGGATGAGTTGTCAGTTTTTTTTGTTGTTTTTTATCAATATCGTAAACATAAATTTCGCTGTTTCCTTTTTCGGCTAAAGACATAACCAATTTTTTACCATCGGGCGAAAAACGTGGCGCAAAAGACATCCCTTTAAACTGCCCGACCAAAGAGCTTTCGCCTGTTTGTAAGTTCATCAAATAAACTTTCGGTTCGCCTGATTTATAGGACATATAGGTTATTTCTTTGGCATTTGGTGAAAAACGGGGTGTCATAACAATGTCTTTATCATCAGTCAGAAATTGCAAATTTTCGCCATCCAAATCCATCACGGCCAAACGGCGTTTGCGTTTATTGGGTTTACCGCTTTCGGATACAAAAGCAATTTTTGAATCAAAGTATCCCGTATCACCGGTCATCCGTTCATAAACGGTATCCGATACGATATGTGCCAATTTGCGCCATTTTTTTTCATTAGCATTTAAATTTCTTTGGGGCATCAATTGGTTGGTTGTATAGATATCCCATAATAAAAAAGATACCTTTAAATCACCATTTGGGTTACGGGTGACTTCGCCTTGGATTAGCCCTTGAGCGTTTAAAATCTGCCAATCGGAAAAATTCGGTTTGTCTTGCAGGGAAAGGAAAGTTTGCAAATAGGCATCCTGATCCACCACACGGAACAAACCAGAGCTTTCCAAATCTTTTTTGACCACTTGGGTTATTTTTTTTGCCATATCTTGCAATTGAATGTCTTGCACCGAAAAATCGGGCAGGGCAACGGGAATCGGGTCAGTTTTTGCCCCGCTGACATCAATTTTTAAGGCGCCCAAAACGGGTGCAGAAATAAAAAACAAAACAACCAAGAATAAACGCAAAAAATGATTCATTTTCTTTCCCCTTTGTATTTTGATATATTAGGGCATATTTTAGCACAAAAATCAAGTATAAAAAACGGCATCCAAAAGGATACCGTTTGTGGTTGGTTTGAAAGGGATTACTGAATTACCAACCAAAAGTCAAGCCGCCACGGAATGTGGCACTGTGATCGCCGGCATAGGCGGCACCCACATTCATCATCAAATTATCATTGACATAGTGGAATCCACCCAAGGCAAAGCCTGTTTGACCACGATAATTGCCGACACCAACGGAAATTTGAGTGTCATTAAAGGCGCGGGCGTTGGGTTGCAAACCGCTCAGGGCAGCCACGCTGGCAAAACCAGCTTTCATTTCTTTGTTGATTTCATCGACTCTATCTTCTACACGATATAATTGAGAGTCTAATTTTGAAACGGCAGTTGTTAAATCATCTCCTGCACGGACATAGTTTGTGCTGGCATATTTTAAACTGCCGATGACATTACCTGCAGCCTGCAAACCGGCAGATAATGAGGTTGTCATTGCACTATTGATTGTTCCGTTAGCACTGGTTAATGTTCTGTCCCCAATGGCTTCATCCAAGTTTGCGATAGCGCCCTTCAATGTGGTCTCTGTCACATTCGAACCTGAGGTAACAGTGTTTGTGTATATCGCATCTTGTGTTTGATTTTTGATGGTTTCTACAACAGACTTTGTTGTTGCTAATGTGTTTTCGTCGCCAGGAAGAGAAGAGCCAATACCAGCTGTGTCTATTGCATTAACAGAGGTGGAACCTAATGTGAGGTTTCCGCTGGTAATAGTCAAACCTGCGTTGGCTGTAATTGTTCCATCAGCGGTTATCCCTTGAGCGTTCAAGTTTCCTGATGCTTCAAAACCTTTTCCAGTAGTGCCGATATTTAACGATCCGACTGTGGCAGCACCTGTGGCTGTTAAAGTGTTGGTAGAAACATTACCAGCAGACACATTGCCAGTTGTTTCGATTGTGCCAGCACCAGCGTTTAATGATCCGACTGTGGCAGCACCTGTGGTGGTTAATGTGCCATTGATGGTTGTCGTTCCTAGTGTGGCATCACCGTAAGTGCCGCCTGTTTTTTCTGTTGAGATTGATCCGACTGTAGCATCGCCCATGGCTGTTAAAGTACCGTCTGCTTCTGCAAAAACACCTGTTAACCCATTGGTGGTTACAGCTAAAGTGTCTTGAGCCACGAGGATTTCTGAGGAAATTGACGCATCGCTACCGTCTAAAGTAATAAACCCACCCTTGCCTTCAATAGTCATAATACCATCTCTATCTGCTCCTGGGGTTAAGGCGGTATTTCCAACTCGTACATTGACTGAATTATCTGAAGAATCTGTATAAACTTCAAAACCGTTTTCACTGGCGATTAAATCTCCGCCGATTGTGGCATTGCCTGTGGTTTCTAATGTTTTGAATTCAGCTTCTGAACTACCACTAGATAACAAACCATCAGCATAAGTTTTTGCATTGGCTTCGGCAGCAGAGGCAGAACCAGCGGCGTCATATGCAGTTGATTCAGTATAAGCGGCAGAGCCCAACCCGTGAACGGCAATTTCTGTTCCTTTAACGGAAATGGTTCCGTTGGTCGTTCCAGTTGTGATGTCGGCTTTTTGTAAAGCGGTATTGGCTAAATCACCTTGGGCAGCTGTGGCATATTCATCTGAATCGGTAAAAGCGGCAGAGCCCAATCCGTGAACGGCAACATCTGTTCCGTCAACGGAAATGGTGCCATTTGCTGTTCCAGTTGTTACTGATTGAATAGCCGAGTCTGCTTTGGCACCTTGGGCAGCTGTGGCATATCCGCTTAAATCAACTTCGGCTGTGGCGGTTCCGCTGGTGATGGTATAACCTGTTGAACTGTCATTTAATGTTCCTGTAATGCCTGTTAAATTGATGGTTTCGGCGTTGGCACCTGTGGCAATCAAGGTGACCATGGCACCCATCAATACAGCGCGATACATTTTGGATAATTCCCGAATGGCGGTTTTGGATAATTTTAACATGTTTTCCCCTTTCTAAAAAAAACGTTTTTGGATGTGATACATCTATCCCTATGTGTTCAGTTTAATTGTCTTGAATCAAAAGTCAAGCAAAAAATCATTTTTTTTTAATTTTTTTTTGATAAAAATTTTTCTTGCATTTCAATTTGCTTTTTGGTATAATGTCTTTGTTCATCCCATGGTGGGGTGGATAATTCACATGCGGGAAAGTCCGATGATTTGTGTTGAATCAGTTCAGGATTTCCAGTGTAATCAAAAGGTTATGCTCTTCCCGCAGAGGTTTAACTGGAAAAAGAAAGGATTAAAATGTCTCTTCCAAATATTACTATGCGTCAGCTGATTGAAGCTGGTGTTCACTTTGGTCATAATGCCCGTCGTTGGAATCCCAAGATGGCGCCCTTTATTTATGGTGTGCGTGATAATGTGCATATCATGGATTTGGGTCAAACTGTGCCGAATTTGTATCGTGCTATGGAAGCCGTGCGTGATGTGGCTGCCAAAGGTGGCAAAATTTTGTTTGTTGCCACAAAGGCTCAGGCTCAACAGGTGGTGGCTGATGCTGCTAACCGTTGCGGTCAATACTATGTCAATAAACGTTGGTTGGGTGGTATGTTGACCAACTGGAAAACCATTTCCGCCAGCATCAAACGTTTGAAAGATATTGATGCTCGTATGGAAAAAGACGGTTTTGCCGGTATGACCAAAAAAGAAAAATTGAACATTGAACGTGAACGTGAAAAGTTGAATGCTTCTTTGGGTGGTATCCGTGATATGAACGGTCGTCCTGATTTGGTCTTTATCATTGACTTGGTGAAAGAAGATTTGGCCGCTGCCGAAGCGAAAAAATTGGGTATTCCCGTGATTGCGATTTGCGATTCTAACGCCAATCCTGACGGAATTATGTATCCGATTCCCGGTAACGATGACGCCTCTAAAGCTATTCAATTGTACTGCGATTTAATCAGTGGTGCTGTTTTGGATGGTATTCAAGCTGAATTACAGGCTGCCGGCGTTGATGTTGGTGCTGCCGTGGAAACACCCGCTGAATAATCAGAGGTTGATATGAACGAAGAAGACATCCGTCGGATTTTGTTGGCGCCGGTATCTGAGGTCCGTCAAGCAACGGATAAAGAAGCCGAAGCTTTTGCCGATAAACCTGATGGATGTCTTTACGTTTTGGGAACAAAAAATAATCATCAGTTTTTAACCCACATTTCAAAAAAAGCAAAAGAATATACTTTGCGTCCGATGGGGGATTTTTTGCCTAATTTAAAGGAAATAAGCTGGAAAGACGCTGAAAGAGTAGCTTCGCACGGATTGGAAACGCAAATTAAATGCGCCGATGGCACATCTATTTCAGAACGTGATGCATATGCGCGTGCTTTAGCTCCGTATTTGGATCCTCAGTATTCGACAGATTCAATGTGGATGTTCCATTTTCAATATAATCCTTTGTATAAAAGGGCGCGTGATATCAGAATTGTTCAGGCTGAACGTTTTGTAATGCCTAAAAAAATGTCTTGTGCGCAAATAAAGTTGGCCAGACAGGGGAGGGTATAATGGATAAAAAAACTGCCCTTCATATTTTGTCAGCTCCGATTGTTCAACTTCGTCGTGCTAAACCAGATGAGCAAGCTAAATTTTCTGATAAAAATAACGATTGGGCTTATTATTTTGAATTGGCTAGCAAACAAAGTTTTATCGCCTATCTTGATAGAAAAGAATTAGTTTATACTTTTTATCCAGTGAATAACCTGTTACAGGGATTGCATCAAATAAAATGGCAAAAAGAGCCCGAAAATTGGAGTATGAATTATATAACAGCTTGTCAAACAGACAATGAAACAGATAAAACTGTTTATCAGGAGATATTGGCCCCTAAGCCGATTCCTGCGCCTTATTTGACAAAAATGTCAATTCAACACTATGCTTATCATCCAATGTTGGATAAGGCACATTGGTTGCGTCAGGCTCTATTGGATTGTGAGAATGCAAAAATGAATTTGCTGGTTGCTCATCAGATGCACGATGAGTTGTTGGTGTCAGGCGAAAAAAAACAAGATTTAACAAAAAATTTAATTCAACAAAAACTTAAAGAAAGGAGAAAAAATGGTTGAAATTAATGCAAAATTAGTCGGTGAATTACGTGAAAAGACCGGCGTTGGTATGATGGAATGCAAAAAGGCTTTGGTTGCCTGTGAAGGTGATTTAGAAAAAGCCATTGACTTTTTGCGTAAAAAAGGTGTGGCCGTGGCCGAAAAGAAAGCTGGTCGTGTGGCCAATCAAGGTTTGGTCGGTTTGGCTGTTCGTGGTAATAAAGGTGCTGTTGTTGAATTGAACTCAGAAACAGACTTTGTGGCCAAAAACACAGACTTCCAATCTTTCTTAAAACAGGTTGTTGATTTGGCTTTGGATAACGGTAAAGACATTGAAACATTGAAAGCTGCTGATTTAAATGGTAAATCTGTCCAAGATACATTGGTTGATTTGATTGCCAAAATCGGTGAAAATATGTCTTTGCGCCGTGTGGCCGTTGTGGAAGGTGAAACAGTTGTTCCTTATATCCACACAATGACCAGTGAAGGTTTGGGTAAAATCGGTGTGTTGGTGGCCTTGTCTGGTGCTAATGCGGCCGAAGTTGGTAAAAAAGTGGCAATGCATATTGCGGCTTCTGCGCCTAAGTTCTTGGCAATTGCTGATGTGGATGCCAATACAGCCAATCACGAACGTGAAATTTTTGCCGAACAGGCCCGTGCCAGCGGTAAACCCGAAGCCATTATTGAAAAAATGGTTGAAGGCCGTATGCGTAAATTCTATGAAGAAGCTGTTTTGTTGGAACAGGCTTTTGTTATGGATCCGGATAAAAAGGTCAAAGATGTTGTGGCCGAAGCCGGTTGTACTTTGACATCTTTCGTTCGTTACAATTTGGGCGAAGGTATCGAAAAGAAACAAGAAGATTTTGCCGCCGAAGTGGCCAAGCAAATCGGTTAGTTATATCGGGTGCCGTTTTGTCGGCACCCCACTATTTATAGGAGGTAAAAATGGATTTTAATGCAATTAAAACAACAATGCAATTGTCCGTGACAAAAGCTCAGGAAGCTTTGCGTCATGATTTTGCCGGTCTTCAAACCGGTCGTGCTACAACCGCTTTGTTGGATGGTATTTTTGTGGATGCCTATGGTTCAAAGGTTCCTTTGAATCAAGTCGGTGCAGTCAGTGTGCCGGAAGCCAGAATGTTGTCTGTAACTGTTTGGGATAAAAGTCAATTAAAGGCAGTTGAAAAGGCGATTGTTGAGGCTAATTTGGGTTTGAACCCGATGAATGATGGTCAAATGATTCGTATTCCCATTCCGCCATTGTCCGAAGAACGCCGTAACGAAATTATCCGTATTGCTAATCGCTTTACCGAAGATGCCCGTGTGTCGGCCCGTAATGCCCGTCGTGAAGCTTTGGATTCTTTAAAGGCTTTAAAATCTTCAATTCCAGAAGATGATTTTAAACGTTATGAAAAAGAAATCCAAGAATTGACCGATAAAGCCATTGAGGCAATGGATGCAAAATTAAAAGAAAAAGAATCAGAATTAAGAGAGGTTTAAGATGGTTGAAACAGCTCAAGAGCAAACTGTTCCCAAACATATTGCTATTATTATGGATGGTAATGGGCGTTGGGCACAAGAAAAAGGATTGCCCCGTACGGCAGGTCATAAAGCCGGTGGGGAAAATATCCGTCCTGTTTTGGAACATGCCAAAGCCCGTGGTGTGAAGTATGTCACGTTGTTTGCTTTTTCGGCTGAAAACTGGAATCGTCCAAAGCCAGAAGTAAAATATCTTTTGGATTTATTTCGCAAATACTTATTTGGCGATATTAAAGAATTACAAAAAGAAAAGGTTCGTGTTTCTTTTATTGGATCGCGTGAAAAATTTTCACCCGATTTGGTTGAAAGAATGCGTGAGGTTGAACGTGAAACAGAACAATATGATGATTTTCACGTTATTTTGGCGCTTTCCTATGGCGGTCGTCAAGATTTGATTGAAGCTGTCAAACGGATTGCTTTGGATATTCGTGAACATAAGTATTTAATTTCAGCCATTGATGAAGAAAAAATCAATGATTCTTTGTCAACACATGGTATTCCTTATCCTGATTTGGTGATTCGCACCAGTGGTGAGCAACGTATCAGCAATTTCCTTTTGTGGGAAATGGCCTATGCCGAGCTTTATTTTACGCCGATTTATTGGCCCGATTTTAATGAACAGGATTTGGATATTGCTATTGAATCCTTTGGTCGCAGAAATCGTCGCTTTGGCGGTTTGAAATAAAAATAGATTCTTTTTAAGTTTTAAAATTGCACTTATTTAATATAGGTGCAATTTTTTATTGCAAAAAGATTCAAGATTGATTAGCATAAAGAAAAAAAGGAGAAAATCATGAAAAGAACATCGCAGTTTGGTCGTACAATGTTGGAAACAATATCAATTTTAGCGTTGATTGGTGTTTTGGGTGTTACGGGTATTTATATGTATAAAAAAGGAATGGATTCTGTTCGGGCAGATTCT
>JAZQUH010000015.1:0-76387 GCA_045631185.1 Alphaproteobacteria bacterium | reverse complement strand
ACACACTTTGATCCCTTATTTGGATGTGTTGCCAGCTAGTCAGGAGCTTTTAGGGATGGATATAGAGTTGGCTGGTGTGGGACAACCTCAGTTCTTTTTGAAAAAAGCTTTAAGTGTTGATCTTGATTATGATTATATTTTTATTGATTGTCCGCCAGCTGTAGGATTGTTAACAATGAATGCTTTAGTTGCGGCTGATTGCATAATCATTCCAGTTCAATGCGAATATTTGGCTTTGGAAGGTGTGGCTGATTTGATGAAAACCATCAATAAAATTAAACAAAACTTTAATCCCAACCTAAATATACAAGGGGTTGTTTTAACAATGTATGATGCCCGCTTTAATTTGGCAAAATCCATTCAAAATGATGTGCGTTCATTTTTTGGTAATTTAGTATTTAAAACAATCATTCCACGAAATGTACGTATTCCTGAGGCGCCTTCACATGGTAAGCCGGTTATGTTATATGATTTTAAAAGTATTGGCGCCCAAAGTTATATACATTTAGCCGCAGAAGTTTTACAAAGACAACAAGGAGAAAATAATGGATAATCAAAGACTTGGAAAAGGTTTGAGCTTTTTGATGGGTGAGGATTTTTTAGGTCAAAACAGCCCAAATACCCCCGAAAACACAAAGGAGAAAATTCAATTTATTTCAATTGATAATTTAAAAGCGGGGCGTTTTCAACCACGTCGTGTTTTTAATGAAGAAGCTTTGGATGATTTGGTAAAATCCATTGAAAAAAAAGGTGTTTTACAGCCTTTATTGGTGCGTCCTTATCATTTAGGGGGATATGAAATTATTGCCGGGGAACGCCGTTTCCGTGCTTCACAAAAAGCTGGCTTAAAGGAAGTACCTGTTATTATTAAAGATTTTAACGATAAAGATACATTCGAGGTGGCTTTAATTGAAAACTTGCAACGTGAAGATTTGAATCCGTTGGAAGAAGCACAAGCTTATGTGCGTTTGTTGCAAGAATTTCAATATACCCAAGAAATGCTGGCGGATGTTTTGGGAAAAAGCCGCAGTTATATTGCCAATATGATGCGGTTATTGGAATTACCAGAACAGGTGAAAGAGTTGTTGGAAAATAAACAACTGACTGCCGGTCATGCCCGTGCCTTATTGGGGGTTAAAAAGGCCGAAGATTTGGCTTTGGAAATCATTAATCGAGGTTTATCGGTCCGTGAAACGGAAAAAATAGCTAACCAAGATAAAAATCCACCTAAAAAACAAGTCAGAATTAAAGAGAAAGACGAAGATATTCGAGCTTTGGAATCTGATTTATCACAAAAATTAGGTGTAAAAGTCCAAATCAAATGGAATGGTAAAAAAGGATGTTTGTCAATGAATTATACATCCGTGGATCAATTCCAAAAGATTTTGGAAAAACTTACACAGGATTAAGATCTAAAATACACTTTTGCAGAATTAAAATTTGTGAAAGTGTATTTATTTTCATTTGAATTTCAGCATCTAAAAACAAATGATGCGCCTGAATTAAGTGTTGATAAGACCAACTCATCAATTGTTTTTGAAGGGGTTGTTTTAAGCGAAATTGCGCCGGTTTTAATAATTTATCCACCACAGCGACAACATTTTCACCCTGTTGAATGAAAGATTTTCCTTCCAATAATAAATCAAAATAACGGGCAAGAGATCTTAAAACAGTAACAGGTTGTTCCCCTTGTTGTTGCAGTTTTTGAATAAAGGGAATTGCCTGATGTATTTGTTGATTGGCAATCATTTGAATAAAAGAATCCACCTGAACGGTGCCATCGCCCGTTAATGATTGTATAATTGATAAGGTAATTTGCTTTTTTTCTTGATTATAAAGGGCTATTTTTTCCAATTCTGATTTTAAAACAGTTAAGTTGTTAGATGTATTTTGAATAAGATATTCCATTGCATCCGGTGTGATATTAAATCCGTTTTGGTGTGTAAAATCTTTAATAAAAAAAGCCAGTTCGTTGTTTTCAGGCGGATAACAGGCAAAAGCAATAAATTGCGGATTGGATTCGGCTTCTACCCGTAAAGCGTTATTTTTGGGTAGATTATCAGCACTAATCAATAAAAAAGCGTCTGTTTGTCTGTTATCACAAAAATGACGAATAACATCATCCGAAACATTGTTGGCGTCTTTTATCCAAATTAAACGCCGATCGCCCATTAAATTGGGTGTATTGGCTTCATCTGTGGCCAAATAAGGTGTTGTTTTTAGTTGAGAATTGTTTAAAACAACCAACGAAAAAGCGTCTGCTTTCGGTAAAATAAGTTGTTGAATTTTATGGGATAATTCATAAATTCTGGATGTATCTGTTCCAAAAACCAAAGTACCGGCATATTGGTTTTTAATTTGTGTGGTTAGAGCATCCAATTGTAAAGGTTTGGCTTTCACGAATTCTCCTGAGAAAGTTTTGTCAAGACATCCAAGGCAATTTGTTCGGCCAGTTGATCGGCCAATTCTTGTTGAAGTTTGTTTTTGGCCACTGTGGTGGCATAGGGATTGACTACAACAGAATAAGAGCTGACTGCTGATACTTTTTCAGAAAGGATTGTTTTATTTGTCTTTAAATCCTGTAATTGATAGGTCGTATTGGCTGTGATTTGCATTGTGCTGGCAAATTCATCAGAAGTAATTGTCTTGTCGTATGAAGAAAAAGAGGGGGAAGAAACCGTTAGTTTGTATTGATTTTGAACTTTTTCTTCGGGGGTTGGTAAAGCGTTTTTGATGATTCGCCCCATACTTTCCCCATATTGATTGGTAATAGGGGTTAACACAACCGAGGTATTGTATAATGAATGATTTTGTGTTCCGTAGAGAGGTGTAAAACCACAACCAGTTAAAAATAAAAGGGAAAATAAAATCTTTTTCATATAAAACTCCTTTTTTATTAATATATCAAAAAAAGTGAAAAAAGACAATAAAAAAGCCTTTTAAATGCGTTTTTTTTAAGGTATAATAAACTTATGAAAAAACAAAAGATAAACATTGTTGTGGGGCCAACGGCCAGTGGTAAATCATCATTAGCTTTTCAAATGGCCAAAGAATTATCAGGGCAAATTGTCAATGCCGATGCTTTTCAGGTTTATTCAGGTTTGCGTGTTTTAACGGCCCGACCGACAATACAAGATGAAAATGAAGTTCCGCATCATTTGTATGGTTATGCGGATAATGATTTTCAGGAAAATGTGCAAGGTTGGTTGAATAAAGCTTGTGAAATTTTACCCAGTCTTTCTAATCCGATTGTGGTGGGTGGAACAGGGATGTATGTCAACGCTTTGATAAATGGTATTAATGAAATGCCCGATATTCCGGATGAAATTCGTCAATCTGTGCGTCAAATGGATATAAAAGAAGTGCGTTCTTTATTAAAGGGACAATCTGTGTTTCCCGATCCGCAACGGCAACGCCGCGCTTTGGAGGTTTTTTTGGCCACCAATCGGACAATTGAATATTTTCAAAAGCAACCATCCAAAAAGATGATTGATGCTGATTTTTATGTGATTTTGGTGCAACCACCCCGTCAGATTGTCTATGATAAAATAGCAAAAAGATTGGATGTAATGATGGAACAAGGCGTTATCCAAGAAGTTGAAAATCTTTTAAAATCAAATGCTTGTGGTGGTGTTTTAAAAGCGATAGGTGTTAAAGAAATTGCTCAGTTTTTAAATAAAGAATTGACATTGGAACAAACTAAAGAACAGATTTTATTATCCACCCGACATTATGCCAAACGTCAAATGACATGGTTTCGCCATCAAATAACGCCTGATTTACTGATGTCTGGTAAGGTGTAATTACAAAGTTATAACATATAAAAATTGTTTAAAATGAGTATGTTATAAAAAATAATATGAAAGATAATTAAAAAAGTCAAAGATGAAAATGGAATAATGTAATTACGCATGTAATTATTTTCTTGACAATGTATCTACTTTGTAATATAGTGTCTTTATTCTGATTCAGGAGGATAAAATGAAACACAAAAAAAGATTTATACATAAAGCACAAATAATCTTTATTATTGTGGGACTTATTTGGTGTTCCTTTGTTTTTAATTATTTAACAGTATCCGGTTGGTGGGCGGGACGTGCGAATTTGTCCCCGATGGAATTGATGGGCGGACTAAGCGGTTTGTTTTTACCTTTGGTTGTTTTGTTTTTGATTTCGGCTTATTTTGACAGAAACGAATATCTGGAAAAACAGGGTAAAAGCTTGCGTGGTTATTTGGAAGAATTGATTTATCCGACAGAAGAAGGCGAAGTTTATACTAAAGAATTAACGAAGGCCTTGCGGGATCAGATTAAAGAATTCAGGGCTGTTTATGATGGTGTGAACAAGCATACGGATGACGTGCGTGATAATTTACAACGTTGGATTGAAGGATTAAATAAAATGGTCAAGACTGTGGACACGCAAACGGTCAGTGTGGTTCAAAAATTGGCCGAACATGTTCAAAAATTGGCTGAAATCACTCATCAAAGTAATCGTCAATCTCAGGAAACAACAAAATTATTGTCTGGTCAGGCGGATGTTTTTAATGAAGTCAGCCAAAAAACACATCAGGTGATGTCAGGATTTACCAAAGAATTGAATCAGGAAATTCACGAAATCAAAAACATTGTACATGCATTTGAAACAGCGCATCAACAAATTGCCCATACAAGTGAATCTTGCGCAAAAATAGCCAAAGTTTTAAGTGATTCCGGCGTTCAAGTGGCTCAGGCTGTTGAAAACTTCGGTTCGGTAAAAGAGGTGGTTCAACAGGCTGGGGATGTCAAAAAACAAATTCAACAAAGCGAAAAGGATTTAAATCAAAAAGCGCAGAGCTTAAAAAATGTTCTTTCGCAAATCCATGGGGATATGACTGTGGTGGCCAAAGGATTGCAACAGCATACTCAAACTTTGGAAAAGCATTTGGATTTTAAAGCCGAACAGAAAAAAGATTTTTTGCGTGAAGCCAGTGAAATTACCGCCAAATTACAACAGTTTTCGATTTCATTGGCGCAATTGTTTTCGCCAAAAAATGAAGAAGAATTATGGAGCAAGTACTATGCCGGTGATAAAGCGGTCTTTATGCGTTATTTGGCGCAAAACATTAAAACAGCCAAAGCGCAAAAGATTCGTCAATTATTTCATCAAGATACTTTATTTCAATCCAATGTTGTCAATTATATGCGTACATTTGAACAAATGACACATCAGGCCAGCGAAAATGCATCTGACAGTCCCTTATTGGCGGTTTTAATCGGTTCGGAAGTGGGGCGTTTATATATGGTCTTAGCGGATATTTTAAAGGGGGATAATTCATGAAAATCAAATTGATTAAAATCGGTAATTCCATGGGGGTGCGTTTGCCCCAATCCGTTATAAAAGAATGTCATTTTGAAAACGAACTGGAATTGAATATTCGTCAAGGTTGTGTGGTTTTATCGCCGATTGTTAAAAATCGTCACGGATGGAAAGAATTGATTCAAAGCGAATTGATTAAACATCCGATAAAAGCGGAAGGGGAATGGGAATGGTAAAAAAGTTTGATGTTTATTTGTATGAAAGTAAAACACATACAAAACCCTGTGTTGTGATTTCACCTGATGAAATGAATGCGCTTTTGCCGTATGTTGTGATTGCACCGATTACTAAGGTACAGCGTGCTTTTCCGTGTCGTGTGGGGGTTAAATTAAAAGGGGAAGCCGGTCAAATTGCATTGGATTTGATGCGTACCACTTCCAAGGCAAAATTGGTTAAAAGAGCAGGGGCCTTACCCGATAATTTGAAAAAAGAAATTCAGGAATTATTAAAAGAATTTTTTAATCTGAAATAGGTAAAACAACCGTAAAGATGGTTCCTGTTTTATTTGAGCTTTGAACTTCAATACAGCCATTGTAGTGTTGAATAATTTGTTGGGCAATACTTAAACCCAAGCCGCTGCCTTCCACTTGATGATTTGTTTTTTGTCCCCGATAAAAGCGGTCAAACAGGTGTGGTATTTCTGTTTGTTCAATGACAGGTCCTTCATTTTGAATATGAATATATATTTTTTTGTTTTTTTGTTCTGTTTGAATTTGAATAGGTTTATTTTTATCACCGTATTTGACGGCGTTTTCTAACAGATTTTGAAACAGATGGTATAAATCTGTTTGTCTGGCATGAATACAGCTTTGATTTTTATCACATTTAAAAACAAAAATTTGATTTTTTTCTTTGGCTTTTGTTTTTAATTCCTGTATCAGCTGTTTCAGCACCTGATTGACGGATACATCTGTTTTGGGGCTAAAATCAGTTTGTTGGCGGGCTAATTTTAAAAGACTTTGCACCAAATTTGTCATATGCGAGGATTGGTTGGCAATTAAAGATAAAAAATCCTGTTGAGCCTTAGGGTCATCTTTGGCGGGGCCCTGTAAGGTTTCAACCGCGCCCGTAATAACAGCCAAAGGTGTTTTTAGTTCATGGCTGGCATTGGCAAAAAAATCATTTTGCTTTTGATGAAAAATCTTAAAATCGGTGATTTCGTGTAACAAAACTTCAACTTCACCGCCCTTTTGGGTCGGGGCTGGTAATTTATCCAATCGTACCTGAAAAAAACGTTCATTGTTTTGCCATTCGAAAATTTGAGGTTCTTTTTTGATTTTGTGATAGGCTTTTTTAAAAAGATCGTTTTTTATCAGAATTTTCAGGTTGTTATCAGGAAACAATCCCTCGGCCACTTTGTTTAAAAAAACGGGCTGTTTTTTATTGTTCAATAAAATGATCGGGTCGGGCAGATTTGTCAATATATGGGCATCAGATAAAGCCTGTTGTTGCCAAATACGAATAACGGATTGAAAGGCGCGCAGTAAGCGATTAGATGAAAATAAGCTTCGGCGAAAAATGGGCTGATCTTTTCCAAAATTGGTGGTCCATTGGTTTAAGTAATTGATAAAATTATCTAAATCTTTAAAAACCAGGATAATAATACCGGCACTGATGGCCCAAAAGCACAACAATGAAACCAGAGCTGAAATCCATGACAACTTGCCCAAGACCATTAAAAACAGCAAAATTAAAACAGCCGGAATGTTGATAATCCAGATGCGAGCCGCCAATTTAAAAGTATAATTTTTTATTTTTACTTTCTTTTTTTTCATAAATCCAGTATAATACAATTTTATAAAAAAGGAAAGTAAAATGTCATCTGATAAAGCGACACCGTTGATGGAACAATACTTAAAAACGAAACAACAATATCCGGATTGTTTGTTGTTTTATCGCATGGGTGATTTTTACGAATTGTTTTTTACGGATGCTTATCAGGCGTCTTCGGCATTGGATATCGTCTTAACCTATCGTGGGACATATATGGGGGAAAAGATTCCCATGTGTGGTGTGCCGTTCCATGCCTATGAAAATTACTTGGTGCGTTTGGTCAAAGCCGGTTATAAAGTGGCCATTTGCGAACAGGTTGAAAGTCCGGCTGAGGCCAAAAAGCGTGGTTATAAAGCGGTGGTTAAACGAGAAGTCGTCAGAATTGTCACCGCCGGTACTTTAACCGATGATGCTTTATTAAATTCACGCCGACATAATTATTTGGTATCTGTGGCCGATGGCGGATTAAATTTGGGTGTGGCCTGGGTGGATATGTCCACGGGCGATTTTTTTGTTCAAAAAACGGATGTGTCCGGTTTGGGGGCTGTTTTGGCCCGATTGGAAGCCAGTGAAGTGGTTTTATCCGAAGAATTTTGTGATAAAAAAGGCTTTGTGTGGGATACGGCCTATGGTCAATTGACTCAATTATCCCCCAGTGATTTTCATACTTCTTTACATTCGGATGTGATTCAAAAATATCCCAGCTTTGACAAAGGTGAACAACTGGCCATTGGTGTATTGTTAAAGTATATCTATAACACCCAAAAAGGACAAATGCCCCTGTTAAATGATGTGCATGAAATTCAGGATATCCAGTTGATGCAAATTGATCGTGCCACACGGCGCAGTTTGGAATTGACCTCCACTTTATCGGATGAAAAAGGGGCCAAAAGTTTATTGTCCGTTTTGGACAGAACCAACACCGGTGCGGGGGCCCGATTGATGGGGACATGGTTATCCACACCGTTGATGGATTTGGAACAAATCAATTTGCGTTTGGATATGGTCGGCTTTTTTAAAGATAATCCTTTGGTGTTGATTCAGGCCAAAAATATATTAAAAGAAGTACCTGATATGGAAAGGGCTTTGGCCCGTTTATCCGTTGCCCGTGGTGGCCCCAGGGATATGCATGCCATTGTTTCGGGGTTAAAGTTGATTCCGCTTTTGCGTTCAGAATTAAATGCTGAATTTGTGCCTGACAGTTTGACATGGCAAAAAAAACAAATGGGCGAACATACCGCTTTGGTAACTGATATTTCGCATGCCTTATTGGATGAAGTGCCTTTATTGGCCCGTGACGGCGGTTTTGTGCGTGCGGGATATCATGCTGATTTGGATGAATTGCAAAACATGAAGAAAAATGCCAAAAAAATGTTGGCGGATTTACAGGCAAAATACAGCCAACAGACAGGCATTCAAAACTTAAAAATCACCTTTAATAATTTATTGGGATATTTTATTGAGGTGCCGGCCCGTTTGGCCACACCTTTGGTCAATAATAAAGAAATGGGCTTTATTCACCGTCAAACGATGGTCAATTGTGTGCGATTCACAACGGTTGAATTGGGTGAATTAGAAACCAAGATTTTACACGCCGATGAAAAAGCTGTGGCTTTGGAATTGGAAATTTATGAACAGTTGCGTGAACGTATTTTGTCCCAAAGTGATGCGATTTTATCGGCCACAAAAGCGTTGGCCACGGTGGATGTGTGTGTGGCTTTGGCTGATTTGGCTTTGGAACAAAACTGGACCCGTCCCATTTTGACCCATGGGCGTGAATTTGAAATTAAATCCGGGCGTCATCCGGTGGTGGAATATGCTTTGGCCAAAGAACATAAAGCCTTTATTCCCAACGATTGCAATTTGAATGATAATAATAATTTGTGGTTGTTGACAGGGCCGAATATGGCAGGTAAAAGTACCTTTTTGCGTCAAAATGCTTTGATGGTTGTGTTGGCTCAGATGGGGTCTTTTGTGCCGGCCGAAAGTGCTACTATCGGTTTGGTGGATAAGTTATTTTCCCGTGTGGGGGCCAGCGATGATTTGGCCCGTGGTCGTTCCACATTTATGGTGGAAATGGTGGAAGTGGCGGCCATTTTAAATAACGCCACCGATAAATCTTTGGTGATTTTGGATGAAGTCGGTCGTGGAACAGCCACCTTTGACGGTTTGTCCATTGCTTGGGCTACGGTGGAATATTTGCACAACCACAATCAAACACGTGCTTTATTTGCCACACACTATCATGAATTGACAGCTTTGGATAAAAGGTTAAATCGTGTATCACTGCATACCATGCGTGTGAAAGAATGGCAAGGTGAAATTGTCTTTTTACATGAAGTGGGGCCGGGGGCTGTGGATCGTTCCTATGGTATTCATGTGGCACGCTTGGCCGGTTTGCCGGGTAAAGTATTGACACGGGCCGAGCAAGTTTTGGATCAGTTGGAAGAAAAAAAAGCCGCCCAAAAACCATTGTTTGAAGATTTACCGTTATTTGCCAGCATTGAAAAGGTTGCCCCAAAGGAAAGCGAAACGGATAAAAAATTGCGTTCTTTGGATGTGGATAACTTATCCCCACGGGATGCGTTGGATATTTTATATCAATTAAAAAGGGAGTTAAAATGAAACGTTTTATTTATCAATTTATCAGTTTATTATTTTCTTTGGCTGTTTTGATTTTTATATTTCAATTGATGTGGATTTTGGCCATTCCTGTTTTGTTGGTATTTTTAAGTATTTGGGCAATCAACGGTATGAAAAAATATTGGGAAAAAGGTAAAATTCCCCCGTCCGCCACAGGCCCCATCCGCCCCCATCAAGTGATTGATGTGGAATACAGGGAAGTGGAAAAAGAATAAAATATGACATTTTTATGACAAAATTGTTGCATTTTTGTGACAATTTATGTATGATGCCTTTGTTGTTTAATTCAAACAAAGGAAAAAAATGAAGAAATTATCTATTATTTTAGGGGGCTTATTTGTGGCTTCCGTTGCCCAAGCGGGTGGTTATCAATTAAATGATTATTCTGTAACCGGTTTGGGGCGTTCTTATGCTGGTCAAGGTATCATGGGGGACGATTATTCGGCCATTGCTTTTAACCCCGCCGGTATGACTTTGATGAAAAGATCGGGTATTCAAACAGGTTTAAGCTTTGTCAATTTGAATGCAGATGTTGAAAGTATTGATTCCAGATACGCCAATCAACATAAAAAAATGGATTTTTGGGTGCCGATTCCCCAATTTTTCGCCCAATATAATTTAAATGACAAATGGTCTTTGGGTATGGGTGTGTATGCGCCGTTTGGTTTGAAAACGGATTATGATGCCGATTGGTTTGCTTCCGATACAGCCGTTTTATCCAAATTGGATATTATGGATTTTAATATCTCGGCCGCCTATAAATTGAACAAGCATTGGTCCTTTGGTGTCAGCGGTATTATGCGTTACATCTATGGCAAAATGACGAATACAATTGATAAAAAATATGGCGGTGGTGAATCCGATTTTGATGTGCATGCATGGAGCCAAACTGCCAGCTTTGGTTTAATGTATGAACACAATGAAAACACCCGCTTTGGTCTATCTTATCGTTTACGTTCGGCCCAACGAGCCAAAGGTGATTTTTATGTCAGCGGAAATTTGGCTCATATGGTGCCGGGTTATCCTAATTTAAATGGTAAGTCAGATGTTTGGGCAAATCCGGATTTACCCGAAACAATCACATTATCGGGATATCATCGTTATAAAAAAGTCGGTTTTTCGGGAACGGCCCGTTGGACACATTGGACATCATCTTTCCCTGATTTTACTGTTTATACAAACGCTCCATTGTTAGCATCAAAAGGTGCAAGAAAGGTTTCACACTATGATTATGACAATACCTGGACTTTAACGGCCGGTTTGGATTATTATTATTGTAAAAACCTGACTTTCCGTTTCGGTGCTGGTTGGGATGAAAGTCCGACCCACAGCGATAACAAACGCACCATCCGTATTCCGGATAATGACCGTTGGTGGACCAGTATCGGGGCCAGTTATATGAAAAACAATTGGCAATTGGATATCGGTTATGCCCATATGTTTGGTAAAACAGGCAAAGCCTTGGAAGCCAGCGACCCAGAATCGGTTAAGGTTAAATACAAAAATATGCAATCGCATATTTTGGGCATCCAATATCAATATAAATTTTAATTGATTTGGCCTTTTGAAAGTCCCCCTGATAAAAAAGGGGGATTTTTGTTATAAAAAATACAATTGGATAATTGCTTTTTATAAAAAAGTATGCTAGCTTTGTTTTTAACAAAGGATTTTTGGATGATGCCATTGCATATTCCGGTTTTGTTGGATTCGGTCCTGACACGTTTAGGGTGTCAGGGCGGTGTTTATGTGGACGGTACTTTTGGGGCCGGTGGTTATACGCGTGCTATTTTGAATGCCCATCCCGAAAATCGTGTGATTGCTTTTGATCGTGACCCAACCGTTTTACCGATGGTGGAAAAAATGAAAGCCGAATTTGGTGATCGCTTTTCCTTTATCGGGGATTGTTTTTCATCCGTGGCCGATTATGTGAAAGAACCGGTGGACGGCTTTGTATTGGATATTGGTGTTTCATCCATGCAAATTGACGGTGCCGAAAGGGGCTTTTCGTTTCGTTTGGATGGTCCGTTGGATATGCGTATGAGCGGGCAGGGCATATCGGCCGCCGATGTGGTTAATTTAAAGGGCGAAAAAGAGTTGGCCGACATTTTGTATGCTTATGGTCAGGAAAAACAAAGTCGCCGAATTGCCAAAGCAATTGTGCAAAACAGACCTTTTCAAACGACCGCTCAGTTGGTTGAGGTGATTCATTCGGTAATGCCTCGGCCTAAGGACGGTTCGGACAGTGCCATGCGTTCTTTTCAGGCATTGCGTATTTATGTCAATGATGAATTGGGGGAATTGGAAAGGGCTTTGGATGCCAGTATTCGGATTTTAAAACCACAGGGGCGTTTGGTGGTGGTATCTTTTCATTCGTTGGAAGATAAAATTGTCAAAGACTTTTTAAAAGAAAATGCTGCCCCGAAAAAACACCAAAATAAATATGCCAAAAGCCAAGAAATAACGGATAAGTTTTTCATTGTGCCCGAAAAAGAAATCGTGATGGCCGATGAAAACGAATTAAAAAATAATTCACGGGCCCATTCGGCGAAGTTGCGTTGGGCGATTCGAACGGAGGTCAAATGAAACAATGGCATTTTAATTTGATTTGTTTTGTTGTGGCCTTAGCAACCGGCATTGGGACATTTATGTTAAAATATCATGTTCGGGAAAAAGAAAAAAACTTAAAAGATATCCATTATCAGATTGTCAAAAACAGGCGTGAATTACACGGTTTACAAACGGATTGGGCGTCTTTGACAAATCCCGAACATTTGCGTCAACAGGCCGAACAAACAAAAGCCCAACCGATTTTGGCCAATCAAATTATTCAGGCCGAAGAATTATCCGAACGCCCGATAACACCACCGACACCAAAACCTGATTTTGAAGGGGAAACGGATGAAGAATAAAAATGCCCCTTTTTATACACCCTGTCAGGAAATTCCGTTAAATAAAACGGACAAATGGCGTTATTTGGATATGAGTACACGGGCCCATTTAAAATCAGCCTCATGGCGTGTTTTGGTGGTTGGTTTTGTGTTTTTTAGCTTGTTTTGCTTAATTTTAGGGCGATTGTTTCAATTGACCGTGATGGATTATCACGGCCGTGATTATACCAAAAAATCCATTAGTTCGTCTTACGCCTTAAAACGCTATAATATTTTGGACAGAAATGGTGTCTTTTTGGCCAGCAGTGTACCCACAATGGACCTTTCTGTGAATCCGGCATTGGTTAAAGGTGATGCAAAAGAAATTGCCAAAAACATTGCCAATGCTTTAAAGGATGTGGATGAAAAAGATGTTTATTCGGCGATTACCAGCTCGGCCGGATTTAAATACATCAAACGCAAATTATCACCTGCCGAAAGACAAAACATCAATTGGTTAGGTTATTATTTCTTATCGGAATTTCCCGGTGAATACAGGACTTACCCCCACCGTAATTTGGTATCCCATTTATTGGGGGGCGTGGATATTGACAATGTGGGTACTTCCGGTATTGAAAAAGCCTATGACCAACAACTGATACACGAAAACGTGCAATTGAGCATTGATGTATCTATTCAGGAAATGGTGCATAATGCCCTGACACAAGGCATTGAAAAGTTTAAAGCTCAGGCCGGTTTGGCCATTGTGATGGATGTGAATAATGGTGAGGTTTTGGCTTCGGTTTCTTTGCCCGATTACAATCCGAATTATGGCCCCAAGGGAAAAACAGGAAAAGAACGTTTTAATCAGGCCACTTTGGGCACCTATGAATTCGGTTCAATCTTTAAATTGTTCAATACGGCTTTGGGATTGGAAAGTAAAACAATCACAACGGCCAGCATTTTTGACACATCGGAACCGTTAAAAATCGGACGCAAGCGCATTACCGATTATCGTGGGCAAGAAAGACCTTTAACCGTGCCGGAAATTTTAATCCATTCATCCAATATCGGTTCGGCACAAATCGGTTTGAAAATCGGACAGGAAAAACAAAAAGAATTTTTGGGTCGTTTTGGTTTTTATGATAAATTGCCGATTGCTTTGCCTGAACGGGGCACAACACAATATAATAAAAAGGAAAAATGGGCGGATATGGAATCGGCCACCATTTCCTACGGCTATGGTATTTCCGTTACACCGCTTCATTTGATTGCGGGTGTGGCTTCACTGGCCAACGGTGGATTGTATCGTGTGCCGACATTTATCAAAGACGGTAATAAAGACCAAGTTGAAACACGTGTTTTGTCTGAATCCGTTTCCAAAACCATGCGTCATTTAATGTGGGGTGTTGTCAATTATGAATTACCTGAAAACAGCCCTGTAGCCCCCTATGCCGTTGGTGGCAAAACGGGTTCGGCCAACCTGATTGAAAACGGGCGTTATGTGGAAGGCAGACTCAGAACCACCTTTGTGGGGATGTTCCCGATGAATGATCCCAAATACATTGTTTTGGTTTCTTATACGGATCCCAAAAAGGTAAAAGCAACGCACATGTTTAATGCGGCCGGATGGAATGCTAAGGCCACAGGATTACAGATAATCGGTGAAATCGCCCCTTATTTAGGGGTAGAACCGATTGAATCATGGGAACAACCCAATTACATTTTGAATGCCTTTGAAAGATCCCGTGAGGCCAAGAAAGGAAAGAAAAGATGACAATAACGGATAATGTTAACGAGGTACAATCGGGCGATACTTTTTATGCCATAAAAGGCGTCAATGTGGATGGGGCAGATTTTGTGCATCAAGCCATTCAAAAAGGGGCAACAAAAATTGTGGCCGATCATATGATTGATTGTGGCGTTCCCGTTCAGGTGGTTGAGGATGTGCGTCATACATTTGCCGTGGATTGTACAAAACAATGGCCATCGGAAAAAATTAAAAAAGTGGCCGTGACAGGCACAAACGGTAAAACATCCACGGTTTATTTCGTGCAACAATTGATGAATTTATCGGGTGTAAAGGCGGTTAGTTTGGGGACCATCGGTTTGGATGGTTGTTTAGGTCATACGGATTCATCCATGACAACCATGCCCCCGAAACTGCTTTCTGAAACTTTGTCCAAATTACAATCAGATGGTGTTGAAGTTGTCGCCATGGAAGCATCCAGCCATGGTTTAGATCAAGACCGTTTGGCCGGTTTGTCTTTATGTGGTGGTGGGTTTACAAATATTACCCGTGATCATATGGACTATCATAAAACTCAGGAAAATTATTTATCGGCCAAAGAAAAATTGTTCACCAAGATTTTACCCGAAAATTCCGTGGCTGTTTTAAATGCCGACATTGATGAATACGAACATTTAAAACAGGTTTGCCAACAAAGGGGACAAAAGATTATTTCTTATGGTGTTCGGGGTGAAACTTTACGTTTGATGCAACAGGTGCCGACATCATCGGGTCAACATATCGTAATTCAATATAACGGTCAAAATTATCCGTTCACTTTGTCTGTTTTTGGTGATTTTCAGGCCATGAATTTATTATGTGCCATTGGTTTGTGCCTCAGTTTAGGGCAAACATGGGAACAATTATCCTCTGTGATTGAACAGGTGAAAGCCCCCGCCGGTCGGTTGGAATTTATTGGTGCATTAAATAACGGTGCGGGTATTTTTGTGGATTACGCCCATACGCCCGATGGTTTAAAACAGGTTTTAAAATCGTTGCGTCCGCATACCAAAGGGCGTTTGATTTGTTTGTTTGGTTGTGGTGGTGATCGTGATAAAGGTAAGCGTATTCAAATGGGTCAAGTTGCCCAAGAATATGCGGATGATATTTTTGTAACCGATGATAACCCCAGAAGCGAAGACCCAAGTACTATTCGTCAGGAAATTTTGGCCGGTTGCCTCAGTAAAGGACATGAAGAATTATCCCGTTCACGGGCCATTATGCATGCCGTCAACTTATTGCAAGAAGGGGATATTTTGGTTTTGGCGGGTAAAGGCCACGAAGATTATCAACAAATACAAAAGACGGTTTATCCGTTTTCCGATCGGATTGAGGCTGCCCTTCAAATTAAAGGATATAATGAAAATGCCCTGTATAACGGGGTTGAATTGCAACAGGCTTTGAATGTGCCGGTTCATAAAAAAATGAAAGTATGGCGGGTTGTTTTTAACTCTCAGGACATTCAATTGGGCGATTTATTTGTGGCTTTGACGGGTGGTAAAAGGGATGGTCATGAATTTGTTAAAGATGCTGTCAAACGTGGGGCCGCACTATGTTTGGTTAATCATGAAATAGCCGATGTTTCACGTGAAAAACAACTGATTGTTTCGGATACACGCATGGCTTTGGAATCATTGGCACGATATGCCCGTATGCGTTCAATGGCTCAGGTTGTGGGGATTACAGGCAGTTCCGGAAAAACAACCACCAAAGAAATGTTGGGGGCTTGTTTACAGGCGCAAGGCAAAACATTTATCACAAAAGCGAATTTGAATAATGATTTGGGTGTGGCTTTGATGTTGGCTAATTTACCCGCCGATACCCAATATGCCGTGATTGAAATGGGTATCAGCCACGTGGGTGAAATGACCGAATTATCCGATTTGGTGCGTCCTGATGTCAGTATCATTACCAATATTCATCCGGCCCATCAGGAATTTTTTAAAACCTTGCAAATGACAGCCGAAGAAAAGGCGCACATTTTTGATTATCAGGACAAAAACGGAACGGCCGTTTTAAGTGCCGATACAGATTGTGCCCAAGATTTATTTGAACGGGCCCATTTGGAAAACATCAAACATATTGTCCGATTTGGCAAAACAGATTCGGCGGATTTGTGTTTAAAGGATACCTTTGTTCAAAATCAAAAAATGTATGTAAAAGCCCATTGGCATGGGGATAATCTTTCTTATACTTTAAACTTTATCGGCACGCATTATGCATTGGATTCATTGGCGGTTTTGGGGGCGATTGATGCTTTGGGGGCCAGCACTTTACAGGCCGTTCAAACACTGCAAACCTTAAATCCGACAAACGGTCGTGGCTATACCCAAAAAATCAATGTGGATGATAAAGAGATTACTTTGATTGATGATGCCTATAACGCCAATCCGGCCAGCATGCGTGCCGGTTTACAGGCGTTGACGTTTTATTCAGGACGTAAAATTGCCGTTTTGGGGGATATGTTAGAGTTGGGTGAAGAGGGGCAAAAAAGACATCTTGACTTATTGGATATTTTGTCGCACAATGGTGTGGAAAAAGTTTTCGCTGTGGGAAATTTGATGCGTCCTGTTTTTGAACTTTTGCCCGAACAACAACAAGGGGCATGGTGCGAAACGGTTGAACAAATGATGCCTGTTTTGTTAAATTCTTTACAAAATCAGGATATTGTTTATATAAAATCTTCCCACGGAACGGGACTTTATAAATTGGTGGATAAATTGAAAGGAAAATAATGTTTTACTGGCTTTCGTTTTTTAAAGATTCTTGTCGTTTTTTAAACCTGTTTAATTATCAAACGGTGCGTATTGGCGGTGCGTTGTTGACGGCGTTTGTTTTGACATTATTTTTAATGCCAAAATTGATTAAATGGTTAAAATCCAAACAGGCCGAACAACCCATTCGCAAATGCGGGCCCGAAACACATTACAGTAAAGCCGGGACACCCACGATGGGTGGTTTAATGATATTGGCCACAACCTTGATTGCGACTTTGTTATGGGCTAATTTGGCCAATCCCTTTATTTGGGTTTTGTTGTTTGCCTTTTTGGGAACGGGTTTAACGGGCTATTGGGATGATTATACAAAATTGACCCGTCGTTCCAGCGACGGTATTGCCGGCAAAACAAAGTTGGCCTTGCAATTTGCCGTGGCATTTATTACCTGTGGTTCATTGATGTATTTATCCCATGGGAATATGAGCACCAGTATCAGCATTCCTTTTTTCAAGAACTTGTTCATTGATTTGGGAATGTTCTATGTTATTTTTGCCATGGTGGTGATTGTGGGGGCATCCAATTCGGTCAATTTGACGGACGGATTGGATGGATTGGTCAGCTTGCCGGTGATTATGTGTACATCTGTTTTTGGGGTTATTGCTTATTTGGTAGGTCGTGTGGATTATACCACATATTTGCATATTTCCTATATTCCCAATGCGGGCGAAATGGCCGTGATGTGCGGTGCGATTATCGGGGCAACCTTGGGCTTTTTGTGGTTCAATGCCCATCCGGCCAAGGTGTTTATGGGTGATACAGGTTCTTTGGCTTTGGGGGGCTTTTTGGGGGCGATAGCCGTGGCCACCAAGCACGAATTGATTTTAGCTTTAGCCGGTGGTATCTTTGTGGTGGAAGCTTTATCCGATATTATTCAGGTCGGTTCATATAAATTGCGTAAAAAACGGGTGTTTTTAATGGCACCGATTCATCATCACTTTGAAAAATTGGGATGGAGTGAAACCACCGTTGTCGTGCGTTTTTGGATTGTATCCATTTTGTTGGCCTTATTGGCTTTATCCACATTAAAGTTGAGGTAAAATGAAATACTTATCCACTATCAAAAAACGTATAATAGAACAGGCCCGCAGTCTGGATAAAGGCATTATGTATGCGGCGTTTATTTTATTGTTTTGTGGTGTGTTTTTAACTTTGGCGGCCAGCCCGGCCGTAGCGGCCCGAAACAACTTGCCCTGGTTGCACTTTATTATCAAACATATGGTCTTTGTGCCGGTGGCTTTTGGTGTTTTGATGGGGGTGGCATTATTGCCGTTAAAGTGGGTCAGACGCGTGGCCTTTTTAATTTTAATCGGTGCCATGGGTGGGATGTTATTGGCGTTATTGGGCCCCGAAATCAAAGGTGCCCATCGTTGGATAAATGTTTTTGGTTTCAGCGTGCAACCATCCGAATTTGTAAAGCCCGCCTTTGCCGTTGTATGTGGTTGGTTATTGGCCCGTGGTCGTTTGATAAAACATTGTTGGGATGGATGGATTGCCTGGGTGATTTGCGGGATGGTTGTTTTATTGTTGTTGGCACAACCTGATATCGGTATGACTTTGACGATTTTATCCATTTTTGCGGTGGAATTATTTTTATCGGGCATCTCCATTTGGTTGGTCAGCTTTTTGATTTTGGGCGGTATTGGCTTTGGCGTGATGGCTTTTTTAACCTTTGAACACGTGCATAATCGGGTGATTAAATTTTTATTCCCCGAAGAAGGTACTTCATATCAGGTGGAAAAATCCATGGAAACGTTAAAAAATGCCGGTTGGTTTGGTAAAGGCCCCGGGGAAGGATCCGTCAAATATGAATTGCCCGATGCCCATACGGATTTTATTATGGCGGTATCGGCCGAAGAATTTGGCTTTATTATTACGGCATTGATTGTGATGACATTTGCCTTTATTATGTTGCGTTCATGTTGGTTGATTCGGCGTGAAAACAACTTTTTTGTTCAAGTGGCTGTGGGCGGTTTGATGACACAAATAACCGTTCAATCGTTGGTCAATATATTGTCCACGTTAAACTTGATTCCGACAAAAGGAATGACCCTTCCTTTTATTTCGTATGGTGGATCGTCATTGGTATCGGTGGCATTTGCCTTTGGTTTTATTTTGGCCCTGACACACGGGCATAGTTTTTCAAGGGGATTAGAATGAAGAAAATTATTATTACAACAGGTGGGACAGGCGGTCATATTTTTCCGGCCGAAGCCATTGCAAAAGGTTTGTTGGATGCCGGTTATGACATTACCTTTATAACGGATAAACGTGGGGCGAATTTCAGGAAATTAACCCAAGTGCCGACCAAAGTGGTTGCGGCATCATCCGTGACGGGGCGTTCTTTTTTTGGTAAATTAAAGGCTTTTGCCGTTTTGTGTTTTGGTGCTTTTCAATCATCATGGTTTATGTTGATGCATCGCCCGGCTTTGGTTATCGGGGTGGGTGGCTATGCTTCTTTGCCGGCGGTTTTGGCGGCTCAGTTTTTAAAAATTCCCACAGTGGTTCATGAACAAAATGCCGTTTTGGGGCGTGCCAATCGTATGTTGGCTCCACGTGTAAAAATGATTGCTACGGCCTTTGCCAATACCAAAATGGTGCCACCGGGAATTTCCACTTTTTTGGTGGGCCAACCGGTGCGTGATGCCATTTTACAAAAAGCAAATACACCGTATCCTTCGGATAAGTTGTTTTATTTATTGGTGACAGGCGGTTCACAAGGGGCGCGTTTTTTAAGCCGTTCTTTACCTGAGGCTATTTTAAAATTGCCCGCCGAAATTCGTTCGCAAATGGTTATTACACAACAGGCCCGCCCCGAGGATGTGGATGATTTACAAAAGTTGTATCAAGATGGTGGTTTTTATGCGGTAACGGTTCAATCGTTTTTTGATAATATGCCTGAATTATTGGCCAAAGCCCATTTGGTGATTGGTCGTTCCGGATCTTCCACTTTGGCGGAATTAGCGATTGTCGGCCGTCCCGGTATTTATGTACCATTGCCCACATCGGCGGATAATCATCAATTTGAAAACGCCCGTCAATTTGCCGAAAGCGGTGCCGGTTGGTTGGTTGTGGAACAAGACTTTGATGCGGATAATTTGGCCAAACGTTTACAGGATTTAATTGAAAATAAAGAGGAATTAAAAATGGCATCCAAAGCCAGCTTGGATTTATCACATCCGGATGTGGCCGAAAAGATGGTGGACTTGGTTAAACCCATTATTGAAGGTGAAAACAAATGAAACTGTTTCCTTTAAATCGGGTTCATTTTATCGGTATTGGTGGCATAGGGATGAGTGCCATTGCCGAAATGTTGCCCTCTTTGGGTGTTCAGGTGCAAGGTTCCAACGATCAGGAAAACGCCAATACGCAGCGTTTGCAAAAAATGGGCATCCCTGTTTTTATCGGGCATAAAAGCGAAAACATAAATGGTTGTGATGCGGTTGTGATTTCTTCGGCGATTCATGCGGATAATGCGGAATTACAGGCGGCCAAAAAAATGGGCCTGCCCATTGGTCATCGCAGCGAAATGTTGGCCGAATTGCTCAGGTTTAAAAAAAGTATCTGTGTGGCCGGTTCCCATGGTAAAACGACAACGTCATCTTTGATTGCCCATATTTTAATGATGGGTCAAAAAGACCCCAGTTATATTATCGGTGGTATTTTGACCAAGCAAAATTCCAATGCGGGTGTGGGTAAAGGTTCTTGGTTGGTGGCCGAAGCCGATGAATCGGACGGTTCTTTTTTAAAGTTGCCGACAACTATTTCTGTTGTCACAAATATAGAACCCGAACATTTGGATTATTATAAAACGTTTGAACGGGAAAAAATGGCCTTTCAAACTTTTTTAAATCAAACAGCTTTTTATGGTGCCTGTGTGATGTGTATGGATGATCCGGTGCTGCGTGAATTGTTGCCCGAAATCAAAGGTCGTAAAGTCATCACATATGGTTTTTCCAACACGGCTGATGTGCGTGCCGAAAATGTAAAAATTGAAAATGGCAAAACAACATTTGACATTGTAATACGCCATCAAAATCGAACAACCGTTTATCGGGATATGATGATTACATTGATGGGTAAACATAACATATTGAACACATTGGCGTCTGTTGCGGTGGCTTTTGTGGTTGGAATAGGCGAGGATTTTATCCGTCAGGCTTTGGCTTCGTTTGAAGGCATCAAGCGACGTTTAACCCTGCGTGGATGTGAAAATAATGTGGCGGTTTATGATGATTATGCCCATCACCCCAGCGAAATTCGTGCTTCTTTATCGGCTTTAAAAGACCATATATCTGGTCGCTTGGTGGCGATATTTCAACCCCATCGTTATACACGTTTTCAAAATTTGTGGACGGATTTTATGGATGCTTTTGATTTGGCCGATGCCGTTTTTGTAACTGATGTATATTCGGCCGGGGATGAAGCGATTGAGGGGGTCAACACATCAAACTTTGTATCTCAAATGCAAAAAATTCGATCCAATGTTTTTGAAACGACAACCGAAAATTTTGCCCGGGATGTGGCACAATTTGTTCAATCGGGTGATACGGTTGTTTGTTTGAACGCCGGTTCTTTATCACGTCAAATCCCTGAATTATTGGAGGTTTTAAAAAAATGACCCTTTCCTTGATACCCGATTATGAATTGGCCAAACACACTTGGTTGGGTGTGGGGGGAAAGGCTGATTTTTTCGGTATTGTGGAAACGTTGGAAGATTTAAAAGATTTTTTAAAACAAAATAAATTGCCTGTTACCGTATTGGGCGGTGGCAGTAATGTTTTGATTCGTGATGGCGGTATAGAAGGTGTTGTTTTAAAACTTGGCAAAGGCTTTCAGGATATTCAGGTTAAAGACGATTTGTTGATTTGTGGGGCAGGGGTTCGGTTATCGCAAATCGGCCAAACAGCATTAAAAAACAACCTGACGGGTTTTGAATTTTTATCGGATATCCCCGGTACTTTGGGGGGCGGTTTGTCATCCAATGCCGGTGCGTTTGGGCAATCTTTAAGTGATATTTTGGTGAAAATAAACGCTGTGGATTATAAGGGGCAGGAAAAACAATTTACAGATTTTTCCGATTGGTCGTATCGGCATAACCCGTTAAAAGATTTAATTTTTACAGAGGCGGTTTTAAAGGCTAAATCTGTGGGTATAAATGATGAAATAAAAGCCGTTATGCAGGATTATCATATACGCCGAAAAACAACTCAGCCACAGGGCGTGCGTACCGCCGGTTCCACATTTAAAAACCCAAAAGAAAAAAGTGCTGGTTTTTTACTTGAAAATTCCGGATTAAAAGGCTATAAAGAAAATGGGGCTGAAATGTCGGTCAAGCATGCGAATTTTTTAATCAATCATCATGCCACCGGCAATCAGTTAGAGGATTTTGTTTTAAAGATGCAACAAATCGTCTTTGAAAAACAGGGCATTCGTTTGGAAATGGAGATAAAATGTTTGGGCAAAAGATAAAAAAAGTGGCCGTTTTAATGGGGGGAATTTCTTCGGAAAGGGAGATTTCTTTTTTGTCGGGTAATGGTGTGATGCAAGCTTTGAAAAAATTAGGCTATCAAACTCAAGCCATAGATGTAACGGATGATTTGGCTAAATGGATTAAGTCTTTGATTGATTTTAAACCGGATGTTGTTTTTAATGCCTTGCATGGTCGCTTCGGTGAAGATGGTGGTGTTCAGGGGATTTTGAATGCCCTGAAAATACCCTATACGCATTCGGGGGTGATGGCTTCATCCATGGGAATGGATAAGCAAATGACACGTTTGATTGCCACGCAAATCGGCATTCCCGTGGCCAAAGGCGGATTAAAAACAAAGTCCGAGTTTGAAAAAATGAAACTGCCTTTGGTGGTCAAACCCAATGCCGAAGGTTCATCCTGCGGTGTTCAGATTGTTCAAACGGCAAAAGATAAAAAACAAGCCCTTCAAAATTGGCCCGAAAATCAAAAACAATTGGTGGAAAAATATATTGAAGGACGTGAATTATCTGTGACAGTTTTGGATGGTAAGGCCTTGGGTTCGGTGGAATTGTGCGTCAAAAAAGGATGGTATGATTATCAAAATAAATACGCCGAAGGGGCGGTTGAACATTTAATACCCGCACCGGTCAGTATTGAACAAAGAAAAAAATTGCACCAATATGCCGAAAAAATTCATCAATTTTTAAATTGTCGGGGTGTTTCGCGCAGTGATTTTCGTCTGTCCCCAACGGGTCGCATTTACTTTTTGGAAATTAATACCAATCCGGGGATGACGCCGACTTCTTTGGTGCCGGATATGGCACGCTTGAAAAATTTGACCTATGAAGATATTGTCAACCGGTTGGTTCAGGGGGCAAAATGCGATTAAAAAAAGAAAAAAGTCCGGTTCTTTTGATAAAACTGTTGATTATTGTATTGCTTTTTTTAGGGGGCGTGTTTTTGTATATGTCCCCATGGGGTCAGGTGGTGCGTTCTTATACCAAATCGGCATGGGATTATGTCCTTGATAAAGCCGATTGGCACGTGGATGCCGAAAAAAATATATGGGTGGTGGGGCATAAAAGAACGGATAAAGAAGATGTTTTAAAAGCTCTAAACATTCAATTAAATCAAAAAATGAACACGATTGATTTGGATGAAAAAAGACAGGCATTGGAAAAATTGCCCTGGATTAAAAAAGCGGTAATTGAACGCAAACTGCCCAATCAGTTGGTGATTACCGTTTGGGAAAAAACACCGATTGCCCGTTGGCAAAATCAAGGAAAATATTATTTATTGGATGAAGAAGGTCAACCCGTTCAGGATAAACAATATCTGTCGGAAGATTTAATTTTAGTGGTGGGTTCGGATGCACCAAAACATATTTTGGAATTATTAAAAGCCTTGGATAAAGTTCCCGATATATCCACACGTGTCAGATCCGCCCAACGGATTGAAAATCGGCGTTGGAATCTGCGGTTAATGGATGCCGAAAAAGGTTTGGAAATTTTATTGCCCCAAACGGATATTGATCAGGCTTTAATCCGATTGGATAAACAAAATAAAAAAGATAAATTGTTGAAAAAAGATATTGAATCCATTGATATTCGTTTATCGGACAGAATTATTGTTCATCCCAAACGAACAACACCAAAGAAAAAGGCCAAAAAATGAAAAAAAGATTTCATAAAAAAACATACTTAAACTTATTGGATATCGGTTCTGGGAAAGTGGCCTGTATGGTGGTGCGTTTGACGGATGATCAGGCGCCGACCGTGGTAGGGGCTGCCTGTGTGCCCAGCAAAGGAATTCAGGCCGGCAGTATTTGGAATTTGGAAGAGGCGACCGCATGCGTTGGGGAAGCCATTCGTCAGGCGGAAGTTCAATCCGGTCAACGCATTGAATCGGTTATTGTCAATATCTCATCCACTCAGTTACATTCTTTACAGGTCTATCATGAAGTGGCAATACCCCCGGGAAAACCGATTTCAGCCCAAGATGTTCAAGTTTTGGTGGATGGTATTGTATCGCAACATGTGCCGGTGGGTGAAGAAGTTTTACACGCTTTCCCGTTGGGATATATCGTGGATAAAGATCAGGGTTTGACGGATCCACGGGGTGTATTTGCCAATACCTTGGGGGCGCATGTGCATATGGTCACCTTGCCCGAAACGCAAACAATGAATTTATTGACGGTTTTGGATCGGTGTCATGTATCGGTTCAAATGAAAGTGGCCACGCCCTATGCTTCGGCCTTGGCAGTGCTGAGTGAAGATGAAAAAGATGTCGGTTCTACCGTTTTGGATTTTGGGGCCGGTACGACATCTTATGCTGTTTTTGTGGGTGGTGGTTTGATGCAATTAGGCGTCATCCAAAGTGGTGGTCATCAAATGACACGGGATATTGCCCAAGCATTGAATACCAATTTGGCTAATGCCGAAAGATTAAAAGTTTTAAATGGGGCCGCCTATTTATCACCGCGTGACGAATTGGAAAGAGTGATTGTGCCTGTTTTGGGTGATGAAGAAGGCTCAAACATTCAAATAAAACGTTCCCATTTAATCGGCGTAATTGTGCCACGCTTGGAAAATATTTTGGAAAAAACAAAGATAGCTTTGGATAAAGATTCAACCTTTACATCTGTGGCCAAAAACTTTGTTTTAACGGGTGGTGGTGCCGGTTTGGCGGGCTTAAAAGAAAAAGTTGTGTCATTTTTGGGCGGAATTTCACGTTTGGGCAAAACAAAACAAATAAAAAACTTGCCAAGTGAGTATGATTTGTGTACATTTAATGTATGTGTCGGTTTGTTGATGTATGCTTTAAAGCGCCGTCAGGATAAAGTTTTTGAGCAATTTCAATCAACATCAACCCCGAAAGGTTTATTAGGAAAGGTCATAAAATGGATAAAACAGAGTCTATCATAATTCAAAAAAGCGAATTGACAATCGGTTTGGCAACGCCTCAACCAAAGGTATTATTGACCCCGAATTTGGGTGTTATCGGTGTGGGTGGTGCCGGTGGTAATGCCGTCAATAATATGGTTAAAAGCGGTGTGACCGGTTGCGCTTTTTTTGCCGCCAATACGGATGCTCAGGTTTTGGCCAAATCTTTGGTGGCCGATAAGATTCAGTTGGGTGAAGAAATTACAAAAGGTTTGGGGGCTGGTTCCAATCCGGAAGTCGGTCGTCAATCGGCCGAAGAATCCGCCGAAAAAATTAAAGACAGCATTAAGGATTTACACTTGCTGTTTTTAACCGCCGGTATGGGTGGTGGGACAGGCACAGGGGCAATACCTGTGATTGCCAAATATGCCAAAGAAATG
This sequence comes from Alphaproteobacteria bacterium, assembly GCA_045631185.1. GTDB lineage: Bacteria > Pseudomonadota > Alphaproteobacteria > CAAHEQ01 > UBA3637 > UBA3637. The sequence continues at coordinate 50,388 of JAZQUH010000015.1, read as the reverse complement.
GGCATTTTAACGGTGGCCGTTGTTTCCACTCCGTTTAAATTTGAAGGTAATCGCCGTATGGATGTTGCCCAAAAAGGGATTGAAGAATTGCAAAAATATGTGGATACTTTGATTATTGTACCCAACCAAAATTTATTCAGAATTGCCAAACCTCATACTTCTTTGGCTGATGCTTTTAAAATGTCGGATGATGTGTTATGTCAAGGTGTCCGAAGTATTACCGATTTAGTGATGAATCCCGGTATGATAAACTTGGATTTTGCGGACGTTCGTACCGTTTTGACCACCATGGGACGTGCCATGATGGGAACAGGTATTGCCAGTGGCGAAAATCGTGCTGAAAAAGCCGCCGATATGGCTTTGACCAATCCGTTGTTGGACGATTGTTCTATCAAGGGGGCCAAATCTGTGTTGGTGAACATTACGGGCGGATTGGATGTCGGTTTGGATGAAGTGGATGAAATTATGCAAAAAATCGTATCTCAGGCCGATGAAAATGCAATGGTTAAAATGGGCTCTGCCGTCAATGAAGGCTTGGCGGGTTCCATTCAGGTATCTATTGTGGCCACCGGTTTGGGTAAGGCCGAACCAAAGCCTGTTTTCCAGCAGACGATACCCAGTACACCTGTGCCACCACCTGTTGTGCCGACAGAAACAATCACGATTTCGTCCCAAACAACAACGATTCAGGTGACACAAAATGAAACAGAAGAAAAACCTGTTCAGGCCGAAGAACCTAATTTGATTACACCGGATGGATTGGGTTTTACCCCCGTTGTGAATACAGATTACAGACCGAACCCAAGGGATTTGGAAAACACAGTTTCGCCAGAGGATGTGGTGCGCCAAACCAATTTGTTTGATGATGATAAACCACCGGTTATTCAACCAATGACACCGGTTCGTAAAAAAACAGAAGTCAAAACAAATATCAATGTGGAAAATCAAAAAACAATCGGTAATGTGAAACAAACACGTCCTAGTTTGATTGATTTATTGTTTCAAAATAAAAAAGCAAAATTGGATGTAAAACCAGAGATAAAAACAGAGCAAGATATCTCGGACACAACAGATGGGATTCCTGATTTCTTCCGCCGATAATCAGGTTGTTGTTATTTCAACATCATCGCCCAGATATTTTGGGATGTTTAACAGTGTTTGAACAGCTTTTGATAACGCTTCAATGGCTGTATCAACGCTTAAATCAGGGTTTTCGTCTTTATGATGCAAATAAACCCTCATGCTGGCGCCGGAACTAACGGTACCAGATAAACGAACCATAACTTGATCTGTTTCGTTAAAATCGACCAAAATAGCCTGATGCATATACTGCATTTTACTGACAGGATCGGTATAGTTGAAAAATTGCGCATTTGATACGGTGAGCCCTTCAATATTTTGTCCCTTTAATGATGGCAGTTTAGAGGCCAGTACATCCATCAAATGATGCGCTTTTTCGGCCGAACTGGTGGTATAAGTGAATGTTTTATTATAGATACGACCGTATTTTTTCCACATATCACGAACCAATTGTTCGGGGGATTTTTTTGTAATAGCAATCAGATTCAGCCAAAACAAAATGGCCCATAATCCGTCTTTTTCCATCAAATGAAAAGAACCGGCACCAAAGCTTTCTTCACCGCATAGACTGATTCTTTGGTTTTCCAAAAGGGATCCGAAAAATTTCCAACCTGTCGGTGTTTGATAGCAATCTTTGTTCATTTTCTGACAAACTAAATCAACCGCACCGCCTGTGGGCATAGAACGGGCAACACCATAAAAGCGCCCTTTATAAAAAGGAATTTTTTCCATATTTTCGGCCAAAATAGCCAAACTGTCGGCCGGATTAACAAAAAATGATTTACCCAAAATCATATATCTGTCGCCATCACCGTCCGAGGCGGCACATAAATCAGGGGCGTTTTCGCTGTAGGCCAATTCCACCAAGTCTTTGGCATAGGTTAAATTGGGTTCAGGATGAATACCGCCAAAATCGGGTAAAGGCTCGCCACGAATAACGGAACCTGCTTCAGCCCCCAAGAGTGTTTCAAAAATATATTTGGCATAAGGCCCTGTCACGGCATTCATCGCATCAAATGTGATTTTAAAACCCGACTTAAACAATTCGCGTATGGCTTTAAAATCAAAAATTTCAGCCATATAATCGGCATAATCAGACACAGAATCAACCACTTCCACCAATGTTGAACCAATGGTATAATCGCCGATACGACTTAAATCAACAGGGTCGGAATGAACCATCCAGTAATGGTCGATTTGTTGGGCGTTTTGGTTAAATTTATTTGTCAATTCTTCTTGGGCTGAACCACCGATTTCAGTATCATATTTGATGCCGATATCGCCGTTTTTACCACCAGGGTTATGGCTGGCACTTAAAATAATGCCACCAAAAGCCTGTCTGGATACAATCATATGGGAAGAAGCCGGTGTGGATAATATTCCGTTTTGCCCCACAATAATGTGTCCGAATTGATTGGCAACGGCCATTTTGATAATGGTTTGAATGGCCTCATTATTACCATAACGTCCATCACCGCCGATAACCAACGTTTTTCCTTCAAAATTATCCAGACTATTAAAAATAGACTGGATAATATTTTCCAAATAATTTTCCTGACGAAAAACTTCGGACTTTCTTCTGATGCCGGAGGTACCAAAAGATTGATCTGAAAATGGTTTTGTGTTGACTGCAAAAATATCCACGAATTCCCCCTTGGGTTAGTGTTTATTTTTGTATAGCACTAACCGGAGATAAATTCAAGTCTGTACCCCAAATTTTATTAACCAAAGCGGATAATTCCTGTCTGGCAGTGTTTGAGGAAATGGTATTTTGCAATTTAACGGCGTTTTCCTTAAAGTCTAACATCGTCAAACCCTTTAAGAATAATTCACGGAAAACGACACGTTCAGAAACCACGCCGACCAATTCAAAATGAATACGACGGGCCAAAGCATTCAACAAAATGGACATATTTTGCGAGTTTTTGGATTTGCTGAACAACATACGGTTACGAACAACCAACCAATTGATGGAAGGTTTGCGTTCCAACATGCGTTGTTGACGTGTTGTCCAAACGGTTTGGGCAAAATGGCTGGGTCCTTGAATTTTCAATGTATCGCCGTCTACCAAAGCCAAAATATCCAAATCTACCAACGAATCGTTCATAGGGGTTACTAACACATCGGCCAATGTCATGGCTTCCATACCCAAAGGCGAATGCGAACCTGGTGTATCCAAAACGATAGCGTCCACTTCTTCTTTTAATTTATCTAATTGACCACGTAAAGTATAAATGTTGGCCACTTCTTTTGTCCAACAAGTATGTACGGGCAAGGGCAATTGAGCACCTTTTTCCTTGATAAATGTTTTACGGTTTTCCACATAACGTGTCAAACTTTGTTGATCCGGATCCAAGTCAAATGAGGCGACTTTTTTACCGGCACGTAACAATGCCACAATCGTATGCATGGCCAAAGTAGATTTACCTGTACCACCTTTTTCATTTGCAAAAACAATAATTTTAGCTGTCATTTTTTTATCCTTTTTTTATTCACAATGCAAGCATTTTAATGATTTGTTTTAAAAAGTCAAGTATTTTTCACCTTATTTAATATGAATGCGAAGAAAATCGATTTCTAATTTTGTGTGATCTGGGATAAACTTCCGCCGGTTCACAGGGAAGTATTTTAAAGGTTTTTTTCACTGTCTTTGGTTTTTTAAAGTTTTTTGAAAACGCTTTAAATATAGGTTGTGCTTTTGCTAATTTTTTTGCATTTTCATATAACCAAAGTTGTTCAGGAATTGTTTTTTTGCCGGAAAAATTATTTACGGTCATGATCATGCTTTGTAAAAGGTAGGCTATAGATCTGTTTGAATCGTAGTGTTGATAACTTTCCTGATTGTATATATCTAAAGTATGTTCAGTAATGCTTCGAAAGGCCAATCCCATATTTTGAGGTTCTTTAGCCAAGCCCATTCTTTTTATTAATTCTTTTAAAATATTTATATCATTGGGTGCTTGCTTTGTAAAACCGTATATGACACTGACTTGAACCCGTTGCTTCATGTATTCGGATGAATTATAAAATGAATTATCAAAAACCTTAAATAAAGCTTTGCTGATGATATTTTGATACTGTGGATATTTTTTACGATATTCATGCAGGTTGTCTATAATCTTTTCCATTCTTTCAACATCAGAGGCCTTGTTTGATGTTGATAAAAAATCGGCGGCAAAAATGCTGGCACGCAGAAATGATATCAATTCTTTTGGTGAGATAGTTGATTGGTTCATAATTATCCCTTCATCTATAGTGTTTTAAAATTATACCACAGAAACGCTTTTCTGTAAAGAAAAAAATTGACAAAAAACAAACATAACAATCTTTTGCGTGAATAAAAGATGTATTTAGAAGAGATAAATAAAATTTAATCAAATTGTTACTGATGGTGTAATACAAAGGTTTGCTTGATTTTTTTGTGAAAATAGTGTATAATATCGCACCAAAAAACAAAGGAGTCGGCTATGTATTTACAACAGGTGGTGGATTTAAAATCATTGGTGGAAAACAAAAATCAAATTTTAAACATCCAATTAGCTTTAATGGATGAAAAGTTTTGCACGCCTTTTTTGTACTGTTTGGCTTATGCTATTGATCCGGACAAAAAACCCTTATGGCAGGAACGTTTCTTTCGTAAAAAAATGCAAAAATCAAATTTGAGGGATTTGCAACAAGTTCAAAAGGCTTTGCAGGATAAAAAAATCCCCTTTAAAACAACTTTGCGTGTGGCACCGATTTGGGAACGGACTTTCCGATAATAATCCAAAGGAGGGAATATGGATTTTATCAAAATTCGCGGAGCCCGTCAGCATAATTTAAAAAATATTGACGTGGATATTCCAAAAAATAAATTAGTGGTTATTACCGGTGTGTCGGGCAGTGGTAAATCTTCTTTGGCCTTTGATACCATCTATGCCGAAGGACAACGCCGTTATGTGGAAAGTTTATCCACCTATGCCCGTCAGTTTTTGGATTTACAAAGCAAACCGGATGTGGATTTAATTGAAGGTTTATCGCCCGCCATTTCCATTGAACAAAAAACAACAGGGCATAATCCGCGTTCAACCGTGGCCACAACCACCGAAATTTACGATTATATGCGTCTTTTGTGGGCCAGAGCAGGGACACCTTATTCCCCCGCCACAAATCAACCGATTGAGGCTTTAACAACCTCTCAAATGACGGATATTGTTTGTGCCTATCCCGATGGACATAAGATGATGTTATCAGCACCAATTGTGCGTGGGCGAAAAGGTGAATATAAAAAAGAATTTGCCAATTGGCAAAAAATGGGGTATGTGCGTGTTCAGGTGGACGGTATCGTTTATCCTATAGAAGACGTGCCGACTTTGGATAAAAATAAATCACACCATATTGATGTGGTAATTGATCGCTTGATTATTAAACCTGATATACAAACACGGGTATCATCCAGTATTGAAAAGGCAATTGCTTTGGCGGACGGATTGTTGAAAATCGTGGATTTAACCGATGAAAGCGAAAAGATTTTATCGGCTAAATTTTCATGCCCTGTTTCGGGCTTTACCATTACCGATTTAGAACCCCGTCTGTTTTCGTTTAACAACCCTCAGGGGGCCTGTCCTATTTGTGGGGGATTAGGGGTAAAGTTATCGGTGGATCCCGCTTTGGTGATTCCCAATACGGCATTATCCGTCAATCAGGGTGCCATTGCACCTTGGACACTAAAAAACGGTGATATCGGGCGGTGGTATAGCTATGCTTTGCGTCCGTTGGTCAATGGTTTGGATTTAAATTTGGATACACCTTGGTGTATGTTGGATGAAGAAATAAAACACGCCATTTTATACGGTTTTCACAAAAAAGGCGCCCGTTTTGAAGGTGTAATCCCCAATATGGAACGCCGTTATTTGGAAACGGATTCGGATGAAGCCAGATCCGAAATTGCCCGATTTATGATGAATACACCATGTTCTGAATGTCATGGAATGCGTTTAAAGCCTGAGGCGTTAAGTGTTAAAATTGCGGGTAAAAATATATCACAAATAACAAATCTTTCCATTTCTTCGGCTTTGGATTGGTTTGAAAAAGTGCCATCACATTTATCCAAAGAAAAAAAGACCATTGCCGAAAGAATTTTAAAGGAAATCACAGAGCGTTTAACCTTTTTAAACAATGTCGGTTTGGGTTATTTGCCTTTGGACCGTATTGCGGGAACTTTATCGGGTGGGGAAGCACAACGTATCCGATTGGCCAGCCAAATCGGCACAGGTTTGACCGGTGTTTTATATGTGTTGGATGAACCGTCTATCGGGTTGCATCAACGGGATAATGACAAATTGTTATCCACGCTTTACCGTTTGCGTGATTTAGGCAATACCGTTGTGGTGGTGGAACATGATGAAGATACCATGCGGGCGGCTGATTATTTATTAGATATCGGGCCTGAGGCCGGTCGCCATGGGGGGCATTTGGTGGCCCAAGGAACCCCCAAACAGGTTCAGGAAAATCCCATATCCGTGACAGGGCAATATTTATCCGGTATGCGTCAGATTTTGGTACCAAAAAAACGCCGAAAGGGTAATGGTAATTTTTTGTCAGTAGATGGAGCCACTTTGCACAATTTAAAAAATGTCAGTATCTCCGTTCCTTTGGGAACTTTAACCTGTGTAACGGGTGTTTCTGGTGGTGGTAAGTCATCTTTGGTGATTGAAACATTGTATAAAAATCTGCACAATTTGTTGATGAAAACACATGAAATAGCAGGACCGTGTAAAACCATCAAAGGCACACATTATATTGATAAGATTATTGATATTGATCAAAGTCCCATCGGTCGGACACCACGCAGTAATCCGGCCACTTATACAGGGATGTTTTCACCCATTCGTGATTGGTTTGCGGGATTGCCTGAATCCAAAGCAAGAGGGTATAAAGCCGGTCGTTTTTCCTTTAATGTAGCCGGGGGCAGATGTGAAGCCTGTGAAGGTGATGGTGTCAAACAAATTTCCATGAACTTTTTGCCGGATGTTTATGTCAAATGTGATGTGTGTGACGGTACACGCTATAACCGTGAAACTTTGGAAATCAAATATAAAGATAAATCCATTGCGGATGTGTTGAATATGACCGTGGATGAAGCGGCCGAATTTTTTGACGCTATGCCGTCCATTCGTGATAAATGTTTGTTGTTGCAAAAGGTTGGTTTGGGATATATGACTTTGGGGCAATCGGCTGTGACTTTATCGGGTGGTGAAGCACAACGCATTAAATTAGCCAAAGAATTATCCCGAAAATCCACAGGAAAGACTTTGTATATTTTGGATGAACCGACAACAGGGTTGCACTTTGCTGATATCCAAAAATTATTGGAGGTCTTGCAGGCTTTGGTGGATGCTGGCAATACAGTGGTTATTATTGAACATAATTTGGATGTGATAAAATCGGCCGACTATATCATTGATATGGGCCCAGAAGGCGGGCAGGGCGGTGGTCAGGTTGTGGCCACGGGAACACCTGAGCAGGTTGCCAAGGTGGATGCCAGTTATACGGGTAAATATTTGAAAAAGATGTTGAAAAATTGATTTTTTTTATCATCTGTGATATACTATGGTATGTATTTGGAAAACAAAATGTTTAAAGTTTTGGCGTGTCTTTTATGTTTTTATTTAACGGGTTGTCAAATGGCAATGGATTTGGCACCAGTAATCAGTCGTGAAGACAGAGCTGATGTTTCTTTGGGTAAAAATAAAGGTCGCCCGATTGCCTATGATTCGGCCGTTATAGAATTAAAGCGTGGGACAACTTATATTGCGTATCCTTATTGGCGTTGGAGTTTTGATAACGTCAATCTGACATGGTTGGATCAATGTAATGTCAGTTTGAAAAACAGATTTTCTGCTTCAACCGAGGAATGGTCAACGGGTGAAAGTGCCTTTGGCGGTTGGGACAGTGAAGCTTCCGTTTTTGTGGAAGCACCGTTAAAAGAGTTAGGTTATGATGTTGTTTCACATCAAAAAAGCGCTTTCCGTCAAAATTATGAAAAACACCGTTCTGAATTGTTATTATCGGCCCATATCAAAGAAATCAAATCCAATATTTGCAATTTGTTTAATATTTTGTATTTCAAAGATGTGGATTTAATTGCCGGTAATGCCACGATTTTAGTTCATTGGGAAGTTTTTGATAAATTAAAAGATGAAGTGGTGGCCACTTTTGATACCTATGGTATGGGCGTGGTTGAAAAGCCAACCAAAAATGGGGAACAGTTGATTTTGTTGCGTGCATTGGAAGACGCCACCGATAACTTGGCCCGTATGGATGATTTTATTCAATTGGTGCGTGGTCAATCGGATGTACGTCAATTATTAAAAATGGAAAAAGAACAAACACCCATTGAAGTTAAAATCAAAAAGCCAAGAACAAAAATGTTATATGAAAATGCAACACTTTTAAAAAGAGCCGTGGTTCAGGTCGGGGATGATGGTACGGGCTTTTTTATTTCGCCGGACGGTTATATTTTAACCAATTTAAAAAATGTCGGCAACGCCAAAATGATTGAGATTGTTGATAATCATGGTGTGCGTCAAAGCGCAAAAATAATTCGCCGTAATGTACGGTTAAATGTGGCTTTATTAAAGATAGATTTGAAAAATCATGCCTTTTTGGATGTTGCCGGCGAAGAAATACCCAAAGCTTTAAAAGAAGTTTTCACCATTGGCAATCCGGCCGATTATACGTCCCGTTCCACGTTGGCCCGTGGTATGGTCAGTTCATGGCGTTTTAAAGCCAAAAAAGACCAACATTTTATTCAAGCATCCATTCCCACCACGCAAGGTTATGCCGGTGCCCCTTTGATGGATGAATACGGTCATGTTTTGGGCATTCATGACGGGCGTAATTTGGATGAAACGACTTTTTCTTATTTCATCCCGATTCATGATGTGTTAAGGTCATTAAAAATTCAATTAAAACAAGATTAGTTTTGTTTTTGATTTTTCATAAAGGCCTCATGCCATGCCTTTTGGACTTTTTTATCAATTTCGGATGCTTTTAAACCTGTTAAAATTTCCAAGGCGTCATCAATATGGTTGACGGTATAGATGTTAAAAAGATTTTCTTTTACCGCCTGACAAACACGTGGGCAGAGCATTAAATCCTGTTGACATGATTCGGGGATAATAACACCCTGTTTTTTGTTTAAACCGATTTTTTGACACGCATCAAAAAAACCTTCAATTTTAGCATTGACGGCACCAACCGATTGAATTTGGCCCAATTGATTGACCGATCCCGTCATGGCAATGGCTTGGTTTAATGGGATTTTTGCAATGGCGGAAATCAACGCACAAAGTTGGGACGAGCTGGCCGAATCGCCCTCTATTCCCTGGTATAATTGTTCCCACACCAAAGTGGCATTTAAACACAGCGGTTCACTTTGGCCGTATTTAGCGGTTAAATAAGCCCCTAAAATCAAAACACCTTTGCTGTGGATATTACCACCCATTGTGATTTCACGTTCAACGTCTTCTATTTTACCGTCACCCAAACGTGTGGTACAGGTAATTTTGGACGGATGGCCATAGGAAAAATCGTTTCCGCCGGTTACGGCCAAACCGTTGATTTGACCGATTTTCATCCCATTCAAGTCTAACTGAATCAGATTTCTGTTAAAACTATTCAGCCAGTTTTGCTGGGCAACGGCTGTTCTGTCATCATGATTTTGAATGGCGGTGATTAAATCACATTCTTGAACGGTATTATCAGTGGCGATAAAATTCGCCTCACGCATCAAATTATGAACGGATGAAAAATGCGCTGTCAAAAATTTTTGATCTTGGGTCAATCGGGATGCATATCCCAACAATAAATTCATAGCCCCTAACGAAAAAGGCTTTAAGTTGTTTTGTAAAATAAAATCGGTCAAAACCTGAGCATACAGTTTTTCGTTTTCTTGGGTTCGTGGTAATTTGTCCTCAAAACAGACGTGGATTTTAAACAGAGCCGAAAAATCTTCTTCTTCGGACAGTTTGTGATATAATTGAATATCGCCCACCAAAACAACGCGAACCTTTAACGGAATTTGCTGTGGTTGTAAAGTGCGTACACACATCAACGATTTATCATCATTGGGCATTTGCATGGTGATTTTTTGTGTAAATAGAGCCTGCTTTAAAACACGCCATGTGATTTTTGAATCTAAAATATCTTTGGCTTCTATCACCAAAAAACCACCGTTGGCCTGATGTAAAGCACCGGCTTGAATCATGGTGTGATCGCTGAACAGCGAACCGGATTGTTGTTGACGTTCAATTTTACCGATTAAATCATTCAATGAAAATTGGCCCATATGCACAACAGGCATACCCGATTTGGGGGTATGGGATGTTAAAACATTAACGCGTAAAAAATCCCACCCATTATCCGAATTCAATGTGGGTAAAACGGCGATGTTTTTTATCAAATGTTCTTTTGCCTGATTTAAAAACGAAAGTACGGAATCGTTTTTGTATTTTTTAATCAAAGGTGTAAATGTTGTTTCCACCAAGTGTGTCAAAGTTTGTTTTTTTAATTCGTCAATCTGCTTTTGTTTTTGTAAAGTGTCATCGGGCATGTTTTTCAGCTCGGTCAACAAAATTTGACGGGCTGCTTGCATTTTTTCCATAATCGGTGCCCGTATATTCAAGGGCAGGGCGTTAAATGTTTCGGGTTTTAATAATTGCCCGTCCATTACAGGATTTAATTGTAATCCATCCGGTGTATGTATGACGGCCACATTTTCATTGTTTATTTTTTGGGATAGAATATCCAACTTGTTTTGATAGCTGTCTTTAAAGTTTTGTTCAATTTGTTTCAGGTTCAGTTGATAATTTTCACTTTCCAATAATTTGGGGATGTTTTGTTTAAAGGATTGAATCAAATCTTCAATGTCTTTTGCAAAAATCTGAGCCTGTCCCGCCTTTAATGAAAAGGCCTTAGGTTGTAAAGGTTGATCAAAATCGGCCACATAAATCCAATCATCAGGGGATGTTTGGTGTGATGCGTATTGGCGGATGATGTCCAAAGTCAAACTGGTGCGGCCAACACCTTTTGGTCCCAAGCAAAACAAATGGGCTTTATCGTCCTTTAATTGGATGCCGAAATTTAAAGCCTTTAAGGCGCGATCCTGTCCGATAATTTGACGACACGGTTGAATCGGCCAATCCTTTTTGGTCAGCCCGCCGGATATATATAAATCCTGAATTTTCAGTTTTTGATAAGCCATTTTCTCCCCACTTGATGTATAAATGTATAGCTTTTTTTTGCAAAAAACAAAAGCAAAAAATGAAAAATATGAAAAAAACATGAAAAAGTGCATTTTTTTGTGGTAATTTTTTGTAAAATTCGCTATAGTTCAAGACATATGAAAAAGTACTTTTATGAAAGGATTCGGATATGTTTAAAATTACGGTGAAACAGGCTGATTTATTAAAGGCTTTGGCACATGCACAAAGTATTGTTGAAAGACGTCAAACCATTCCCATTTTATCCAACGTGTTGTTTGAAACTCAGGAAGCGGGGATTTTGTTGCGTGCCACGGATAATGAAATTGAAATTTCTGAAAAAGTATCGGCTCAGGTATTGGAACCCGGTGCCATTACAATGCCGGCCCATAAATTGTATGATATCGTTCGTCGTTTGCCTGATGATGGTGAATTAACATTGGCCTATGCCGAAACAACGGGTCAAGTGACTTTGTCATGTGGTCGTTCCCGTTTTGCTTTGGCCAGTTTGCCGGCCGAAAATTTCCCAACGATGGCCAAAGAAGAAGCGCCCTTTACTTTCACTTTGCCGACATCGGATTTGTCGGCCATGATTACCAAAACAGGCTTTGCCGTTTCTGTGGAAGAAACACGTTATAATCTGAACGGTATCTATTTGCATACAAAGGCGGATAATTTGGTGGCGGTGGCCACAGACGGGCATCGTTTGGCCTGTACCAAACATGTTTTGCCCGAAGGTGCCAAAGATATGCCGGGTGTAATTATTCCCCGTAAAACAATCAGCGAAATTACCAAATTGTTAGGCGAAAATACCAAAGAAGTGGTGATTTCTTTGTCGGCCAACCAAATCCGTTTTGGCCTTTCAAATGTGGAATTGTCTTCTCGCTTGATTGACGGCACTTATCCCGATTATGAAAAAGTGATTCCGGCCAATAATTCACGTTCTATGATTGGCAAAACAAAGGCTTTATCCGGTGTGATTGAACGTGTGTCGGTTGTTTCGGAAAAATCACGTGGTATTAAATTAAATATTAAACCTGATTTATTGATGGTTTCGGCCACGGCCACAGACGAAGGTTCGGCCGAGGATGAATTGGATGTCCAATATACCGGTGATGAAATTGAAATCGGTTTTAACTTCCGTTATTTGTTGGATATTTTATCCCAAATCAAGGGTGAAGAAAGCGAAATGCGCTTTGAAGACAGTGTGTCGCCTGTTATTTTGCAGGATGTAAAAGATACCGATACATTGTATGTTTTAATGCCGATGCGTGTGTAAGGGGTACGCATGAAAACGGGTCTTCAAAGACTCAGGCTCACCAATTTTCGTTCTTATCCGGCATTGGATTTGACGTTGGATAATTCGGGGGCGCCGGTGGCATTGTGTGGTCCCAATGGTGTGGGTAAAACAAATGTATTAGAGGCGATATCTTATTTAACGGCCGGTCGTGGTTTGCGTTCGGCAAAATTGACCGATTTGGCCCGCCGTATGGATAATGAAGTTTATCCGTTATGGAGCATTGTGGCCGATATTTATACCCCCACCGGTAATCATAAAATCGGCACCGGTATGGTGGAAGGCCATGAACGACGTCAGATTCGCATTGATGGTAAAACCACCACAAAGCAATCGGATTTAGCCGAAGTTTTTCGTTGTTTGTGGTTGACACCGGCTCAGGACAGGTTGTTTTGCGGTGATCCAAAGGCCCGTCGGCGTTTTTTAGACAGAATTGTTCAGGCTTTTGATCCCAACCATGCCAATCGTTTGGCCGATTATAGTACCGCTTTAAAACAATGGGTGTGTTTGCTCAGGCAAGGGTGCTTTGATAATACATGGTTGAATGGTTTGGAAAGTCAGTTGGTGGAAAATGGTATTGCCATAGCGGCCAGCCGATTGGATATTGTTTCACGTTTATCGGGATATTTAAATGTAACCGAGGATAAATCTTTTCCTTCGGCCGAAATTCAATTGACGGGTATGTTGGAACAGGCCCTGATTACCGGACGAGCGGTGTTGGTTGAGGATATGTTTGCGGGGCATTTGAAAAACGCGCGAAAAATTTGTGCCGAAGGGGGTAATTTAACCGGTCCGCATACGGCCGATTTTATTGTGATTCACAAGCAACAAAATCGTTCGGCCGATTTATGTTCCACAGGCGAACAAAAAGCATTGTTGTTATCCATTATTTTGGCGGAAATGCGTGCCCAGATGATGGAACAAAATCAATGTCCTGTCTTGTTGTTGGATGAGGTGGCGGCCCACTTGGATAAAAATCGCCGACATACGTTATTTGAAATTTTATTGACCCGTCCGGCACAGGTATTTATGACCACGACGGATAATGAAATTTTTTCAAATTTTACTGGACAAATTCATCAATTTGATGTACAAGATAATCAACAGATTTTAAAGGTTGCTTGAAAGGAAAAATGATGAAAAAAATGTTCTTTGTTGTATGTTTGTTTTTGTCAGGCTGTAATTCTTGGAGATGTGAATTTACGCACCCCGATGATATGTCCCCAGCATTAAAAGAGTTATGTATAGCGAAGGCTAGCCAACCCGAAGTTAATCAAAATGTTTGGAATTAAAAAGGAGTAAAAAATGAGTGATGAAATTTTGGAAGCAGGAAAAAAGTATAATGCTGATTCAATTAAAGTCTTACATGGATTAGAAGCTGTTCGTAAACGCCCGGGTATGTATATCGGTGATACGGATGACGGTACAGGACTTCATCATATGGTCTATGAAGTTTTGGACAATTCAATTGACGAAGCCTTGGCGGGGTATTGTTCCCGTGTGGATGTGATTTTAAACGGTGACGGTTCGGCCACCATTATTGACGATGGGCGTGGTATGCCTGTGGATATCCATAAAGAAGAGGGTGTATCAGCGGCCGAAGTGATTATGACACAATTGCATGCCGGTGGTAAATTCGATAACAATTCATATAAAGTGTCGGGTGGTTTGCACGGCGTGGGTGTGTCTTGTGTGAACGCTTTGTCCGATTGGTTGGATTTGACCGTGTGGCGTAATGATAAAGAATACTATGCCCGTTTTGAAAACGGCAACACCGTCAAACATTTGGTGGAAGTCGGTGAAGCCAATGGCAAGCATGGGACAAAGGTGACTTTCCATCCATCGGCCGAAATTTTCACCAAAACAGAATTCAGTTTTGATACTTTGGAACACAGAATGCGCGAATTGGCCTTTTTAAATTCGGGCGTGCATTTGCGTTTGCGTGATGAACGTGAAAGTGAAGCCAAAGAAGTGGATATGGTCTATGAAGGCGGTATCCGTGAATTTGTTAAATATTTGGACAGATCCAAAAACTCTTTGCATGGCGAACCGTTCTTTTTAAAAGGTGAAAAAGACGGTATCGGTGTGGAAGTGGCTTTGGAATGGACCGATTCTTATCATGAAACATGTTTATGCTTTACCAATAATATTCCTCAACGTGATGGTGGTACACACTTGGCGGGGCTGCGTGGTGCTTTGACCCGTACGGTTAATAACTATGCGGTGTCCAGCGGTATTGCCAAAAAAGAAAAAGTGGATTTGGCCGGTGAAGATATGCGTGAAGGTTTGACCGTTGTTTTATCGGTGAAAGTACCCGATCCAAAATTTTCATCCCAAACAAAAGATAAGTTGGTATCCAGTGAAGTCCGCCCTGTGGTGGAAGGTATTGTCGGGGATAAATTGGAACAATGGTTTGAAGAACACCCCGGTGAAGCCCGTACCGTTATCGGTAAGGTGGTGGAAGCCGCTGCTGCCCGTGAAGCCGCCCGTAAAGCCCGTGAATTGACACGTCGTAAAGGTGCCTTGGATATGGCATCATTACCGGGTAAATTGGCCGATTGTCAATGTAAAGATCCCGCCGAATCAGAAGTCTTTATCGTTGAGGGGGATTCCGCCGGTGGTTCAGCCAAACAAGGCCGTGATCGTGCACATCAGGCCATCTTGCCTTTGCGTGGTAAGATTTTGAATGTGGAACGTGCCCGCTTTGACCGTATGCTTTCTTCGGCCGAAATCGGAACAATTGTGACCGCTCTGGGAACAGGTATCGGACGTGATGATTTTAATGCCGATAAATGCCGTTATCACAAAATTATTTTCATGACCGATGCTGATGTGGACGGTGCCCATATTCGTACATTGTTGATGACATTCTTCTTCCGTCAAATGCCGGAATTGATTGAACGGGGCTATGTGTATATTGCACAACCGCCGTTGTATCGTGCCAAACGGGGCAATTCTGAAACCTATTTAAAAGATGATGCCGCTTTGGAAGAATATCTGATTTCTTCGGGAACGGAAGGTGCTGTGTTGCAAATGTCAGATGGCACACAAATTGCCGGTGCTGATTTGGTGCAACGTGTGGAACAGGCCCGTATTGCCCGCAATTTGATTTTATCTATGTCCCGCCATGTGCCGTATCGCATTATTGCCCAAATGGCCATTATGGGTATGTTTGGCGGTAATACAGCCTATGATGATGAATTTGCCAAACGCTTGGATATGATGGAGGCCGAATATGAACGTGGTTGGAAATGTGCCATGAATGATAAAAACGAATTTATCTTTACACGGACATTGCGTGGTGTGACCGAAACATATACCGTTGATGAAACATTGATGAATTGTACGGAAGCCAGACAGTTGGATAAAATGGCCCATGAATTAAAAGAATTTTATGCAAAACCGGCTGTTTTGCATGTAAAGGATGAAGAATTTGCCATTCATGGTCCGGTCAGTTTGGCCGAAGCCGTCTTTAAAATCGGTAAAAAAGGCGTAGCCATCAACCGCTATAAAGGTTTGGGCGAAATGAACCCTGAACAATTGTGGGAAACAACTCTGGATCCGAATAACCGCCGTTTGTTACAGGTAAAGATTACACATCAAGATGAAGCCGAACAGGTCTTTTCAACCTTGATGGGTGATGTGGTTGAACCACGACGTGATTTTATTCAATCCAATGCCTTGAATGTGGCAAATTTGGATGTGTAATCATCGGATCTAAAAAACAAAATCCCCGAAACTATCGGGGATCTTTTGTATAATCCGAATATATCGCTTGACAAAGGTGATAAAGTTTGCTAGTGTGGGGATATGTGGGGAGTGAAGGAGACCCTAAAAAATGAATTTAAACCACGATAAAGGTATAAATAAATGGACCTTGTACACACACACACACACACATTTATTTTTGAATATTAAGTTGTGCGTCAGCACACCCGACCCACTGTATGATTACAGTGGGGTTTATTCGTTTAAATAATCATCAACAACAATTAAAAAAGGAGCAAAAAAATGATGGTAAAAAATAAAACAAATGAATCTGGTCGTAGTATGGTTGAAATGCTGGGGGTTTTGGCCATTATCGGTGTTTTAAGTGTTGCCGGTGTTGCGGGATATAAAGCTGCTGTCAGAAAGTCTTTGGCCAATAATTTATTGAATCAAGCTTCTATGCGTGCCACGGATGTCGCTACCAAAATAGGTTCAGGTAACTTGGATGCACTGGACAGTGATTCCTTTGCTGGTAATTTAGGTGGAGGTGTTACAATGTCCTCTGCTGTAAAAGGAGCGGATGGATATGCGGATTATGATGAATCAGATGAACAATTTACCTTGACCATGGAAGGGGTTGATGAAGAATTATGTCAACAAATGCAATCGATGGCCGGTGGTTCACGTTCGGTTGTGCGTGCTGTTCTTTGTGATGGGGATAAAGCCATTTTAACATTTAACAAAGATTTATCGTCAAATCCTGTTTCTTCTGATTTTGATGGCAATAAAGAAGGTTGTGAATCCAGTGGTCGAAAATATTGTGATAATGATACCTGTATCCCATCCTCAGAAGAATGCTCGACGGAGGGCAGTGGTGAAGGATTTGATTCAGGGATTTGCGAAAATGGAAATCCGTATCTGTCGTTTATGGAAGGTTTTGGAGATGATCCTTGCAAAACACAATTAAGTGGTGTTTCTTGTTCTTCTGATGAGGATTGTACAGATCAATATGGAACGGAGGGTTGTTGTCATTCTGAAAAGAAAGTTTGTATAGCACGAGATATTTATGATTCTGATACAGATACATCCAGTTGTCCTCAATTTAATTGTATTAAAAATAGTGATTGTGCAAATGGTGAATTTTGTAATTTGAAGTCGTTTATGACAGAAGAACCATTGGCTCCTGCTTATGGTACTTGTGAAGCAATTGGTGAGGTGCTTGAA
This sequence comes from Alphaproteobacteria bacterium, assembly GCA_045631185.1. Classification (GTDB taxonomy): domain Bacteria; phylum Pseudomonadota; class Alphaproteobacteria; order CAAHEQ01; family UBA3637; genus UBA3637. Next base: position 32,835 of record JAZQUH010000015.1, on the reverse strand, counting down.
ACTGTTTATGAGCCAAATGGTGAAAAGTATTATTATTCTGAGACGTTGTCGCTTACTTGGTGGGCAGCCGAAAATTGGTGCAAAGCCCAAGGTTTGTCTATGACAGAATTTAGCGGTACAAATGTTTGGGAAAACTGCCCTAACCGTGAGGTGGACGATTTTATGGATTGTTATTATGCTATTAACGATTTATTTTCTCCTCCATGGATTAATGCTCAGGTTTGGCTGGGATTATGCGACAATTATGAAGGGTGCTTCCGTCTTAATCCTATCGGAACCAAACCAATTAAAGAAGTGGGACGCGAAAATACGTACCAGCCAATTTGTCAATCCAATTAATGATAAAACTCCCCCGTCACATCAGCGGGGGAATTTTAATGAATAAAACAAATTTTATTGTTCTTCGGTGGCGGCATCATTATCGCCGACAATCATATCCTTTGAGATACTTTTGGCGTTTTTGCGAATGGCCTGTTCAATTTCGTCGGTGACTTTGGGGTTTTCACGCAAGAAACGACGGGCGGCTTCACGCCCTTGTCCTAAGCGTTCGCCCTTGTATGAAAAATAAGCACCGGCCTTTTCAATCAAACCACCTTTGACACCTAAATCCAACAATTCGCCTGTTTTGGAAATACCTTCACCATATAAAATATCAAAGTCCACGGTTTTAAACGGCGGAGCCACTTTGTTTTTAACAATTTTAACGCGTGTTTGATTGCCGATAACATCTTCGTGATCTTTAATGGAACCGATTCTGCGGATATCCATACGCACGCTGGCATAAAACTTTAACGCATTACCGCCGGTTGTGGTTTCGGGGTTGCCGAACATCACACCGATTTTCATGCGGATTTGGTTGATGAAGATAACCAAAGTATTTGTGCGGGCCACGGAAGCGGTCAATTTACGCAAAGCCTGACTCATCAAACGGGCCTGTAATCCCATATGGGAATCACCCATGTCGCCTTCCAATTCAGCCTTAGGCACCAAAGCAGCCACGGAATCCACCACCAAAACGCTTAAAGTGCCGGAACGCACCAAAGTGTCGGCGATTTCCAAAGCCTGTTCACCTGTATCGGGTTGTGAAATCAATAAATCATCAATTTTGACACCCAATTTACGGGCATAGCTGGGATCTAAAGCATGTTCGGCATCCACATAGGCGCAATTACCTCCTTGTTTTTGGGCTTCGGCCACCACATGCAAAGCCAAAGTTGTTTTACCCGAACTTTCCGGTCCGTAAATTTCAATAATACGCCCTTTGGGTAATCCGCCGATACCCAATGCCAAATCCAACCCCAATGAGCCGGTGGAAATAGCCGGCATATCCACGGCGTTTTCCTGTTGTCCCAAACGCATAATAGACCCTTTACCAAAGGCCCGTTCAATTTGTGCCACAGCGGCTTCTAATGCTTTGTCTTTTTCCATTTTTGACTCCTTTGTTCTCGTTTTGTTCTCATTATATTTTATTTTTTTTTGTAATGCAAGCAGTTTTTTAAAAAAAGTTATTAATTTGACTTTTTATACTGAATATGCTATAATTTGATTGTCAGATAATCGGGCAATCGCTGACCCAAAAGGTTGGAGGAAAGTCCGGGCTTCCAAAGGACACGATACCGGATAACGTCCGGGCGGGGCGACCCGACAGACAGTGTCGCAGAAAACAAACCGCCCATTTCGTATGGGTAAGGGTGAAACGGCGGGGTAAGAGCCCACCGCATGGGCCGAGAGGTCTTCATGGCACGACAAACCTTATCGGAAGCAAGACCAAACTCAGACGGACGGCGATTGAATAAATTGCTGAGTCAAACGGAAGTCCTGATCCGGCCGTCGACAGGTAGGTTGCTTGAGCTTTTCAGTAATGAAATCGCCAGACGAATGATTGCACTATGACAGAACCCGGCTTATAGATTATCTGACTTTTTTTATTTATTGACATTTCATTTAAAATCCGTTAAACTGAAAATGCTTTGGGCCATTGCACCAAGGCCGGAACAGAAATTCCGTTCAGAAAGAAAATACCGCCTGACAGGGGCGGATGGTTTGCCGAATATATTGAATAGGCAACGCTGCTCTTTTTGACAGTATTTCTGCGTCCGTCCACTTTAAAAAAAGTGGATTTTTTTTTAATCAAAAAAAGAAAGGATGCAAAAATGAGCAATAAAATTTTAACCGCATTTTTATGTACAACTTTGTTGTGTGGATGTACTTCTCTTACCCATCGGGAAGAAATACATCTACGTCAATTAAAATCTCAAGGGGTGACTATTGATAGACCTGTTGGCAATTATGAAAAACCTGCACAACCACATCATGCGGCTGCTTTAAATATACTACCTGGTGTGGGGAATTTTTATCTGGCCACGGGAAATGCCGCCGAATCGGAACACTGGTTATATGGTTTTTTCAATTTGCTCACATGGCCGATTTCAATTTTATGGGGAGTTCCAGAAGCATTTATTGACGCCAATAATATTAATAAACGAGAATTATTGAATTATTACACCTATGATCCGTATGGTAAAAAAGAATTGAAAAAAGCAAATATCAATTTAGATTAAAAATTGCTTGCTTTTTATGTCAACTTCTCTTAAAATAGGTCTTATGAATGAAGAATTGACACAACCGAAGATTCAGGAAAAACAGTTGGCGGACGCTTTGTCCGAACGCTATTTGGCCTATGCGTTATCCACAATTGTGGCACGATCCTTGCCTGATGTGCGTGACGGATTAAAGCCCGTGCATCGCCGTTTGTTGTGGGCAATGCGTCAATTAAAACTGGATCCGGATAAAGGCTTTAAAAAATGTGCCCGTGTGGTGGGTGATGTGATTGGTAAATATCACCCGCACGGGGACAGTTCTGTTTATGATGCCATGGTGCGTTTGGCACAAGATTTTGCCGTGCGTTATCCTTTGGTGGATGGCCAGGGAAACTTCGGTAATATTGACGGGGACGGTGCGGCCGCCATGCGTTATACCGAAGCCCGATTGACCGCTGTGGCTTTGGCGTTGATGGAAGGATTGGATGACAATTCTGTGGATTTTGAGGCCACCTATGACGGTGAAGATGAAGAACCCTGTGTTATGCCGGCGGCTTTCCCAAATTTGTTGGCCAATGGGTCAAACGGTATTGCCGTGGGTATGGCCACCAATATTCCGCCACATAATGTGGGCGAAGTTTGTGATGCGGCGCTTTATTTGTTAAATCATCCCAATGCCGATACCGAAAAGTTGATTGATTTTATACAAGGTCCTGATTTCCCAACCGGCGGTGTTTTGGTGGAAGATCGGGCCAATATCGTTAAAGTTTATACCGAAGGGCGTGGGCCGTTAAAGTTGCGTGCCAAGTGGGAACGTGAAGATTTGGGCCATGGTCAATATCAAATTGTTATCAGCGAAATTCCCTATGGTGTGGTTAAATCCGATTTGATTATGCGCATTGCCAAATTGTTGGCCGAAAAAAAATTGCCTTTGTTGGCGGATGTGCGGGATGAATCGTCGGATGTGGTGCGTATTGTTTTGGAACCGAAATCACGCATTGTGATTGCCGAACAATTGATGGAACATTTGTTCAAAAGCACGGATTTACAGGTGAACTTTAACCTGAACATGAATGTGTTGACCGCCAATCATACCCCAAAGGTGATGAGCTTGGCCGAAGTTATTCAGGCTTGGTTGGTGCATCGTGAAGAAGTTTTAATTCGTCGCAGTCGTTTCCGTTTGGAAAAAATTGCCCATCGGATGGATTTGTTACAGGGCTTTTTAATTACCTATTTGAATTTAGACCGTGTCATTGAAATCATCCGAAACGAAGACGAACCAAAAGCCGTGATGATGGATGAATTTTCCTTGACCGATATTCAGGCCGAAGCCATCTTGAATATGAAATTGCGTTCGTTGAGAAAGTTGGAAGAAGCACAATTGCGAAATGAATTTGAAGAATTGGCCTTGGAAAAAGCCGGCTTGGAAAATTTATTGCAAGACGACCAAATGCGTAAAAATAAATTGGCCCAGGAAATCAAACAGATTCAAAAAGATTTCGGCCAAAAAACCGAATTGGGAAAACGTCGCACGCAAATTGCCGGTGCCGTCCAAAATGTAGAAATGAACATTGAAACCTTGATTGAAAAAGAAGCCATTACGGTTGTGTTGTCCAAACAAGGTTGGATTCGTGCCCTTAAAGGTAATGCCGAAACATCGGATTTAAAATTCAAAGAAGGCGATTCTTTGGCGTTTAAGGTCAACACTTATACCACCGACCATATTATGTTATTTGCCACAAATGGGCGTTTTTATTCCATCTTGGGCAACGATATTATGGGCGGGCGTGGGTTTGGCGAACCGATACGATTAAAAATTGATTTACCGCAAGATGCCGATGTTGTGGAAATGTTTATCTTTAAACCGGATCAAAAACTGTTGGTGGCCAGCCGTTCGGGTAAAGGTTTTATCGTTGATTCCAACAACATTATTGCCCAAACACGGGCCGGTAAGATTATTTTAAATCTGGCCGATAATGACAAGGCCCATTTATGCCGTGAGGTTGTGGGTGATTCGGTGGCTGTGATTGGCAATAACCGTAAATTATTGGTCTTTAAGCGGGATGAAATTCCCACAATGGTGCGTGGTTCAGGTGTGATTTTACAAAAATATGCGGGTGCTAAATTATCCGATGTGCGTTTCTTTAATTGGAATGAAGGGCTACCGTATCCTTCGGGCAACGGTATTCACATTGAACCGGATATGACCATGTGGTTGGCCCGTCGTGCCACGGTTGGCAAAGTCCCACCAGTGGGCTTCCCCCGAAACAATAAGTTTCATTGATAAAATCATTATTTTTGATGTGTTTTTAACTGTTCCATCAAGGATTTTAATTCATCTGTCTTCTTTTTTAATGATACAGTTTGCAAACCTTCACGATCTTTATTTGTTCGGCCCAACACTTTATTTTGCCAGGTAATATATTTTTTGCCATCCCCCGAGGCCACCTGTTTGGCATAATCCGTATTGAAATATTTTTCGTAATAGCCACGTTCCCACGCCAAACGTGTCCTGTCCGCATCCCATAAACAAGCCGAAATATAATCGCTTGTTTTTGAGCCGATGGTATGATTTTCAATGGCCGATAAAACAGATTGTTTTTCCAAATCCGTCAATTCATTTTTAAATTTGTGCATTATTTTTTGTGCCATCGGCAGGGCATTTTCACCATGCATTTCATCATAATCATCGTGTGTGCGTGCCATATCATGACAGGCCGCCGCAAATAATACAGGCATTGGGTTTTTCCCCAATTCCAAAGCATAATCAATGGCCCGAAAAACAACTGCATCCGTATGGGTATGTAAACCGTGATAGCCTTCTTTTTTTTGAGTGGCCAATTTTTCCACTTCGGGCAATACTTTTTTTTGATAAAAATCAAAGTATTCACGAATTTTTGATTCTTTAATGGATTTCATTATTCATCTCCGATTTTCAGGGCCTGGATAAAGGCGTTTTGCGGGATTTCAACCGATCCGAATTGACGCATACGTTTTTTACCCTCTTTTTGTTTTTCCAACAACTTACGCTTACGGGTAATATCGCCACCATAACATTTGGCTGTCACGTCTTTACGATAAGCTGAAATATCCTCACGGGCGATAATTTTACCGCCGATACTGGCCTGAATCGGAATTTTAAATTGATGGCGTGGAATCAGGTCTTTAAGTCTGGCGCAAATTTGGCGGCCACGACGTTCGGCCTGAGACCGATGTGCTAAAAACGCCAAGGCATCCACCTGTTCGCCATGCACCAAGATATTGACACGAACCAAGTCGGATTCATGATATTCATCCACATCATAATCAAAGCTGGCATAACCACGGGAAATGGATTTTAAACGGTCGTAAAAATCAAACACAATTTCATTTAACGGCAAACGATAAACGGCCATCGCACGATTGCCGACATAGGTTAAATCCATCTGTTCACCACGGCGTTCCGTACATAATTGCAAGATACCACCCAAATATTCATCAGGCGTTAAAATGGTTGCCTTGACCCAAGGTTCTTCAATTTTTCGAATAGTGGTCACATCAGGCATATCGGCCGGATTGTGCATAATCAATTCTTCACCGTTTGTTTTATAGACCTGATACGCCACCGACGGTGCCGTTGTAATTAAATCCAAATTAAATTCACGGCTCAATCTTTCTTGGATAATTTCCATATGCAAAAGCCCCAAAAAGCCACAGCGGAAACCTTGCCCCAAAGCCATAGATTTGTCGGGCGTAAATTGGAAACTGGCGTCATTGAGTTGTAATTTTTCAATGGCTTCTTTTAAGGCTTCATAATCGCTCATATCCACGGGGAACATAGAACAAAACACCACGCTTTGGCTGGGCTTAAAACCGGGTAAAGCTTCACGGCACGGTGTTTTTTCATTGGTAATGGTATCACCGACTTTTGTTTCACCAATGGCCTTCACACCGCAAATCACAAAGCCCAATTCGCCGGCTTGAATTTCCTTTGTATCCTGCATTTTGGGGGTAAAGTAACCCAATCTTTCCACACGATATGTGGCACCGGTGGACATAAATTGAATATGTTCGTTTTTATGTAAAACACCATCCATCACACGCACCAACACCACAATACCCAAATACGGATCATACCACGAATCCACCAACATCGCCTTTAATGGGGCATCTTTATCCCCTGTTGGGGCGGGCAAACGATTGACAATCACATCCAAAACATCCTCAATGCCAATGCCCGTTTTGGCGGAAATCAAAGGACAATCCGTGCAATCCAAACCAATCACGTCTTCAATTTGATTTTTCACCCGATCGGGATCGGCGGCGGGCAAATCAATCTTGTTGATAACAGGGATGATTTCATGGTTGGCGTCCAAAGCTTTATAAACATTGGCCAAGGTTTGAGCCTCAACCCCTTGAGTTGAATCCACTACCAACAAAGACCCCTCACACGCATGTAAAGAACGGCTGACTTCATAACCAAAGTCCACATGCCCCGGTGTGTCGATTAAATTTAAAACATAGTCTTTATATTCCAAACGAACCGTTTGTGCTTTGATGGTGATACCCCGTTCACGTTCAATATCCATATTATCCAAAATTTGCGCTTTCATTTCACGGTCAGAAACGGCCCCGCACATTTGGATTAAACGATCGGCCAAAGTTGACTTGCCATGGTCAATATGTGCCACAATAGAAAAATTTCGAATTTTAGATAGTTCTGTCATGTGGTCATTTTACATGATTTTAAGGGTTTTGTCAAATCATAATAAAACTAACGACAAACAACTGCACCGGCATTCGCATAACCATCTTTTCGATTTAAAGTACCTGTAGATCCATTTGATATATTGACCGAACCATCCGAACACCAATAAGTGTTTGTTGCGTTTGGTAAGTCAGAAGCCAAATTTGTACGTATACTCTGCAATTCGGCCATAGTCAGTAATCGTTTCCCTTGACTTTTACACCAACTGTCTGCTCCATTCCATGGCAAATATCCCCACGTGCAATTCTTTCCGCCATCGGCTGGACGGCACCAAGATTTTAAATCAGTTAAAGTATTATAATAATATGTTACTCCATTGATTGTTTTTGTTTGTGCTGTTATTTTTTCACATATATTAGCAGAATATCCTTGACCATAGTTACCATAAGTACCGCCATAATTACAAAAGTATCCAGAAGGGCAACTCGTTGAGGAAGAACATGAAGTTCCAGATGGAATACATTGTCCGTATTGGGTGCACGTACCCGATATTCCAGCCTGTACACAAGAAGTTCCAGAAGGTTTGAATGCGGGTGTTCCATTTGTACATGTCATACACACCCCAGGTGCACAGGTGTCTCCTTCTTCCACACATGCTGTTTTTGCAGCATTTAAAGTATAACCATTGACGCAATAGCAAGAAGTACCAGAGATTTGATAACCATTTCTTACCGTCGTTGAAGAATTAGCGTAAGAAGTACAAGCCGGTTGACATCCTCCATTACCATCGGGAACTTTGTCTGCAGAACAACCACAGTCTCCCAATGTCGTTGAGACAGGACAATTTTGACACCCCGTATGATTTGAATTATGCGTTTGTCCAGCAGGGCAGGTTTGGCAAGAAGTTTTATTTGGAGCAACATATTGTCTGTTACCACATTGTGTACATGATCCAGTTCCATTTGCTCTATAATAACCTGCATTACACTTCAAAGCACAATACGCCCCATACATTTCTCGTGAACTACTGCATCTTGCACATTGATCAGAGTTGGCAGCTATCGAAGAACTGTAATTACATTTATAACAGTTACCATTTGTAGCGGTAAACATATCTGTACAATTACCACAATCGTTAAAACCAGTATTTGTTATTGAACTAACACTTGAACAAGAATAGCAATATCCATTGGTATTATGAATTTTTCCTGGTCCACAATCTTTTATAGCGCAGGCTCCGTTGAACATTTGTCGCAAATTGCCACATCTTGCACATTCTTCATCGGAAGCAGACACAGGATACATATAAGTACAATCACGACATGAACCAGAAGAATCTGAAAAAATATTTTCTCCCGTACAATCTGGTAAACACAGCATTCGATTGGCGTCAAATATACGTGGTGTAGGTGTACTATCACATAAGGCACAAGCGGCTTGTGCATCTTCTATGGTTGAAATAGCGCCATCGAAATGCTCGTCATCAGCGATCCAATCCTCTCTTCTATACGATATAGAATATCGTGTTTCGCATGGATTACAATCCCCCAAAAAATCTGGGAAATAACCCGATGGACATTGTTTTATTTGACAATATAACTCCGTGATTTCTTCACCATTGTACGGAAACTTATAACGTACAACTTTTCGGTTGGAACACTCTGCGCAGTCGGATTCGTTGTCAACCCAGTCAAGATAAGGTTCTGTACACGGAATGCACGATGATCCATTGTTAAAACACCCTTCAGAACATCCTTCTCCTTCTGTCCAATTTTTATAACCATCTTCACAAACACAGTTTCGACCGACTTGGTATGAGTGAGCCCCACAATCAATTGGTTCAATGATTTCATCGTCTTGATTAGAGGTATAGGGATTACAAATATTTGAAAATATAAGTTCTCCTGTCAAGTCTTTACATTCTCCTGATAAAAAACATATCTTTGAATTCAATTGATATTCGTTTAACACATTTTCACACACATTTAATTTTAAAGGGTAATCACCGCTACCAATAATTAATTTAAAACTTTCGGCTTCTGGTTGAACTTGTATGGGCAATCCTGAACCGCTTTGTTTCGAATTAACACGCACCAATGCTTGCTCTAAAGTTACAGGCTGAATACCTTGAGATGTCATTGCTTGATGGCGTAACTGTACGACACGTGTATTAATTTCTCGTGATAAATTATGAGAGGCGGATTTTTTAACGACTATGGTATAAATTTTATAAACACCAATAGATATAATACCCATTACAATAAGAACAAGAATTGTTTCAAATAGCGTTCTGCCGATTTGAGATGTGTTTTTTTTATTCATAACCTCTCCTTTTTTTGTCAGACTATCATAAATTTATGATTTTTGCAAATAAAAAGGACTTGACTTTAAATAAAAATAATCATAAGGTATGAGAATTCAATCAAGGAGATTAAAATGAAAAAAATATTTTTAACATGTACAACAATGGTATTATTATTTGCTGGTGCCGTTCGGGCCGAAAACTATGCTGGTTTGGGCTATGGGGCAAGTTGGAATGGCGGACATGCCTGGACAGACGGACGCAAATCCGATTATGATACTTTTTCGGGTATTTTTTCCCTTTTTGCTGGCACAGTGATTCCAACGGATTATTTTGATTTGCGTGTAGAAGGCGAATATTTGCACTTAAATTTAAAACCAGAACACGGTAAATCACGCCGTTTTCGTGGTTTGATGGCCAACGCCACAGGTATTATCCCTGATACAGGTTGGTGGGCAGAACCTTATGTCGGTTTAGGTTTGGGCTATGCTCGTTGGGATCATAACAATACTATTGCCGGTCAGGTTATCGGTGGGTTTGAAAAATATTTTGAATTACCTGAATGGGCCAATAACACCGCCATGGCTGCCGCTGTTGAATACAAACATTTATGGGTTAATGAAACTGGTGGAAAACGAAATAATATTTCTAAGATGAATTCTGATACGGTTATGTTTAAATTAAAGTATATCTTTTAATAAAAATATAAAAAATCCCCGCCGATTGGTTGGGGATTTTTTTCTTGCATTTTTATGCATTCTTGATTAAACTGGAACCAATTATCAAGGAGTTGACATGCAACAGTTTTTAACTTTTTTAAACACATTGGGCGGTGTAATGACCCGATTTTTTTATGCCACAGGTGAATTGGCCATTTTTACGGGCAAAGTCATCGGGGCCTGCGTAAAAAGACCTTTTTATTTTAAAGAATTGATACGCCAGTTGGTTGAAATCGGTTTTTATTCTTTGCCCGTTGTGGCATTGACCACTTTATTTTCGGGGATGGTGATTGCCATTCAAACATATGAAGCCGTTTCAAAATTTTCGGCCGAAGGGGCTGTTTCCATGGTGGTATTGGTGGCGGTTACACGTGAGCTGGCCCCTGTGATGGCGGCCTTGATGGTGGCTGGGCGTATCGGGGCGGCAATGGCGGCCGAAATCGGTACCATGCAGGTAACCGAACAAATTGATGCCTTGACAACATTAAACACAAATCCGTTTAAATATCTGATTGCACCACGAGTTTTGGCCGGTGTTTTGATGATGCCTGTTTTGGTTTTAATCGGGGATATTTTGGGTGTGTGTGGCGGTTATATGGTTGGTGTTTATAAAATGGATTTTAACGCCACCACTTACTTGGTCAATACATGGAATTATTTGCAGGCCATGGACATTATTTCAGGTATGATAAAAGCATCTGTCTTTGGGTTTATTATTGCGTTGATGGGATGTTATAACGGTTTTCGTTCCAAAGGTGGCGCCCAAGGTGTGGGTCAGGCCACAACCAATGCCGTTGTGTCGGCCAGCATTTTGATTTTAATTTTCAACTATCTGTTGACCGAAGCGTTCTTTAATATGTGAGGTAAAAATGAAATCAGTTCAAATTGAATTAAAAAATGTGCATAAAGCTTTTGGAAAAAAGGTTGTTTTGGACGGTGTGGATTTAACGGTTCATAAAGGCGAATCGGTTGTGATTATCGGGGGATCGGGAACAGGTAAATCCGTTACGTTAAAATGCATTTTGGGATTATTAAAACCGGATAAAGGCGATGTGAAATTTAACGGCAATCAAATCGGAATGTTGTTTCAAGGTGCCGCTTTATTTGACAGTTTAACCGTTTGGGAAAACGTGGCCTTTGCGGTGTTGCAACAACCAGGTATGACACGTGAAAAAGCCAAACAGATTGCCATTCAAAATTTGGCCGAAGTCGGATTAAAACCGGAGGTCGCTGATGTTTATCCGGCTGATTTATCGGGCGGTATGAAAAAACGTGTGGGATTGGCCCGTGCCATTGCCACCAAGCCCGATACATTGTTCTTTGATGAACCGACCACAGGGTTGGATCCCATTATGTCGGATGTCATCAACGATTTAATCGTGCATTCGGTGAAAAAATTGGGGGCAACAGCACTGACCATCACCCATGATATGCAAAGTGCCAAAAAAATTGCCGACCGTATTGCTATGTTGTATGAAGGCAAAATTATTTGGATGGGTACAGTTAAAGAATTGGAAAAAACAAAAAATCCTTATGTGCGTCAATTCGTGGCGGGTTCTTCCAAAGGCCCCATCCAAATGCAAGTAAAGGCAGATGAATGATTAAATTTAATCTAATTTTACTTACAATTAAAAGGATTATTTTTGAGATAAAACAATCACGAGAAATCTGTCCCGAATATAAAAAATACGTTTGTTTTTATTTTATAGCTCTGTGGATATTGGCATTCTCTACACCTTTTATTCCATTTCAATATGTCTTTTTATATTTGGTTTCACTTGTTGTAATTATTTTATTTTGGATGTGTTGTGAAAAGGTAACCAGAATAAAAGTATTTAGATTTATAGTAAGATTATTACTGGCTCTTACATTATTAAGTATATTATTTATCTTTTTAGGACAATGGCTTTCTGGAGGGAAATTTTAATGAAAAAAACAACTCACTTTGTTTGTCAAAATTGTGGGGCGGTTTATGGCCGATGGGCCGGCCAATGTTCCGCTTGTCACGAATGGAACACCATTCAGGAAGAAGAGATTCAAAAGCCTGACAGCCCAACGGCCACGGGGGGTCAAAACGGACGCAAAATTGAATTTTTGGATTTAAGGGGATCGCCCGAAACTTTATTTCGTTTAAAATCCAATATTGGCGAATTGGATCGGGTGGCCGGCGGTGGTTTGGTGCCTGGGTCCGTGATTTTGGTGGGCGGTGATCCGGGTATTGGTAAATCCACACTTTTATTGCAAACGGTTTCAGCCCTGACAAAAGGTGTGAACAAAGACGGCCATCCCACACGTTGCGTTTATATTTCGGGAGAAGAATCCGTGGATCAGGTTCGTTTACGTGCCATGCGTTTATCCTTGGCCGATAATCCTGTTGAGCTGGCATCCGAAACACGCATGCGTGATATTGTGGCCACTTTGGATGATGATAAAGCCCCCGATATCGTGGTAATAGATTCCATTCAAACCATGTATTCCGATATGATTGAATCGGCCCCCGGGACGGTGGGACAGGTGCGTGCCTGCGGTCATGAATTGATACGTTTGGCCAAAAAGCGGGGATTTGTTTTATTTTTGGTGGGACATGTGACCAAAGAAGGAACTTTGGCAGGCCCCCGAGTATTGGAACACATGGTGGATACCGTTTTATATTTTGAAGGCGACAGAGGCCATCATTTCCGTATTTTACGTTCGGTCAAAAACCGCTTTGGTGCGACCGATGAAATCGGTGTGTTTGAAATGACGGATAAAGGTTTAATGGAAGTGCCAAATCCTTCAGCTTTATTTTTGGCTGATCGTCAAGGAAATGTATCGGGCAGTTGTGTTTTTGCCGGTATTGAAGGTACCCGTCCCATGTTGGTGGAAATTCAATCTTTGGTGGCCCCGATGGCGGGGACTAATCCACGGCGTTCTGTGGTGGGATGGGATAATAACCGATTAAATATGTTGTTGGCGGTATTGGAAGCCCGATGTGGCGTTTCTTTGGCCAATAAAGACATCTTTGTCAATGTGGCCGGCGGTATGCGATTAAGCGAACCGGCGGTGGATTTGGCGGTTGTAATGGCCATTTTATCCTGTGCCTTTAATCATCCGTTACCGGCCGATATGGTCTTTTTTGGTGAAATCGGTTTGTCGGGTGAAATCCGTAATGTACCTCAATCGGATTTACGGTTAAAAGAAGCCGGCAAGTTGGGCTTTAAAAAAGCCTTGGTTCCACCCAATAAAAATAAAAAAACAACTTTTAAAACAGTGGATATCGGCAATTTAAAAACACTGCTTACTTTTTTTAACAAAGGGGAATGTTAAAAATTGTTGGACAGAAGTTAAAAATGTTGTTATTATAACATAAAAAGGAGAATAGCCATGGGTATGATTGATTTTGTTGTTGTCGCCACAATAATTGTTTCGGTATTGTTTGCACTTTATCGTGGCTTGTTGCGTGAATTATTGGGAATTACCAGTTGGATTATTGCGGGTGCCACAGCATTGTATTCTTATCAACCCGTCAACGGTTTGTTGGTGGGACAGGTGGAAAATGTCAAAATGTGGACTTTGATTATTACGGGATTGTTGGCCTTGGTTGTTTTGATTGTTATGACCATTGTTAATGCCAAAATCACACACAGTTTACGTAAAAGTTCTTTGTCCGGTTTGGACAGAATCTTGGGCTTGGCCTTTGGTGTTGCTCGGGCGATTTTATTGATTGTCTTGGTGTGGTTGTTTGCCCGTCAAATTGCATTCAGCCCAAAACAAATTGAAAAGATGGAAGAAAACAATTTCTCGGTTAAATACATTCAAAAATCATCCGATTGGGCGGAAAAATTATTGCCCGGGGATATCCAAAAAGATATTCAACGCCCCGAACGTCCTGAATTACCCAAACCCATTGTGGAATATAAAGATGTGGATAGGGAAGCCTTGGATGAAATGATTGAAGACATTGTGGATATTGAGGAGTTTTAAATGACAAAAATCACAACCCAAAATTTGGTGGATATGGCCAAAGATTTAATTGAGGCCAGATATCAAAAAGAAGGCCATCATTCGGTGGTGGCGGCCGCCGTTTTAACAAAATCAGGCCATGTTTATCAGGCATTAAATACCGGTACCAATCAACCATCCGTGGCAACATGTGCGGAAATTATTGCTATCGGTATGGCCCATACGGCCGAAAAAGAGATGCAAATTGATACCATTGTCGCTGTGCGTGATGTCCCCAGCTATGTGATATCCCCCTGTGGTAAATGCCGTGAATATATTTCCGATTACGGTCCAAAGGCCAAAGTTGTTTTGCCCGCCAAAAACAAACGTGGTTGGACAATTGGCGATATATCGGATTTATTACCCTGTAAGTATGAAAAGAAAACAAAATGATTCAAATTCGTTGTATTGGTAAATTAAAACTTTCTGATCCCGAATCAAAGTTGATTGAAGGGTATTTAAAAAAAACACGTGAAAAAATAGAAATACGTGAATATGTTGAAAAAAAGAATTTGCCCGATGCTGACCTAAAAGAGGCCGAAGCCAAATTATTGTTGTCGGATTTACCAAATAATGCCTATGTGGTGGCGTTGGATGAACACGGACAAACACTTTCTTCCCGTGAATTTGCCGGTCAATTAAAAGTTGCCAAAGACAAAGCCAATCCGATTGTTTTAATGATCGGCGGTGCCAACGGACACGGTAAAAGCGTTTTAAATCGGGCCAACTTAAAATTATCCTTTGGACGGATGACGTTGCCCCATTTTTTAATCAGAGTCGTATTGGCCGAACAACTTTATCGTGCCACAACCATTTGGAATAATCACCCCTATCACAGGGATTAAACTTTAATCGTTCATATATTTGCGACCGGATTTCCAATAATCGTATCCTGTCATAATGGTCAAAATGGCCGCACCCCAAAAGAATATAGTGCCCAAGAATGTGAAAAAGCCATTGGCCACACCCGCTTCATCACAAATCATCAACATTGGTAAGGCCATCATTTGACAGGCTGTTTTCCACTTGGCCAAACGGGTGACGGGACAACCGACCTTAATTTCGGCCAAAAATTCACGCAAACCAGAAACCAAAATTTCACGACACAAAATAATAACGGCCGGAATCACCAAAATGCCATTTAAACGATCTTCCCATGCCAACATCACCAAAATGGAACCGACCAACAATTTATCGGCAATCGGATCCAAGACACGACCAAAACGGCTGAGCTGATTCCAATGGCGTGCCAAATAACCATCCAAATAATCGGTAATACCGGCAATGGCAAACAATACAACACCAACCCATGCCCACATAACAGAATTTTCCGGCGATGTTCTTTTAAAGAAAAAGGTTAAAACAATCAAAGGAATAGCCCACATCCGAATGACTGTCAATAAATTCGGAATGTTGATTTTCTTTTCAGCTTTTTTCAAAACAGGCGCCACCTTTTTTTGAATTACGGGTGCTACTTTTGCCTTTAAACTTTTCTTTGATTTTGTTTTTTTCATAAAAAACCCCTTTCGTTTTTTCTATGTTATAGCACTATTATGGAAAAAAGTATAGACTTTTTTTGCAATTTTTTCATTAAAACCTGGAATATTTTTAATTTGTTCTATGGAGGCCCCCGAAATGGCCCGCACGGATCCAAAATGCAACATTAACATTTTTCGGCGTTTAGGACCGATATCTTCAATATCTTCCAACCGTTCATGGAACATCCCTTTTTCACGTTTGGCCCTGTGCGATCCGATGACAAAACGGTGGGCTTCGTCACGCAATCGTTGCAATAAATGTATTAAATCACCCTTTAAATCCAAATGTATCGGGGTATTGGGATCGGAATTTAAATAAAAAATTTCCAAACCTTTATCGTGTTGTCCCGCCCCTTTGGCCATCGCCAAAACCTTCATTTGAATTTGCAATTCATCCAACACCTGCATCACCGAAGACAATTGCCCCTTACCGCCATCCAATAATAATGCATCCGGCAAACAACCATCATTTTGTAATCGCTGTAAACGTCGTTTTAAAACATAACGCATCATACCAAAATCATCACCGGCCAATTCTTGGGGAACGTTATAACGGCGATATCTGTTTTTTAAAAATCCGTTTGGTCCGGCTGACACAATCCCCCCCACAGCATTGGATCCTTGCAAATGACTGTTATCAAAAATATCAACAATTTTTAAATCACTTATCCCTAATAAATCGGCAAAAGCCAGCCATGTTTTTTGTTTGTTTTCTTGGGTATTTAGGGCGCGTTCGGCCGATTGTATCGCCTGAACCATCCAATCTTTTCGGATTTGGCGGAAAGGCGGAACGGATATTTTAATGCGATGTTGTGCCATTTCGGACAAAGCATTTTCCAAAACATCATCAGCCGACCACGAAAGACAAACCACATCCGGCGGGGGAACCTGACTATAAAGTTGTAAAATTAAACTGGATAAAGTTTCGTTTAAATCATTTTCATCCACTTGATGTAACAGGTATTCCTGATGTCCTGTTAAACGATCGGTACGGTGAAAAAAGACCTGTAAAGACAAAGTGCCGTTTGAAAAAGCATAAGCAATCGTATCCGTATCATGATTGGGCAAAGCCTGACTGGTGCCTTGAATTTTGTTTAAGGCGGCAATTTTATCACGTAAAACGGCGGCTTTTTCATATTCCTGATTGGCGGACAGTTGCATCATTTGGGCTTGTAAATTTTCCTGAATGGTATAAGATTTTTGTGTCAAAAAAGCCCGTGTTTGTTCCACCGATTTTTGATAATCCTGAGGCGTAATTTTTTGGCAACAAGGTGCCGAACATCTTTTAATTTGATACATTAAACAGGGGCGTGTGCGATTGTTGAAATAACTGTCTTTGCATGAACGCAAACCAAACAGTTTTTGTAATTCCACCAAAGTGTGATTTACACTTTCACCCGAATCAAAAGGCCCGAAATAATCCACACCCTTTTGACGCTTTCCACGATATTTAAATAATCGGGGAAATTCATCTTTGGATAAAGCAATATACGGATAACTTTTATCATCTTTTAACAGGATATTATAATAGGGATGATATTGTTTGATGAGTTCGTTTTCCAACAAAAAAGCCTCGGTTTCGCCGGCCGTTTCAATGATCACCACATCTTTGACATGAGCCACCATTTCCCGAATACGAAAAGATAATTTTTCGGGGCGTGTGTAGTTGGTTAAACGATGCACCAAATCTTTTGCTTTTCCGACATATAAAACTTTACCATCTTCATCTAGCATCCGATAAACACCGGCTTTGTGTGAAAAAGTTTTAATTTTTTCTTTGATGATTTCATGGCCCTGTTTCGTCATACTTTATAGAATATCCCGAAAGCCATCAAAAGTCAATTTTAAAATTCGGATGATTATATAATCTAGAATCAAAAACAGGTGAATTGTCGTTACAATATTCTAAGAAAGGAGGAGAAATGACTGTTATCGCTTATATTCGTGTTAGTACGGAAAAACAAAATGTTGCCAATCAACAACATGAGTTAAAAAACTTTGCTCAGAATAATCAAATCCAAATTGACGAGTGGTTGAAAGAAACGATTTCATCCAGACAGCCATTGGAAAAAAGAGCATTGGGACGAAGATTAAAGAAGATGAAAAAGGGGGATATTTTAATCACTTGTGAACTTTCTCGATTGGGGAGGAATTTATTGGAGATTATGGGAATTTTGCAAACTTGCTTACAAAAGGAATGTCAGATTTGGACAATCAAGGAAAACTATAGATTGGGAGCTGATATTCAAAGTAAGGTATTGGCATTTGCTTTCGGACTTTCTGCAGAAATTGAAAGACAGTTGATAAGTCAGCGGACGAAGGAGGCCCTTGCACGTCTTAAGGCTGAGGGTAAAATTTTAGGCAGAAGGCCGGGGACTAAAAATAAGCATCACAAACTGGATGGTAAAGAAAAAAAGATTCAAGAATTACTACGGTCAGGATTCTCAATAAATAAAATTGCACATAAATTAAACACAAGTTTTTATACTATCAATAGTTATATTCAGAAGAATAATTTAGATTTATAATTCTTTTTTTATACGGACATTTTTTCCGAAATTCAAGATACACAAAAGATAAACGTTTGTCAAGCAATAACTTCTTTTAAAAGTAACGTCCGTTTCTTTAAAGAAGGATAAAATTTATGCAAGTATTTGGAAAAGCTGGTGAAAGTAATTGTTTTTTGGAAAATATAGGAAGGAATTTACGTCATTATCGCACAATGAACTCTTTATCGCAAAAACAAATGGCAAAAGCTCTTTCTATGGCTACTATCAGTTACAGTTTAATAGAGCGGGGTAGAGCAGGAACAACTTTAAAGACGCTGTATAAAATTGCCAAAATTTTAGATGTATCTCCGGCTCAGTTATTATTAGACAAAGATGAAATCTTTTTGACCAAAAAGGATATTGTTGCTCTTTATGCTCAGGGGGAAAAATGACTGTTATTACCAAAAAGCCCCAAAAGAGCAATCTTTTAAAATTAGATGTAAGAGCTATTCGAAAAATGTATCAAGATGGTATGAGTTATCGTGAAATAGCTCGGCTCTTTAATAAACCTCCTTCAACGATTTATTATTATTTAAAGAAACAAAACACCCTTATGCGGAAAGGTAAACCTTTCTGTTTGGAAAAAGATAAAGACAAGATAATAGAAGAGTATAAAAAAGGTGTTTCTGCCGCAATTCTGTGTGAAAAATACCATTGTTACAGAACAACTGTGGCTGATTTATTAAAACGCAATGGTATAACACCCAACAGAAACAGAACAAAGAGAAGAACTTTGTTTGCTTTTACCTCTGAAATAAAATCTTTATATGATCAAGGAAAACTCTATAAAGATATTGCCCAAAAATATGGTGTGGATTTAAGCACAATATCCCGCTTTGTGAAAGCCAGAGGCTGGAACCGTTCTCAACCGAATAAAGTGGAATCATCAAAAGGAGTCTGTAATGCCTAAGATAAGTATTATCATTCCTGTTTATAAAGTTGAAGAATATTTGCCGGCCTGTTTGGATTCGGTGCTGGCACAAACATTCACTGATTGGGAAGCCATCTGTGTTAATGACGGCAGTCCCGATAATTGTGGCACGATTTTGGCCGAATACGCCCAAAAAGATAGCCGTATCAAAGTCATCACTCAGGAAAATAAAGGTCTGTCTATGGCTAGAAATAATGGCTTAAAACAGGCTACGGGGGAATACATTTTGTTTTTAGATTCGGATGATTTTATTCATCCTCAATTGTTGGATATTTGTCATACATTGGCTGAAAAAGAAAATGCCGATATGGTAAGTTTTTCTTTTCAACATTTTTCAAATGGGAAAGAAATTAATGTTCTTCCTTATAATATAGATAAAGTTGATAGTTATATTACAAATATGCCTT
The DNA here is from genome assembly GCA_045631185.1 of Alphaproteobacteria bacterium. GTDB lineage: Bacteria > Pseudomonadota > Alphaproteobacteria > CAAHEQ01 > UBA3637 > UBA3637. The sequence goes on along the minus strand of JAZQUH010000015.1, from coordinate 13,181 downwards.
TGTTTTATCAAAAGAAAAGGTGTAAATGGAAAGTATCTGTCAATACTTGGTCAAAATTATATCGAAAATCCTTAATTGAAAATATTCAATTTATCCCAGGCATTACCTATGAAGATTATCCACACACCTATGATGTTTTGTCAAAACATCCGCACAGTGTTTTATTGGAATTGCCTTTATACTTTTATCGGATAAACCCAGATTCTATTTCTAATATACAAATATCTGCAAAAAATATTCGTGATTACAGCTATGGATTACAGGAAGTTATAAAGACGTATAAAAACAAATCTTCAAAAGAAAGGAATTTTGTTTGTCGTCAATTAATTCCAAATATTTTAAAACAACAATTTAATAAAATTCAAAAAACATCCAAAGAAAGCCAAGCTGAACTTATAAATGAATTTTCAGATGAGTTAAATAAAATAAATCAGAAGGGATTTCTTAAAATCTGGGGACATAAAATTAACCGATATTGGAAATATAGACAACTTTTAAAGGTGAATTAAAAAATGAAAATGAATAGAGATTGTATTAATTTTGTACTTACTGGTGATAAAAATTATGTTATGCAGTTAGGGGTAACCATTACATCCATTATGAGAAATTTATCTCCTGATAGATATGCTCGTTTCTTTATTTTTGAAACAGATTTTACTGAACAAGATAAAGAAAAAATGCATGAATTATCTTCTCAATTTCCTTGTGAAATTGTGGATATGCCGATGGAGAAGTATCTTTTTTATTTTAAAGAAGTGGACACATCAACTTTTAAATTACAGTATGTTAATCTAGTATGTTATTACCGTCTATTAATGTTAGATATTTTGCCATCTGATGTTGATAAGTGCTTTTATATCGATGGAGATATGATTGTAGACACCGATTTATCCAAAATTTATGACTCTTTAAAAGATGAAATATTATTAAAGGCTGTTGCGGAAGCATTTGCAATAAAGACACGTAAAACAACACTTAAACATGTGTACTCTATGGATGCTTTTAAAAATTTTGTGAAAGCTCCTATGGAATATCCTTATTTCAATGCTGGATTTTTATTATTCAACATTAGATTGGCTAAAAAATTAAATTTATTCCAGCAAGTGCTAGATTTTATGAAGAAAAATCCAAACCCGCCTTATGCAGACCAAGATATTTTAAACGCTCTGTGTGGACAAAAGTATAGAAATAAGGTGGAATACCTTCCTCCTGAATACAACGTTTTTTGTGACCCAGGTATAAATAAAATTAGAAATTGGAAAAATGCATTCTATCCTAAAGAAATAATAAAAAAATCGCTTAAATCTCCTTTGATTTATCATTATGCGGGTAAATTTAAACCATGGTCTTACCAAGATACAAACCATTCTTCCGTTTGGAGAAAATATCATAAAATATCATTATGGAAGAATGCAAAAATATATAATTATATAATTTTTTTAAACGCAACTTATACGTTTAAATTGTTTTTTATTTTTCCAATTTTGTTCGTTACTCAAAAAAACTCTAAAAACGGAAATATTGTTCGTATAAAATTGTTCCGATTTATTCCTCTGTGTAAAATTAGAATTTTACCAGAGAAATTAGATATATTTTTGTTTTACTTAATACGTATTTTTATAAGGAGAAAAAATGCCAAATCCAGTATTTAAATTAATTGACCAAGCGGAAATTATTTCTTTTGATATCTTTGATACATTATTAATCAGGCCTTATGTTCGTCCGAATGATGTGTTTTTGCATATGTCAAAATTATATGATATAACCGATTTTAACAATATTAGAGAACAAGCTGAAGTTAGTGCATGGAAGAAATACACAACTTCAGAAAATGAATGCACAAACATAGAAGAAATCTATTCTGAAATGCCTAAAAAATATGAAGGTATGTTGCAAAAAGAACTGGACTTTGAATTCTCCATTCTAATGCCCAATCCTTTGATTCAAGAAATTTACGATTACGCTATTCAAAAAAACAAAAAAATTGTCATCGTATCAGATATGTATTTACATAGTGATTTTTTAAAGAGAGTTTTGTGCAAAAATGGATTTAAACACTTTAACAAAGTATATGTTTCTGGGGAATGTCGAAAATTAAAATCTTCAGGTAATTTATTCAAAGAGGTAATAAAAGAATGCAATGTAAATCCATCAAAAATTTTGCACATTGGAGATAATAAGAAGATAGATATATTACCTGCTAAAAAACTGGGAATACAGACCTATCAAATTGAACGTATCTTAGATAAATATCTGGATGCTTTCCCAAGAGTTAAACTCTTTTTAGAGGCTCATCAAAATAATATTGGAGCTTCCATCATGGTCGCAATGATTGCATTAAAATATGCACATTCAAATCAAAATTATTGGGAAAAATTTGGTTATGAATATAATGGTCCAGCTTGCTTTGCTTTTATGAAATGGGTGGAAAAAGAATCAACTCAACTAAACGACCTTATCTTTTTAGGACGTGATGGGTATACATTACAAAAGATTTTTAAGAAATTACGTCCAAATACCCAGACACACTATATTTATACACCTCGTTCCTTAAATTTATTGTGTTTACTGAACTATGAAAAAGAGGGACAATTTGCCTATGAACACACAAAAACACTTATTGAGTATTACAGAAATAAATCCCCTTTATTAAAAGATGCCCCCCATATTGTTTCGGCAGAGGAAGGTGTGGCGTATTTGGAAGAAAAAAAAGATATTTTTGAAGCATTAGCACACAAGGAACTTCAAAACTATAAAAAGTATCTGGATGCACATAAAATTACCGCCCCAAAAACAGCGATAGTGGATACAGTTTCCCTGTTTTATTCAGGGCAACGTTTTTTACAAAAATTACTTCCTGAAAAAGAAATCACAGGTTTTTATTATCTGATTCAAAAAGATGCTTTGGATGCACTAGATGTAAAAACATTCAAGAAAAAAAGTTATTATGCGCCTGATTTACGTTTAATAGAATTTATGATATCTTCACCAGAAGCACCTATATTAAACATTGAAAATAACGCTCCTGTTTATAAATCTCCCGTTTCTGCTGAAGAAAAAAAACGGCAAGAAGTGAGTTCTATCATTTCAGGAACAGCTTGTGATTTTGCAGATGATATCATCAGAATTTTTCATAATCAGGAAATTTATTTGGATTCAGAGACACTAACTGATTGGTTAATGAATTTTATCGAAAATCCTAACAAGGAAGATAAAATAAATTTCAAAGAAACGCCATGCGCTTATGACCCACAACATTCAGAATATAGGCCTATTTTCTCTGATTGGTATTTAAGGAAACAGAAAAATAAAAAATTTACCTATTTATTTAAAGTTTCGATTTTGGGATTTTCGTTTATGGAATGTAGAAGTTATCCACCACATAAAAAGGAGTTTTATGTATTAAAAATACCAGTTTTATCAATAAAAACAAAAAAAGATACAAGAGTACTTTTATTCAATTGTATCCCATTATTAAAAATAAAACAGAAAAGGAAAATGTAATGAATAAAATATTTTATCAAATTTGTGCCGCCTTTATCCGCAACAAAGAAAAACGAAGAGCATTTCGGAAAAAGTATGTACAACCACAAAAAGTACAAAACATAACTAGAAATGCTTTTGATGTTTTTTCAAAAGAAGAGCTAGTTCGATCTATTCAACGTTCTATTACAACGGCCCTATTACATCAAAAGACTTTTTCACAATTTCGTAATATCAATAATGGAAAAGATGTTGTGTTGGTTGGCGCTGGCCCTAGTTTAAACGAATTTGTTCCCATTAAAAATGCAGTATATGTTGGGTTGAATAGAAGTTTTCTATATGATAAAGTTCATTTTGATTACCTTTTTACGATTGATAAAGCTGGATTAGATTTACCAGATGAGGAATTATATGACCGATTTTTTGCTTATGATGCTATTAAATTTGTTGGAGATCAAAATTTGGGACCAAATTTTCAAATTCCTTATTCTAAATTTGCTAATACTAAAAATGTGTATCAATATAAAACAACTGCAGGATATTTAAATGACAGAATTACCTATGATATTGATTCTGAACCATTGGCAAATTCTTGTTCTGTTGCCATTCAGGCCATGCAATTTATTATGTACACCAATCCAAAACGGATTTATTTGGTGGGAATTGATTGTACAATTGCGTCAAAAGGACATTTTAGCGGAAGCACATATGATTCAAAAAAACGCAATGAAGATATTGTTTTCAATGATAAATCCGTTGTTGATTCATGGATTGAAATTAAAAAATTTATTGAAACATATTATCCAGAAACAGAGGTAATTTCGGTTAACCCTGTCGGATTAAAAGGAATCTTTAATGATTTATACCAAACAAAGGAGAATTAAAATGAAAGTATATGCATTTGTCCCTGCCAAGGGAACTTCAGAACGTGTAGAAAACAAAAATATGCGCTTTTTGGATGGTGAAAGACTTTATATACATGCCTTAAAGAAGTTATTGGAGTGTAAAGAAATTGATAAAGTTTTTTTGGACACGGAATCAGAAGAGATGTATCACCTTGCAGATTATCTGCCTATTCATTTTATGAAAAGAAATCCTTCGCTTGCAAACAATAAGACAGATGGACATAAAATGTTTATGAATGAAGTTAATTCATTTCCAGATGCAGATATTTATGTCCAATTATTATGTACCTCTCCTTTTATTCATCCGCAAACGATTGATAATGCCATCAGAGAATTAAAGAATAATTCACAGTATGATTCTGCTATTTTAATGAAAAAAGATAAATATTATTTTTGGAAAGATGGTAAACCCACTTATGATATCAATCATATTCCTAACAGTAAAGATTTGCCCGAGACGATTATTGAATCAATGGGATTATATATCCATAAAAAAGAAAGTGCACTGAAAACACAGCGCAGATATGGCGATAATCCTTTGCTGATTTATGGGGATTTAGAAGAATTGGTTGATGTTAATACACCAGAAGATCTTTGCTTTGCAGAAACTTATGCGAAGGGTTTGCACAGAAAAGAAAATGAAAAACTTAATTTGATTAAAAAATTTATTACGACCCCCGCTATATCGGATTTATTAGATGATATGAAAATTGAAAAGAAAGAAGATTGTGGAGCAATTATACCTAACTGGAAATGCAACCTTCCTAATCAAACAGTTCTTGGACGAGCCAATACGCTTCGGTTGAGAACATTAAAAAAAGGAGAAGATTTCAAAGGGATTTATAAAGCATTGGAAAGTTATCAAAGTATGTTTGAAAATAGCATTATTGTCGTTGAAAACGAGGAAAAAGATTTTGCTTATTTCGGAGATTTGAATGCTCGGCTTGCTATTCGTTCTGGGGCTATAGCTGCAATTATTGATGGGGCAACAAGAGATGTAAAAACAACCTCTTTTTTGAATTTTCCTGTCTATTGTAGGTCATATAATGCCCAAGATGTTCGTCGTCGGGCAGTACTAGATTATTATCAAAAACCAATAAAAATTGATGGAATTCCTATCCATCCAAATGATTTACTGTTTATGGATGATTGTGGCCTGGTTGTTATCTATCAAAAATATGAGCAAGAGGTATTGGAAAGGGTATTAATGACTTTTCAAACAGAAAAATCCATTGTGCTTGACATTATTCATGGCCATAACATTGAAGATATTGTTAGTAGAAATGGAACTTTTTAATTAAAAAGCCCGTCATTTACTGACGGGCTGATAGGTGTCTACTTCTTTGGATACTTTACTTTTATTTCAGTAATTTTTTCTTGCCACAAGTTTGTGCCATTCACTTTGTCCCAATAAATCATATCTAATTGGTCTTGGATGGATGGATATTCGGCTAAACGCTTTTCTATATATATTTTTTGTGGGCAAGGAGGTACCTGGTTAGCAAAATACCACTTGCCATCCCAAGCCTGAACAACATCTGCATAATAGAAGCCATTTTCTTTTGCTTTTTGTTTGTCTGTCCCAATAAAGACACAAATATTGTCATTGTTTATTTTAATAAGTTGTTGCATTTATACTTCTCCTTTCAATGGGTAAAAGATAGTATGGGAATCACTATTACCTCCTGAAATTTTAAAAATTTCTCCTTGAGAAATGAAACACATTCCTCCAAGAACAGGGCCAGGATTACCAGAAAATGCCAAGATATCTATCTCTTGTGAGTTTATGGTCACTATTACATCTCCTTTGTTTCCGTAAGTATACTTTCTATATTTGATAATACCGTCTTTTTCTGCCGTAAAATCGGTATTATAGCTAATAGATATTCCTGCAGAATAATCAGGACATGACAGGTGTGATAGATTTGATTTTCCTGTATCAGACAAATTATCCATATCTTTGTTGGCTTTGCTGGCAAGGGTGGAAACGGCCTCGTTGGCTTTTTGGGTGGCGATATCTGCCTTTTCACTAGCAATATCGGCTTTGTTTGAGGCAATGGATGCTTTTTCGGTGGCAACGGTGGCGGATGATTCTGCGCTTTCTTTATAGCCCTTTAAGGTGCTTTCCAATTCGTTGATTTTTACGGCCGAGTTTTCCAAATTTGTGCCTTCCGCATTCCACACAATTGCTTTGCCGGCACTTGGGGTTGGTAAGGTCAAATCTACATCCGTATCAACCGCATAGGGGGGCAATACCATAGACCTGTTCAAATTATCCGCTATTTGTTGTTGGCAAGCCATTTGATAATCAAATTCATTGTTTAAAACTTTGGCCCGCAAAGCGCCACCTTCTTGAAAGGTGGTTGTGCGTTTAATGGCTAGATTTCGAACAATGGTAATAATTGTGCCCGAAGTAGGGGCTGTTTCAAAAGAGACTTCCCCACCTTCTGTATTTTTGCTTATTGCAACCGTATAGGTGTCTAAATCCTGCACTTTATCATTAAAATAAACATTGATATCCGATGGATTAAAAATGACAAACGGAAATTCATAAGCGTTTAGTTCTCCGTCCGCCACATATTGTATTCGTGGGCTGATGCCCTGTATTTTAATATGGTTAGACATTTCTTTTTCTCCATTTTATTATAATAAAAAACGCCCGAAAAACAAAGACTCTGCCATAGGGCAGAGCCTTTGAAATATCAGGAGTTACAAATTGTCATCATATAAAGATTAACAAAAAAACACCGGATACACCGGTGCCTGCTAATCGACCAAATAATAACACAAATCACACCAAAAGTCAAGGAAAATATTCCTAAAAATCTATATTTTTCAAATAGTTATAGTTGTATTATGTTTAATGATGATATAATTATATATTTTGAATTTTTGTGCAATTTTGAAAAATGCTTTTAGTATGATATAATGTATTAAGAGGTGCTTTATGTCAAATTTGATACCGCTAAATAAACGAACAAAGGATGAACAAAGGAAAATTGCCTGTGCCGGTGGAAAAGCTAGTGGGAAGATTCGGGCTGCTAAAAAACAAATGCGGGATATTTTAGAATACTTAATGGATAAAAAAACAGCAGAAGGAACTTATCGGGAGCAGGTTTGTCTTGCTCTGGTTCAAAAAGCACTAACTGGAGATGTTCGAGCTTTTGAGACTATTCGAGATACACTGGGGGAGAATTTGCAAAAGGATGGTTTTTCTGAGAATTTATCTTTGCCAAAGATTGTTATTCAACCAGTTCAACCGGCTTATCCAAAGATTGATATTGAGAATATTAATAAATAGATAAAAGCTCGGAGTAATTTATTTGCTACCTATTTGCTACCTATTTTAATTTTTGATGTTATTGATAAAATCTTTAAAAGTAAAAAAGCCATTGAAAATCAATGGCTTATAATTGGCGACCCCAGGGGGATTCGAACCCCCGTTACCGCCGTGAAAGGGCGATGTCCTAGGCCTCTAGACGATGGGGTCTGTTTAAAGGCTTGGTCGATATTATAACGGATTTTTTTTTATTTTGCAAGGATTTTTTTGCATGACATGTTATTTTTTAAAAATATGCTTGACTGTTCGGGTGTTTTTTTGTTATGATTTTTGTATGAAAAGTCTGATAAAAGGGGTTTTGTGTGCTGGTTTTTTACTGTTTGCTTTTCCCGTAATGGCGCAAGGGCGTATTTCGGCATCTTTAATTGCCGATGCACAAAGCGGTTATATGTTTTATAAGGATAATATCGATGCCCAAATTCCGCCGGCTTCATTGACAAAATTGATGACGCTTTATTTAACCTTCGGTGCTGTTGAAAAAGGATTGTTGAAATGGGATGATAAATTGCCTGTTTCTGAAAATGCCGCCACGCAACCCAGAACGAACTTGAATTTGTATGCCGGTCAGACTTTGACCGTGCGTCAGGCGGTGGATGCAATCATTGTGCATTCAGCCAATGATGCGGCGGTGGTTTTGGCTGAGGCTTTGGCCACAGATGAAGAAAAATTTGCCGATATGATGACGCGAATGGCCGAACAATTAAATATGAAACAAACAACATTTAAGAATGCTTCGGGTTTGCACAGAGTGGGACAAAAAACAACCGCCAAAGATATGGCTGTTTTGACTTTGGCTTTGATTCAACATTACCCTCAACATTATTCGTTGTTTTCACAAAAAACATTTGATCTAAATGGTCGGACTTATACTTCGCACAACCGTATTTTGAATGAATACCCAGGTGCAGAAGGCATGAAAACAGGATATGTGTCGGCGGGTGGGTATAACCTGATTGCAACAGCTAATCAGGATGGGACCCGTTTGGTGGGTGTTGTAATGGGGCAAGATGATGGATTCAGTCGAGATACAATGATGAAAGGTTTATTGGATAAAGGTTTTGAACGGGTTGGTTTGCAAAAACAAGCCGTTGCAAACGGTCAATTATCGCCGGCCATGGATCCGCTTCACCGCCATTTTATGTTGCCCAAAGCAGATATTACCCCGTTTTCTTTTGAAATGGAAAGAAGCATTCGTCAGGCCTTAAATACGAGCATTCAAAAACACGCCCCACATTTTAACACGATTGCCAAAAATGATACATTGGGTTGGGCGATTCAGGTGGGGGCTTTTCGTTCAAAGCAAAATGCTCTACAAATGGCCGAAAGAGCATTTGATTTATTAAAAACGCCAAATTTAAAAGTGATGGCAGATTTAAAGGAATCTTTGTTTAAAGCACAGTTGAGAGGTTTTGCCGACAGAGGAGGGGCTGTTCAAGCATGCCATTTTTTAAATCAGCAAAATTGTCCGTGTATTTTGGTGTCCAACTCTTAAAGGAGTCGCAATGAGATTTTTTATCCTGCTTTTAATCCTTTTTCCTGTGATGGGGCATGCTGGTTTGGATGAAGTTGTTTTGTCAACGGCGGATAAAAAATGTGCTATAAGATATTTAAGTTCCAAGAGTATGAAAAATTGGTCCGTTCAAACGAAAGCGGATTGTCCGGATGGTTGGGTGCATGGCTATCATCAGGTGGAGATTATAGATGGACGAAAAGAAAAAACAGAGACTTTAAAGGGATTTTTTATGGATGGGTACTGGCTGGGGCTTTTGCCGGCCAAAGCGCATGTTTTAAATCGTTTAACACCAAGCGAAAACGTTCAGTCTTTAACCTTTTTGGCACATCGTGATGAAGGTCCGGACATTGATTACATCGTTCAGTTGCGTGCCACTAAAAATGAATCTGGTTCTTATACAGAATTTCAGGGCTGTCCGATTTTCAGATTATTGGTGGTAAATAAACAAAGGGATTTATTTTTAAACGAAGCGTTTCAGGAACAAATCACTAAAGAAGCTTTCCTGATTGCCAAAAAATTGTGTGCCAAATTGGAAACGATAGCTGTTTTTGGGGCGACCAAATCGGATGCTTTGGCTTCCGATATCGTTTTTCAAATGCAGATAGATGCTAAAACGAAAGAAAAGACAATTGTGCCAATTCAAACAGATTTCGATGATTCGGATATCAATACCCCCATTGAATTGCGTCAAGAGTCAAGCAAAGTTTTGTTGAATGTTGAGCCAAGTGAAAATGATTTAAAAATTGATTATTCTGATAAATTATCTGTTCCGATTAAAACACTCCGAAAATCAGAAGTAAAAGGTTTACCGATAACCAGTTTAAATCATCTAGATGTTCAATCACGCATAATGGAAAAACCGGTTAAAGGGCGTGTGATTGTTCATATCAATACAATTGATTTGGATGGGACTGCTAAGACAGATTTGCCAAAAGTTATTGAATTAAAACATCATCCGAAATTAAAAATCGGTTGGGCAATTGTTCAGGGGATGTTTTATCAAAATCAGATGCAGGTATCTGATATAAAATTTTGTCAACAGGAGTGGTGCAAAGATGTTTCATAAAATTTTGTTTGCTAGTTTCATTTTATTTTTGGTTGGATTAGGGTTCGTTTTTACCAATGCTTCAAAAACGGGAAAATTGGAAGAAAAATACAAATCCTATGGTTTTGTTCAATCGGATGTTCATTATGAAAAAATGGAAAAATCTTGGGGAGAGCAGGGCTTGATTTTTTATCAGTTAAAGTTTCCCGGTTTGAATGTACCGCATCATGTGGAAAAAATGGTTTTAAACATGAATGATAAAGGATTGAATGCACGCTTGTCAAATGTTCGATTGAATGTCAAACAGGCAATGCAAAATCTGTATTCTTCTGAACCAATGCAGGCGTTGGATAATTATGTTCCTTATCGTGATTTTTTTCATCGTATTTTGACATCTTTGTCATTGTTGGGTGTGGATGAATTTGTGGGTGATATTTTGGTAAACACAACATACAGCGATTTAAAAACAATGCGTTTTTCAATTCAGGTAAATCAGGATAAAAAAGAAACATTGGTGTTGGATGGGGTCATTCATGTGCCGGTTGTTGGTTTGCCCCAATTGTCTGATTTATGGCGTGGTCGCTTGGAAGCGGCCCATATTCAAATTAAGGATAAAAGCAAATTACGCCAATATATTGACTATGCCAAAAGCCGGAAGTTTGAAGTGCCTCAAACATTAAAAAATGGGATAATTTCATTAAAGAAACTATCCCAAAAACTCCCCAAATTGTCGGATATAATGCGTTGATTATTGTAAATACGTTTCCCACAAAAAGATAGCACTTAAAGTGGATAAAATAACGGCGTTTATGACTAAAATATCTTGGAATATTTGAATTATTACATGTTTGGCTTCAAACATAGTTCCCTTTTCCATTGCCATCCACCATACCAATCGAAAAGTAATCGCAACTAAGGATGAAATGATATATAAGGTGGGGGAAAATAAAAAAGAAGAAACAGGTCTTACTTCGCTGGAAATTAGGTTGATAAAGCAACCGATAATAATACCAGTGATAATAGTTAGATTAAACGAAAAAAAGGGGGAAAAAAATGATTTTTTTATGTTCATGGATTACCTATTTCTTCTGTGAGGGCGTGGGTGTGGTTTGACTGGGTTATTTTGGTTTGAAGCTTGTTGCTCTGTAATCAACGGTGATTCGATTTTGCCAAGGGTTTCATTTCGAATCATGATTGCTTTTTCTTTAACGGCTTCGATTTGAGTAATCGTCAGATTTCGGTTGATTTTTTGAAAAGCTTTTACAGCTGGTTCGTATCTTTCATCTTTAGAAACTTCAATCCAGGCATATCCTGTAATAATGTCTTTTTTGTTGACTCCTATTCCATCTATATACATCTTGCCTAATTTGTATTGAGCTTGCGGATCTTTTTGGGATGCTGCATATTGATAGTAGGTTAGCGCTTTTTCTGCATTTCCTTCTTTTTCGAATAGTTGAGCTAATGCAGAAAATGATGGGATATCTCCTAGTTCCGCACTTTTTTTATAGTATTCTTTAGCTCTAGATTCTTTGTTTTCTTCAGAGCTATTCATATAAATGTCTCCTAGTTGTCTTCCGATAAATTTTCTTTCAGCGTCAATAGGTATTTGGGATATCAATTCAATAGCTTTTTTAGGGTTTTTGGCGACACCATTTCCTTCGTAATAAGCAAGACCTAAATTAAGTCTGGCCGAGTCATTTTGTTTGGCGGCAGCTGCCTCATATAATTCAATTGCTTTTTTCTTGTTAACTGGAACGCCATCACCTGTTGAATATAAAAAAGCCAATAAAGTTTGGGCATCAGCATAACCTTTTTGGGCAGATGGAATTAAATACTCTACGGCTTTTTTTGTATCCTTTTTTACGCCCTGTCCTTGTGAATACAATAGACCTATATAATATTGAGAACGATAATCTCCATCGTTGGCTTCGGATAAGAACTCAGAAAAAGCCTGGGAATAATTTCCTTCGTTGTAATAACGTTGTCCCCTTGTAAAATCTGCATAAACATAAAAAGGAGTGGCAACAAAAACAGAAAATAACAAAAACTTTTTAATCATTTTTTTCTCCCTATAACATACCCTTTCTAACAGTTATACTGAAAAAAAAAGAAAATACAACTATTTTTTTAAAAAAAACGGATAAAGTGATCCTTATCCGTTTTTAAATAATTGATTATTGTTTATTTTAAAATAATATCCACACGGCGGTTTTTGGCGCGTCCTGCAACTGTATCATTTGTAGCTACAAAATCTGTTGCACCAAATCCTTTAACCGTTAATTTCTTTGAACAAACACCTTCTTTTTCTAAGTAAGAAGCCACTGCTTTTGCCCGTCTTTCAGATAAGCCTTTGTTATAGGCTGCTGAGCCTGTGTTGTCTGTGTATCCATTAACCTGAGCTGCTTTGCCTTCTTCTTTCAAAACTTTTGCGGCTTTATTTAAATTTGTTTTAGCTGTATCAGATAAATTGGCCGAATCAAAGGCAAACAAAGTTGAATCAATTGTGTAATCGGCCTTTTTGTAGGGGCATTCACCCAGTTCATCCGAACACAAATAAGAACAACCAGTCAATAAAACGCTACCGGCTAATAATGTTAAAAATTGTTTCTTCATATTAAACTCCTTATATAAAATGAAATACACCTTCAATATAAAGTTATTTTATAAAAAATCAAGCATTATTTTAATTTTATTTAAATCGTTTGCTTTAATACCGCTTCGGGATTAAAGGTTTTGTTTTGTGTGACGTTATGGTGTTCGTATTGATTCAATAAAAACCGAAAATAAGTCAGCACAAACAAGCGTGTGGCCGATGATAAACCCGAAGTTCCTTTGCTGGCATCAATTTTGGAACACAATTCGTGTATCGTAATCCCCTCCCTTTGGCAAATATCC
>JAZQUH010000014.1:0-15343 GCA_045631185.1 Alphaproteobacteria bacterium | reverse complement strand
CCATCACAAAGAACAGCACGCACAACCGAACGTGAACCACCGGTCATCGATTGCATTTGTTGACACATTTCTTCATCCAACCCTTCTAAGGTCAAGGTAAATTGTTCATCCGATTCATCATAATCCGTGTATCCATCCGGTCCTTTTACAGCAGAGGACATCGTAACACCACTACCCAAATTACCATCAAAAGCATCATTACCCAAAGAATCCAAATTACCTGAAGCTATTTGGGTGGCAACATCCGTGGCACGCATAGAAGCTTGATTCAATAAATTATTGGCTAAAGCCTTTCTGACAGCGGCTTTATATCCCGCAACACCAGTGACACTTAAAACACCGATAATGGCCAATACCCCCAGCATTTCAACCATAGAACGACCTGTTTCGTTTGTTTTTCTTAAATTTTGCATTTTTATCTCCCTTTATTATTTATTAATTATCCCCATACTAAACAACCTTTAATCCTTTGTCAAGCGTTTTATTGGATTTTAAATCAAAAAATAATACTTGATTTTTGTAAAAAAAATGGTATATTATGCAACGTTTCATTTTTAAAAAGGAGAAAAAAATGCCATCAGTTGTAAATGATTCATGTATTAAATGTAAAGCCTGTGTTGAAGTTTGCCCCGTCGGTGCTTTCCACGAAGGCGAAACACAAATGGTTGTTGATCCCAACGCATGTATTGATTGCGGTATCTGTATCGGTGAATGCCCCCAAGGTGCCATTCAAAATTCCGAAGAAGCCGACGAAAAATGGGTTCAATTCAACGCCGAAAAAGCAACAGAATTTCCTGTTGCCCAATAAGGCCGTGAATTAAAGTTCATAAGCCTATCATAACCGATAGGCTTATTTTTTCAAATAAAGTCCCTTTCATGATTACACCCGCCAATTCCCAAAATATTTTAAAGGCCGCCCAATTGATTCAATCGGGCCAGGTGGTGGCTTTTCCAACCGAAACAGTCTATGGTTTGGGGGCAAATGCCTATGACAGCCGGGCCATCGCCAAAATCTTTGCCGTTAAAAACAGGCCGACCTTTAATCCGCTGATTTCCCATATCGCCGATATTGACTTTTTAACCGAATACGCTCAAACGGACGAACGCATTTTGGCTTTGGCAAAAAAGTTTTGGCCGGGGCCTTTGACCTTTATATTAAACAGAAAAGACAATAATCCTGCATTGGATTTGGCCTGCGCCGGTTTGGATAAAATTGCTGTGCGTATGCCCAATCATGCAACTGCTTTAGAATTGATAAAAGCCAGCAACTGTCCGATTGTGGCGCCTTCGGCCAATAAATCGCAATCCATCAGCCCCACAACAGCCCAACATGTGTATAAAAGTTTGGGCGATTTAGTTCCGATGATTTTGGATGCTGGCCCCTGCTTGGTCGGGGTGGAATCCACCATTTTAGACATGACACACAAACAAGTGGTTGTTTTGCGTGCCGGCGGATTATCAGCCGAAACAGTGGAAGATTTTTTGGGCGAAAAAGTCTTGTTTTCTGATGGTGATCCCAATAAACCCTCTTCCCCGGGACAATTGTTAAAGCACTATGCCCCTAAATACACAACACGGATCAACGTATTAAGTCCTGAAGCGGACGAATTTTTTATCGGTTTTGGTCCAATGGAATGTGATTTAAATTTAAGTCCTAGCGCTGATTTACAGGAAGCCGCCGCCAATTTGTTTTTAATGTTGCATCAGGCCGAAAACCAAAACATAAAGAAAAAAATCGCCATCGCCCCTATTCCTGATGTAAATTTAGGCCGTGCTATCAACGATAGAATCAAACGTGCTTCTTACCAATAAATTTTAAATAACATATTGAAAAATAAACATTTTTAATTTTTCGCTTTACTTTTGTCAACTTTTGGTGTATAATTATCCTGAGCCCGTAAAAAGGAGAGGAAGATGCCAAGAAAATCAAAGAACACAAAAAAGTTGATTATTCCAGCTCTGTGCATAGTTGCCAGTTTGGCTCCCAGTCATGCAAAAGCTAACTGGGCTGCAGGTATCGGTTATTTGATTTCAGGTATTGTAAGTGGAACAGGAACTGCTATTGCATCTCGCATGAGCGGTTCAAACTCAACCGGTTCTGCTGAAGCTGAAACAGTTCAGAAAACACCTTACGTTGAACAACATCAACAAAAGATCGTTCATACCCAACCCGTCATTATTGAATCTAAACCTGTTGTAAGACAATATGAAATCGTTACTTCTCGCCCAAAACAAAAAAAGGTTTATTATCGTGTCGTTTCCGAACGCAAAATTGAACGCCCCGGTCAAGATCCGATTATTGAAACAGTTTATGAGGAAGTTCCCGTCCAAACTTCCCAACAACAACCTGTTCGCTATATAACGAACCAAGGACGATAATACAAACAAAAAAAGGAGAAAACAAAATGAAAAAACAAAACAAAAAATTCGCAAAAGTAGCAGCCATAAGTGCTTTATGCACTTTAGGTGCCTTGTCATCAAAGGCTATTGGTTTTGACGCCAATGTTTATGCCAACTTTGAAGATGGTATCGGTGCTGATGTCGATGTTGATGTCGGCGTTGCCCAAGCCAAGGTTGGCGCCAATGTCGGTTTAACAGGTGTTGAAGCTGATGTCGGTGCTGATGTATTGGGCGTAGGTGCCAATACAGCCGCCCGCGTTGGTTTTGATGGTGTTAAGGCTAGAGCCAATACCTATGCATGGAACGTGGCCAATGTCGGTGCTAATGCCGGTGCCACATGGAAAGACGGTGTTTATGCCGGTGGCACAGCCCGTTTCTTTGAACCAGCCAATACTCAACAAGTCGCCGAACAAAATGGTCAGGTTGTGCGTGTTCCTTCCGTTCCTGCCCCGCAAGGCACAGAATGGGTTTATGCCAATAACGGCCGTGTTGTGGGTTATAAAACATTACCGATGCGTCAACGTTTTACAACCGTTCAACCTCAACCTGTTCAACCACCTCAAACAGTTGTTCTTGCCAATCCTGATGTGCAATATGTGGAACAACCCGTTGTTCGTTATGAAACAACCGTAGCCCCACAACCAAGCTATCGTGTGGTGCGTCGTGTCGTGCGTCATGTTCCTGTTCAAGCAGATGCCACAGAAACTCAATTCAGCCATGTTCAACATGAAGAACATCCGAATGGTTCTTCTTACCGTCAAAAAGATTATTACGAATACAATGATCCGGCCAATGGTTATCGTTTCACAGATAAGCGTCAAATTACCCGCCGTGTTATTCGTCGTGTAATTCATAATGGTAGATAAATTCAAGCGACGGCATAAAAAATGCCGTCGTTATTTTCAATAAGGAGGTTCACATGAATTATAAAAGCGCAGTTGCTGGTTTGCTTTGTTTGGGCGCCGTTGGATGCCAAAAAGAAACTGTCGTAAGAGTGGTGCCAATGGAGTATGAACAAGCGCCAAGAACGGTTTACACAACCCAAACATCTTATGCTCAACCGATCCGGTATGCACAACCAAGACAAAACGTTTATACAAGATCTTATGCTCCAGCGGTTCAAACTGTTGTTGCCCCCGCACCGGTTGTTTATGGAAGCAGACCCGTTATCGTATATGATAATCCTTATCGTTATAACAATGTTTATTATCGTGGATATCGTAATGGTTTAAGAAATGCTTACCGTTATAACAGATGTTATGATTATTATCCCAGAAATTGGGGTCATCACCATTACAGACACCATCATAACGGGTGGCATGGTCCACACCATCATCATGGCAGACATGGACGTTGTTGGTAAAATAAATTCAGCCCCGAATTTTCGGGGCTGTAATAAATTAGGTTTTATTTTTCACCCACATCAGGTAAGGTCGTACGGGCTTTATGATGCGCCTTAACTTTCTTTTCTTCCTGACGGATTTTTTTGCCTTTAATCAAAGTTCGGATTTCATCACCTGACAAAGTTTCATATTCAATCAAACCTTTGGCCAATAAATCCAATTCACGTTTATTTGTATGCAGGATATTTTGTGTGCGTTTATAGGCATCCTGAATTAAACCGGCAATGGCTTTATCCACCTGTAATGCCGTTTGGTCAGCCATATTTTTACGCTTGGCAATGCTGTAGCCCAAAAAGACATCGGATTCTGGTTCTTCAAAGGCAATCGGCCCCAAAGGACTCATCCCCCATTCGGAAACCATCTTACGGGCGATAGTGGTGGCCACTTGGATATCATTGCTGGCACCAGTGGAAACTTTTTCTTTGCCGAAAATCATTTCTTCGGCCACACGACCGGCAAACAAAATGGACAAACGGGAACGCAAATAAGTTTTACTTTGTGAATACTTATCCTTTTCGGGCAACTGCATTGTCACACCCAAAGCACGGCCACGGGGGATAATTGTTACCTTGTGAAGCGGATCGGATTCGGGTAAATGCAAAGACACAATGGCATGACCAGCTTCATGATAGGCCGTCATTTTCTTTTCTTTGTCGTCCATCATTAAACTGCGTCTTTCGGTTCCCATCATCACTTTATCTTTGGCGTCTTCCAAATCCTGCATCGTGACCACTGTCTGGTTACGGCGGGCCGCCAACAGGGCCGCTTCGTTGACTAAATTCGCCAAATCAGCCCCCGAAAACCCTGGTGTTCCACGGGCCAAAATATCCAACTGAATATCCGGGGCCAATGGCACTTTGCGAACATGAACACGCAAAATTTCCTCCCGTCCTTTTACATCCGGATTATTGACAACAACCTGACGATCAAAACGACCGGGACGTAATAAAGCCGGATCCAAAACATCGGGACGATTGGTGGCCGCAATTAAAATAATGCCACAGTTTGTTTCAAAACCGTCCATTTCAACCAATAACTGATTCAATGTTTGTTCACGTTCATCATTACCACCGCCAAGACCGGCACCACGATGACGGCCAACCGCATCAATTTCATCAACAAAGACGATACACGGGCTGGTCTTTTTGGCCTGTTCAAACATATCACGCACACGGGAAGCACCGACACCCACAAACATTTCCACAAAATCGGAACCCGATATGGAATAAAAAGGAACGCCCGCTTCACCGGCAATGGCCTTTGCCAATAAAGTTTTACCTGTTCCCGGAGGCCCCACCAACAAAACACCTTTGGGAATCTTACCGCCCAATGATTGGAATTTGGCGGGTGCTTTTAAAAAGTCAACAATTTCCTGTAATTCCTGTTTGGCTTCTTCAATGCCGGCGACATCCTTAAAAGTAATGGAATCTTTTCCGGTCAACAGGCGTGCCTTGGATTTACCAAAGCTAAGGGCTTTGCCGTTACTGGCCGCCATTTGTTTCATCATAATAATCCAAAAGCCCAAGAATAAAATCATTGGCAACCATGCAAATAAAACATCACCCCATGAACCATCTTTTTCAGGAACGGGTTCAGCCTTTAATTCAACTTTGTTTTCGCTGAGCAAAGCAACAATACCAGCATCCTGGGGAACATAAGTTTTAAAATCTTTTCCGTCTTTTGTTTTACCGAAAACATCTTGTCCTTGAATTGTGGCAGATTGAATTTCACCGGCCTGAGTTTTGGCCACAAACTGGGAATAATTCAATTCCTGATATTTTACGGATTTATCCGTTGTATAGCTGTAATTGGCAACCACAGCCAAAATAAAAAATAAAAACAACCAAACACCAAAACTTTTTCCGAATTTTCTTTTACGCATTTAATTTTTCCTTGGGTTAAAATGAACATAAATTGTTTTACTGCCTCTTTTATAGTCCAAAACGGCTTTTTTTTCAAGTTCTTTTTTTGTTAAAACAGGCATTCCTGATACATAAATCCCACAAAAACAGGATGTATCAATGGAATAATGGACAGATCCTTTCAAATAAGGAAAACCTTTTTGAATCAAAGAGGGGATATTTTTAAAATAAGCCGAACGGGGCAAAACTTCAATCTGAACACTTTTAGGGGCAATAATATCAAACAATCCCCAACGGCCCGTTTTGATGGATTTAGGTTTTAACAATGAACGATGTTCGATAGTAATATAAAGGCCCTTTTTGTTGCGAACAAACTGACATCCCGCAAAGGTCATACTTTGGCGTTTATCCTTTAACAGATTTTCCAATCCTTCCAAAGAAATAGGCCTGTCTTCACCCGATAAAATCGGCAAAAGCTGTTGCAAAACACGAATTTGAATTGCCTGAGGAATCATATCCCATGCGATATGTTGAATAAAAGCGTAGCCCAATGGGCTGATAAAAACATGGGCTTTGATGAAAGATTGTGCATACAATAAAAGCGTTTGACGCACACTTTGAATACGCATTGTCAAGGCATAAATTTTTTCGGGGGTTATGCCCCAATCTGTCAGCATTTTTTGCCGTTCACGCCAACGCACCCGTTCAAAGGCTGAATCTTGATTCATTTTATCTTCAAACCATTGAATTTGATACTGATTTAAATAATTTAAAATTTTATCTTTGCTTTGCCCCAATAACGGACGCATCAGCATCATCCCTTGAGAAAATGAAACACCCTCCATACCGGCCAAACCATCTACCCCTGAACCATGGGCTAAACGAAGCCAAAAAGTTTCGGCCTGATCCTGAATATGGTGTGCCAAAAACAAATGCTTTATTTTTTTCTTTTGACAGGCCTGATACATCAAATCATATCGGGCTTGGCGGGCTTTTTCTTCTATGCCCGTTTTCGGTTTTACGCCACACCACAACAAAGTTTGATGTTTGATTCCCCATCCGTTCAATAAAGAATGTACGGATTTGGCCTCATGTGCCGATTCTTTTCTTAAACCATGATCAACGGTAAAAGCATGTAATTCAATATGACGATCATCACAATATTTTTTTAGCAAATGTACTAAACACAAACTGTCGGCACCACCAGATACACCAACGCCGATTCGGATGACATCTTGGGGCAGATAGGTATCCATCCAAGAAGAAAAATCTCTTTCAAGTTTTACGGACATTTTAAATCCTTAATTTCCTGTTCAGAACGTTTTTTCAGATTATCCGACAGATTTTTAAATTCACCTGCCAATCCTTTAAAGGCGGCACAAGCTTCTTTATTTTTACCCATCTGTTTCATTGTCATACCCAATTTAAACATACTGTCGGGGGCTTTGATATTGTCTTTGTATTTGGTAAAGCCGTCCGCAAACAAACCGCTGGCTTCGGCCCATTTTGAACGGGCATAATATGTTTCGGCCAACCAATAATTGGCATTGCCCAACAAAGATGAATTTGGATAGGTTTCCATAAACGACAGGAAAGCTTGTTCTGCTTGATCATATTTTCCGTCTTTTAATTGAGCATAGGCCTTATCATAGGCTTCCTTATCCGTTATTTCAGGCATCGTCGGTGTTGGATTTTGGGGTGTCGGGGCCTTTTCAACAACAGGTGTTTGATTTAAATTTTGAAAGCGAAACTCTACATCTTGTTGCATTCGACTAAATTTATCCGTCAAATCAGCTAAGCGATGATTTATTTGTTCCAATTGGGCCGTTAAATCCTGAATGATTTGATTTTGAGCATCTATCTGGGTATAAAAATCATCTATATTTTTGGGTGTTTCAAGCGTTTGAGCCTCAACGGGTTGATTTGATTGCTGCGGTTGTTGATAAATTTTGCGTTGAATCAGAGCCATTTCAGCCTCTAATCTGTCCAATTTATCCTGCATCATTTCGGTTTTCGGATCCGCCATAGCAACGCCGGATATCAAACACAACCCCAAAGATAAAAATTTTAAATGTTTCATTTTATACCTCATAAAAAAAATCCCCCAATGAACAGAATATTCATCAGGGGAAAAAAGTCAAGTTCTTTTTTTTAATAAGCAACGGTTGTTGCTGAACGATTTTGTGCCCAAGCGGCTTCATCCGAACCCAAAACAACGGGTTTGTCTTTACCGTATGAGATTGTACGAATACGATTGGCTTCCACACCTTGAGCAATCAAATAGCTGCGTGCGATATTGGCACGTCTGTCACCCAAGGCCAAGTTGTATTCACGTGTACCACGTTCGTCACAGCGACCTTCTACCAAAGCCAAAGCCTGAGGATGTGCTTTTAACCATTCAGCCTGAGCTTTTAAATCAGCCTTAGCCTGAGCATCCAAAGAAGAGCTGTTTAATGCGAAATAAACCACATCTTGTGTTTGATTTTTAAATGCTTTTGTTTGGGCGGTTGCCTGTAAATCGGTAATATTGACGTTTTCATCCCATCCGCCTTGACCATTACCATACAGTTCTGATCCGTTTTGGACGGAAGAACAAGCGGTTACCAATAAAGCACAAGCTGTAGATAAAATAATTTTTTTCATTGTATTTTCCTTTCAGTTAATTATTTTTCATAACATTGCGGACATGGATCGTTGGGATCATCACAGGGACATTTTACCGCTGATTGAACAACCGTTCTGTTTTGTTGATAATTTTCCCACCATGTCGGATCTTGTTGAACAACTGGTTGTTGAACAGATTCAGGTATTGCAACCGTACGCACCATGGGTGCAGGTTCGGGCAAAGCTGTTTCAACGGGCACTTGTGCCACCATTTTTTGTGGTATCGGCAGCGGTTCAAAAACAGGCATTTGAGCCACAACTTCACGTGCCTGAACAACCGTCGCCTGAGGTGTTACATATTCCTGAGTAAACGTAGAATCCGTTGTTGTTATTTCAGTAGTTGAATAAGGTACTACTTTAGGAGTAGATGGTGGCAAAGGAGCAACCTGAGCTGTGGCTTGAGCATATCCAGAAAATGAATTACCAACAATTGCAATCGGTTCACCATCTACTAATTCGGCCGTTTGATAACCTTTGGGATATTGCGAATAATAGGTATTGAGCAAACATTCACGATAAGCATCCTGATCACGAACAAAAGTACAACCTTCCTTCGTACGTTTCTGCAACAGCAATGCATCACGTTCCTGTTGCGCATCTTGCAAGTCTGTTTCATAACCAATGCAACCAGCCAACAAAGTACATCCAAATAAAACGCCCCATATTTTTTTCATTATTTTCTCCTTGTTTAGAATAAAAAAATACACCTCTGATTTTTCTTATAAACTTTATTTTTTAAAAAATCAACAAATTTTTTATTATTTTTTTAAAATAATTTGCTTTTTTTATAAAAGTGTGGCAAATTTAAGATATGCAAAACAAAAAAGATATCTTATGCCCTACAAATTGCCCGTATTTAGCGGTACGTTCTTTTTTACCTAATACGATGCCTTTTTATTGTACAAAATACGAAAACTTTTTAGGGATGAACAACGCAAAACGCGTGCAAAGATGTACTTTGTGCCAAGGTTGCAATCACGATATTATACAGATTGGTCTTACTTTATTAGATGCCCAATCCAGTCGGGTGGCTGATTTGAAACAGGCTTTTTTACAAATGACACCAGCCGACCAACGTTTTTTAGTGGATGTTTTATTAAAAGATGGCTTTCAATTGCACTTTACGCCTCTAAAAAAAATAACTTCAGTTGTATTATTAACGGAGCTTTTGCGACTTCGTCATGAAAATCGACAAAGGCACACTTCAGCCGAAACACAAAACTTTATAAAGCTAATTAGTTTGATTGGTGACACTGGAACACCTATGGACAATACCACGCGCACTTTGTTGAGCAATCTGTTCCAAGTAATTGATGCATCGGAAAAGGCAATGTTATTGTCTATTTTGGAAAATCCGGCAAATTTAAAAAGCTTTTTAAATAGTTTTTCCAAAATACCACAAGATCAAAGTATGTTGAAAAATTTTCGGGCTTTACTGTATGACACAAATCGGCAAATACAAAACGCAAACGATCCTTATAGTTTAACCCAGCGCATCCATTTAAACCATATGATGGATATGATGATGCGAGCCAGATTAAAAAAACACCACCAAAGAAATAGGGATTAAAGTTTTTGGATAATTTTATCACAAACCTGTTCAGGTGTTAAATCGGTAGTATCTATTACCAAATCAAACAGCTTGTCGTTTTCTATATCTAGTTGATAATTTTTTGTAAAATGAGCTTGTTCCAATTGACGACGTTTGGTTAAATATGCCAGAGCTTCTTCCTGTGATGTATATTTTTCATTGGAACGGTTAGCCATAAAAACACGCCGAGCAGCCTCTTTCGGATTTACACTTAAATAAACCTTAAAAGATCTTGGTAAAAAATGAAAAGCCAAGCGACTATCCACCACACAAGGCTGAGTACCCCAAGGAGGATTTTTAAAAACACCATCCACCTGTTCATCAATGGTTTTATCCGTTAGAGCCAAACGATTAAGTTCTATTGTTGAAATATCCATTTTTTCGGCAATTTGGCGTTGCGCCTGACCGGTGGAATAAGTTTGCCACCCCAGTTTTTGTGCCAATAAATTCACAACGGTGGATTTACCACTGCCCAATTGCCCCGAAACGGTTATTAAAGTATGTTTCATTTTTTCTCCTTTTAAAAGGAGGTTTAGCACAAAACAATCAAAAAATCCAGTATTTTTTAACAACTTGATTTTATTTTTAAAGTTTGCTATACTAAAAAAATGAATACAAAATATGCTTTTTTATTTCCCGGTCAGGGGAGTCAATTTATCGGTATGGGCAAAGAATTGTCCCAAAATTTTGCCGTTGCCAAACAAACTTTTGAAGAAGTGGATGATACGTTAAATCAAAAACTTTCATCTTTGATGTTTGACGGCGACATTGAAACTTTAACCCAAACACAAAATGCACAACCGGCCATTATGGCTGTTTCCGTGGCCACTTGGCGTGTTTTAACAAGCGAATCAAATATAAAAGAAAAAGTCGCCTGTGTGGCGGGGCATTCTTTGGGGGAATATTCGGCCCTGTGTGCCAGCGGTGCTTTGAATTTAAATCAAACAACAAAGCTGTTAAAGGTGCGAGCTAATGCCATGCATCAGGCCACAAAGCAAAACGCTGGGGGAATGTTGGCTTTGCTAGGTGCCACCATTGATCAAGCCAATGAATTATGTAAAAAATCAAACTGTTATGTTGCCAATGATAATTGTCCCGGCCAAATTGTTTTAAGTGGGTTGCTCAGCAATTTGACATCAGCCAAAATTCAGGCCGAACAAATGGGATTAAAGCGTGTTATCCCTTTGGCTGTTTCGGGGGCATTTCATTCACCTTTGATGGCATCGGCCGTGGAAGAATTAAATCAGGCCTTACAGGATACACAATTCAATACGCCCGAAATTCCCATTTACTTTAATGTATTGGCGAATGTGCAAAACGATGCTCAACAATTTTCGGATTTATTGTTGAAGCAATTAACACAAAGCGTCAGATGGCGTGAAACAATACAAAATATACCCTGTGAAAACTTTATAGAATGCGGACCGGGAAAAGTTTTATCCGGCTTGGTGAAAAGAACAAAAGACGCTGTTCAAATTCAAGATACCAATACTTTGGATGCTATCAAAAAGATTTTACAGGCCGAACAATAAAATACCCAATAAAAACGAAATCAAATTTGTTAAAAAGATGGAACAGTAAAGTTTTTTATTGTATCCACCCATCAATCCAAATAAAATAATTTCAAAAAATAAAACGCCTGTTTCTAAAATAAAAATCAACCATCCTTGCGGGATTATTCCCCAAAGTTTTTGATAGCTTATATTAGCAACAAAATTTGAAATTAAATTTAAAACAAAATAATAAAACAAAAGCTTTTTGCTGCGATATTTGAAACACAACAAAAAACATGTTTCAACAAGCGCTGTTAAAAACATCGCGAAAAAGATTGAGTTCATTTCAAAGTCCAACCCTCGCACGTCGTATAAATATATTTATCATTAGGTGGATTTTTTAAAATACAACGTGTCATACATTCGTATTTAACATAACGGTTAGGACAAATTTCACCACACTTCATAAAAGATGAAATTGTAAAACTGCTTAATTCATCACAAGAATAACATTTTCGACCATTGTATATCGGTTTATCGGCTGGGCAACTTGCCAAACCCTGTTCGTACTGTTCCACCAGTTTTTCTTTTCTTTGTGGCGGAATCAATATATCAGCATATGTTGATACGCAAGAAAATAAAACAATCGCTCCTAAAAGTATTTTTTTCATTTAATTTTCCTTGTTGTGTATAAAATAATGATTGAGTTTAACATAAACAAAATTAAAAAACAAGCCTTGGGAATATCTATATTGGAAAGTAAAAGAGCAATAACAAAACCAATAACCAAACATGACGCCGATAAACCAAACGAAAATGCCGGGTATTTAGGCATGCTTTTATACATTAAATAAAGCGTTATCGGCATTGATAAATTGATAATCATTTGAACAATTGCCCATAAATAAGGATTTGAAAAACTGAATAAAAATAACAACAAAACACATGAAGTAGAAACATAAACAATCTTTTTAATTCCATATTTATCGCATAAAAAACCACCCAAAAATTTCCCCAAGAATACACCAATGGTAATCATCAAAAGGATTAAAGGTGTTTTTTCAAAGTCTGTCAGTGGCATAAACCCCATAAACGAACGAATGGCAATACAAATGCACAAAAATATTACGCAAAGAAAATCTGTTTTTTTATCGCTTTTTACTGTGATTTTTTTAGGAATATTTAAATTCATCAAAATCAAAATAATTAAAGATAAAAATAACAGATACTGCCAAGTTATATTTGTTGCAAAAATTGTTCCCAAAAATAATCCGAGTGCACCACTGGAAACAAAAACACCCAAAGGTGTCATTTTTTTATCGGCTTGAATTAAAACCAACATGCCAGCACCAACATGGAATAAACAATTTCCCAATCCTGCCAAAATAACAATTAACCAAATGTTTGAATTTGGAATAAATCCAAATAACAATAAAATAAAAGAAAGTAAAATATAATGTTTCGGTTGAACTGTTTTTTGTTTATCCAAAATAAGACCTGCAAAAGGTTGCATACAAAAAGCAAAAAAATTATACAACACAAAAAATATAAAAGAATCAATGATGTTTTGCGTTGCTCCAATAACTATTGAGGCACAAACCGCATCAACACAAAAATGTCCAAATGTTTGTAAAAACAAAAACCCTTTATTCATCATACGATGATAATAAAGGGTTTTGTTTCGTTGGTCAAGGTTTTATTTTTCTTCCAATTCCTTTAAGACCCATTTTTTCAAGCTGACGTTATCGGCTTTACCTGTGGCAAAAATGGGGATTTCTTCTTTGAACATAAAGATAGAAGGAATATAAAGTTCAGATAAACCTTTCTTTTGAACCTTTTGGGCAAATTGTTCTTTGTTTGCTTCTTTTGAATTGGAAACACAAACAATTTGTTCGCCTTTTTTGGGATGCGGAACAGCCACGATACCACAACGAAAATCATCAGATTTCCAAATTTCATTGGCAATGGCTTCCACAGCCGTCAAAGAAATCATTTCACCGGCAATCTTGGCAAAACGTTTGACACGGTCCACGATTTTGATAAAGCCCAAATCATCCACCACGACAACGTCACCGGTATGATACCAACCATCCTTAACGGGAACCAATACACCAGGGTTGTCCGCAAAGATATAGCCTTTCATCACGTTGGGGCCACGCACACACAATTCTTTGCCGTGCTTGATGCCTTGGACTTCTTCCAGCTTGTATTCAATGGCGGGGGCCAAACGACCCAAAGTGCCGAATTTGTTGAATAAGAATGTGTTGACGCATAAAATCGGGGCACATTCTGTGGTACCATAACCTTCCATCAATTGACATCCTAAACGTTCGGCCATTTGTTGACGAGTATCTTCTTTAACGGCTTCGGCACCGGCATAACACATACGGATGGATTTAAAATCATACGGATGTGAAATTTTTGTGTACATACGATAGAAAGTATCCGTTGCCACCATAATTGTTGCCTTTAATTCGTACAACAATTCAGTGATGGTTCTGTACAATAACGGCGATGGGAACAAAAAGACCCGAGAACCGGTAAATAACGGAAAGAACGTACCGACCGTCAAACCGAATGAATGGAACATCGGCAAAGAATTGAACAATAAATCCTGCACAGACAATTTTAACATACAACAAGTTTGTTGGACGTTTGCCACCACATTGGAATGGGACAACACAACCGCCTTTGGAAATCCTTCCGAACCAGAGGTGAACAAAATAACAGCCTCATCCGAGGGTTTTTGCTCAACGGGAATCTTTTTGGTTTTGTATGCCCAAAGACCGGCCAATTTATCTTTTAAGCTAATCTTCTTGGCAACGTTTTCCAAATAGACAATTTTTACACCTTCTTTTTCCAAAGCACTGACGGTATCTTGCATCTTAGCCTTTAAAATAAAAGCTTTGGATGTAATCACATGTTTGACTTCAGCCGTACGACACATAGAACAAACCACCGAAGGACCTTGTGAAAAGTTCAACATCACCGGTACACGGGCATAGGCTGATAAACCAAAGATGGATACCACATTGGCCACTGTATTGGGCAACATCAAACCAACGCGTTCAAATTGACGTGTAAAACCTGTGAACTTTTTACCCAAAATATAGCTTTTTAACAAAATATCCCGGTATGTTTGGGGCTGACGATTAATGTCTTCAATAACCTTTCGGCGTGAAAATAATCCGGTTTTACCGTAAATACGGGACACACGCAACAATTGGTGAAAGATTGTCAAATTGGGTTTGAAATTGGTTTCAAATCGCATATTATTCAACAGGTGATAGGTTAAATCACGCAAATAATCGCGGTTCTTTTTTAAATTTTCATCCATATGAACATCGTATGGCATACCCACTTTAACTTTGATTTTTGGGAACAAACGATGGGGTTGGTGCGTATCGGTTTCCGAAAAGGGTGAATACTCTGCGCCACTGATCCAAACGGGCACCAAAACGGCGCCAGTTCTATCGGCAATAACGGCCGGTGCTTCATAAACCTTCATAATGTCACCGTTGTTGGTCATACAACCTTCTGGGAACATAACACAACAACGCCCTTGATTGATCAACTCAATGACTTTTTTGGTATCTTGCACATCCATATAATTATACTCAATTAACTCTGCCTGACGCAAAAAGAAACGCAACCATTTATTGCGATATAAACGAGTGTGTAATAAAAACACAGGATTATTTGGTAAAAAAGCAAACATAATCAATGGATCCAACCATGAAACGTGATTGGAAACATAAATAGCCTTTTGCGGATAATCTTGTTCATTCATCTGGAATGAAAGACGAATTTTCATTGTTCGCAATAAAAATCTGATTAAAAATTTTGTCATACTTATCTCCTTACAGTTAGCAACGAATAACATACTACGATATATAAATAATCTCATTTAACTTTTTTAATGTTAAATAA
>JAZQUH010000013.1:0-1115 GCA_045631185.1 Alphaproteobacteria bacterium | reverse complement strand
TTTGCATTGTTTTGTGCCTCGATTCTTCTATTTTAAATTTTAAATATTTTTTATTTTTGTAAAAGCAAAATAAAAAGTCCGCATTTCGTTAAGCTAACGGTGCGTAAGTGGGGGTAAAAACGCAAAAAAGGTGCGTGATCTCACATTGCTGTCTGTTCGACAAATTCCAATTTGTTTAACTGTTTTCTGAAATCCATTTTTTTGACCAAGCAAATAATGTTTCGGACATCAAATCGAAATCTATCATTCCGCCATTTTTTAAATTCACAAAGGCTTCCACAATTGCCTGCTCGTCGTAAGAGACAACCCCAAGCAAATCCTTTAGATGCTTGATATAATTTCCGGTTTGCTTAAAAGCGATAGCTTGCACAACGAAGGAAGCGGATTTGTATAGTCCTTTCAAGATATCCTTGCTTTTTTCGTGCAGCATATTATGAACACAGCCGTGATAGATGTTGCAAACCCCGATTTGAATTGCTCGGTCGACAGCACTTTCATCAATCACCGACAGCAATTCGTCAAGGCTTCCTTTTATAGGGGTTGTATCATAATAAAATTGAAAAAGGTCGGAAGGTTCCCAATTTAAAATTTCCTTTTTCCCCGACACGAATCCGCATATCAGCTCCCTGTGCGGCAATGTGTCCAACATATTATTATAAGCTTGAATGTCCTTAGCAGACAATTCATCCAGAATTACAACAACATCAATGTCGCTTGTTTCTGTTGCTTCGCCTCGTCCATAACTTCCTTGAATACCAACAAACCATACACGATCTGAAAAAGTAGTGTTTAATGCATCAAGAAAGGTATTCATCCAATTTTTAATATCAATCATTTGTTATTTTCCTTTGCAGTGTTGAGAGAAGCAATCAGCATAACTCTCAAAAAAGTACATTTTGAGGATAGTGTTTTGAAAGTTGGCTCGTCGATATAACTTGTCCTGTACAAAATCTCAAGCCAATAACCCGTTTCACTTGCTTCTTTGAGTGCAATTTCGAATTTAGAAACAAAGTCCTTCGTGCCTTGCGCGTATTGTGCTTCGTGGATGTTTGCACCAATCGAGGTGCCGCTTCTGCCGATTTGGTTGGCAATGATCGTTTCGTGGTTTGATTTTA
>JAZQUH010000012.1:0-31188 GCA_045631185.1 Alphaproteobacteria bacterium | reverse complement strand
TATTTTTTATATTCTAAAAAGTTATATTCTATCCGTTTTTGACTTTTCAATGGTTTTATGCTATAATATCAGGCAAAAACAAAGCGGTATCAAATGTTAGAATACGATGAAATTATAAAAAAAATCAAAAAGGGTGATTTTTTATTTAAAGATAAAGACGGTGATAATTTATTACAGAGCCTGATAAAAAACGAAGAACACAACCGTTCAATCCCCATTGAATACGCACAAACTTTATTAAGAGCCCACCCAGAGTTGGTCAACACCCCCGATAAATACGGTCAATTACCATGCCAATTATTGGATGCTTATCAGGTGGAAGGCCGTACCTCTAACCGACCTTTGCGCCGATTGTTATATAAATACATGGCCCCTTCCCCTTTACGTGAAAATTTGGGTAAAACAGCCTATATGTCCTTTATTGAGCAAATGTCAAAAGATGAAAACAATGGTCTGGATTATCGTGTGATATCCGAAGCAGAGGCCGAAACATTATTACAAAAACCCGTGGTATTGTTTTTTTCGGGTCGGGGTAATTTTGAACTTTCCTTGATCAACGGTTTTGGGCGAAAAATCCGCAAAACAATGGGATTACATCATGCCCCATTAAAGGGGATTAAAACCGTTTCGGTGCGTTATCCGGGCAATAACCGTGATTTATATAATGATTACGCCTCATCACATCATGATAAAATGCATTCCAAAACAGACCATCCTGTTTTTTATATCAAGCATTTTGTTGAAAAATACCTGCGACCTATGTATTTGGATGAACACGGAAACCCCAGACAATTACACCAGGCCATGCGTAATTGTCGCCGTTTAAATTTAATCGGATACAGCTATGGTTCCAGTATTATTCAAGGTATTGCCGAAATTATGACAAAAGATATGTTGCGAAAAGGTTTTACCCCCAGAAATATCAAGCAAATCCAATCGCAAATTTTGGCATTAAATATCGCACCGAATTTGGATAAAAGACGCTATAAAAATGATTTTCGTTCGTATCATTTAATAAATAGCAAAGACGAATTTATGATGGAATTTTTAAGTCCCATTTTGCTCAGACAACAGGGCAAAACCAAAGATTTGGAACGCACCTTTTTGAAAGAACAGGGCAATCAGGTTGTCTTATTGATAAATACATTGAAAAATAATACACAAGAAGGACCTCATCATATTTCAACCTATTGTCGTGAAGCCAATCAGGCACAAAAAATTGCCCTGCGTTGGGGAAAGTATATTTTGTTTAACGGAATGAATAATTCCATTGAAAATGAAAACAGTGATTATTTCGAACCGCTTCCGATGGATTTGGAACACGCCCCGAAAAAATTGTTATTCTTAAGACGAAAACCAGCCCTGACACAACACAAAGCCACCTTGGCAAAATTGGCCCAAAAACGTAAAAGAAAAGGAAAATAAAAAGTCATCAGTTTAATCAGCGTATATCATCAAATATATCAAACACTCAACAAACCTAACTCCAAACGTTTTAGAGTTTAAAATTCCATTTTCCATTTCTTTCCAATTAAAACCATTAAAAAAACACCTTTTACAAACTTCCTTTTTCAACTGTATAAAAACCAAACTGAGAGTTCAAATAATTTACATATCTTGGAATTCCTGCCTCTGTGCATCTTCTGGCACATTTTTGAGCATTTTCCAGACTTTCATAACTCAAATAACTTGAATAATTACAGTCGTAACATCTTAAAAGTCTATCCTCAAAACATGAAGCATTTCCACAAGATTCACAATCTTCTTCCGTCATTTTAGAAAACTCTCCAGAGGCCGGACAAGCTTCCAAAGATCCAAGCAAACAAATGCCATTTAAATCATACCGCGGGAAACCTGCATCACTACAGCGTTGAGCACAATCATCTGCACCTGTAATTCTGTTATTGTAATCGCAAGCATAACAAGTGCCTGTTACCTTGTCAAAAGAGGTCACAGGATCAGAACAGGCATTACATTCTTCCTCAGTTAAATCCGAAACAGATCTACCTGATTTGGGGCACGTTTTAGTTCCAATCAAAGATGAATATTTACCATTTTGGATACGTGGATAACCTGCATTTGTACATTTTTCAACACAAGCCTGAGCTTCAGAAACTGAATCATGAATCATTCCACCCGCTCCACAAGCTATACAATATCTATATAAATTTGTCATAACGTATTGAGAAGCTACACAACTTGGAATTTCACAGGAATCACAAGATTGCGAGGTAAAATTCGTAACTTTTGCTGAGATGGATGTAGGACATGTTGCAGGAGGCTCAGAAGAAGCAGAACACACATTTCCATGCGCATATCGATTAATTCCAGCTGTAGTACATCTTTGTGCACAATATTCAGCTTCATCACTTGTTTCCATTGTAATATTTGCCAAATTCCTACCGTCTAGAGAATAACCACAAGGAATACAAACACCATCAGAGTAAACAGAAGCCAAAGAACAACTTTCACATTCTTCTTTTGTAAGACCGTCAACAGTTGAATAAACACTGGTTGGACATTTTGGCGTTCCCTTTACACAAAGATACTTTTTTACCGTCGAACTAAAATACGAATAACGACTTTGACCTTCGTTCGTACATTTTTGAGCACATTCTTTGGCTGCTTCCTCTGTAGAAAAATAACTGTTCCCACTTGAACAGGAACGACACGAAACGTTAAATTCATCAAAAAAATAACCCGCTGGACAAGTACAAATACCACTTTGTTGACTACATGTACCATTTATACAGGTGTCATCTGAACATTTTTCTACACAAGCTCCCGAATAAAAAATACTCCCTATCGGACAAATTAAATTAGAAACACATTCTCCATTTTTACAAACTCCATCCGAACCATTTGTAGTATAATCACATAAAGCCCCTTCATTTTTAGATACAATTTTACCTGTAGAAGAATCACATATCTTTTGACACGAATTTAATTTCACACCTTCACAACAATCCGCAGAATCAGAACATCCCCCGGTTGTATTTTTATCAGAACACCATGTTTTTCCAGCCAATTCACAATCTGTTTGAGTTACAAAATCAGAAGCAGCAGTTTTATCATTTGCCGATAAATCCTTATTAAATGTTAAAATGGCAACTAAATCACCATCTGCATTATTAACACATTCCACCTCGCGTACAACAGAACGCGAACCCCCGGCCATCGATTGCATTTGTTGACATAATTCTTCATCAACCCCTTCCATGGTCAAAGTAAATTGTTCATCCGATTCATCATAATCCGCATATCCATCCGGTCCTTTTACAGCAGAGGACATTGTAACACCTCCACCTAAATTTCCAGCAAAGGAATCACTGTCCAGTGCATCCAAGTTACCTGAACCTATTTTGGTGGCGACATCCGTGGCACGCATAGAGGCCTGATTTAATAAATTATTGGCTAAAGCCTTTCTGACAGCAGCTTTATATCCCCCAACACCGGCAACACTTAAAACACCGATAATTGCCAAAACCCCCAGCATTTCAACCATAGAACGGCCTGTTTCGTTTGTTTTTCTTAAATTTTGCATTTTTATCTCCCTTTATTATTTATTAATTATCCCCATACTAGCAAACTTTATCACTTTTGTCAAGGGATTGTTCGGATTTTATAGGGCTTATTTTTGATTATTAGAACGAGCTTTTTTCATAATTTGGCGCCATTTTTGAACATTTTTTTGGTGTTCTTTATACGTTTTGGCAAACACATGTCCACCTGTGCCATCGGCCACAAAATATAAATCATCCGTTTTCATGGGATGTAAAACGGCATAAATGGACGCCCGCCCCGGATTGGCAATCGGCGAAGGGGGTAATCCGTAAATCACATAAGTATTATAGGGACTTTGGAATTTTAAATCTTCATAAAGGACACGTTTTTTCTTTTCCACCTGACCGTTGGTAATGGCATAAATCACGGTCGGATCGGATTGCAGGCGGATTCCTTGCTTCATCCGATTATAAAAAACGGATGCAATATGCGCCCGTTCGCTGTCCTTGGATGTTTCTTTTTCAATGATAGAAGCCATTACCAAAGCCTGTTTTTTATCCTTTAAGGAAATGGAAGTATCACGACCGGCCCATAATTCATCCAAAGTGGTTGTCATGGCGTTTTTCATGCGTTGCAACATCCCTTCTTTTGTATCACCATAGGAATAATGATAGGTATCGGGCAATAATGCACCGTTTTTGGGAACTTGAACCACCTGTCCCATTAAGCCTTTCATGTTTTCCATTGAATCCACAACCTGAGATGATGTTAAACCCTCGGGAATCACCAAACGGCGCACATAGGTTTGCCCGCTGGTCAATAAAGTGGCCACCAATTTCATACTGGCATGACGGGGAATGGCATATTCGCCCACCTGAATACCTGTTCCATGCCCCATGGCACGCACGCCCAATTCAAAAACGGTGGGACTGGAAATAATGCCTTCTTGGTGCAGGCGATGGGCGATTTTGCGTAAAGATTCACCGGATTGAATTAAAATTTCACGTTGTTCGGTAAGCGGTCCTTCTGAAACAAATTGGTTATAGGTGGACAAAACACTGCCCCCCACCAAAGAAACAGCCACAAAAATCAATAAAAAGTACACAAAAACACGATGACGCATTTTAAACCTTTTTGAAAATTAAACAGGCATTTGTTCCGCCAAAACCGAATGAGTTGCTCAATACGGCATTGACTTTTTTATCTTGGGCCACATTGGGGACTAAGTTCATTCCTTCGGCTTCATCTTCCGGATTTTCCAAGTTGATGGTGGGTGGTACAAAATCATTTTGAATGGCCAACACGCTGAATACCGCTTCAATGGAACCAGAGGCGCCCAACATATGCCCCGTCATGGATTTTGTGGATGAAACAGCCACATCCGTATCTTTAAACAATTCCTTAATGGCGTTTAATTCCATTACATCACCGGTTGGGGTGGATGTTCCGTGGGCATTAATGTAATCAATGTCTGATGGGTTCATATCGGCATTTTTCAATGCCATTTGCATGGCACGCAAAGCACCTGTTCCACCGGGTGCGGTAATGTGATGTGCATCACCGGTAATACCATAACCGACCACTTCAGCATAAATTTTGGCACCACGGGCTTTGGCGTGTTCATATTCTTCCAAAACCAAAGCGCCGGCCCCTTCGGACATGACAAAACCATCACGTTTTTTATCCCAAGGACGGGATGCTTTTTGTGGTTCATCATTTCGGGTGGATAAAGCACGTAATTGTGCAAAACCTGCCACAGCCGGTTTTAAAATGGGGGCTTCACTGCTGCCCGCCAACATCATATCAGCATGACCATCTTTAATCAAACGGAATGCCTCACCAACCGCATGCGTCCCTGTGGCGCAGGCCGTTGAAACGGCAATATTCGGTCCCTGCAAACCATATTTAATGGATAATAAACCGGCCGCCTGATTGATCATGATGGATGGAATAAAAAAGGGTGAAATGCGTGTCGGGCCACGATCTTTTACCGTTATAATGCCCTCACAAAAACTTTGAACACCGCCTTGACCCGAACCAAAATAAACACCAAAGGCATTTTTTTCGTCCTCTGTTTGGGGAAAGAATCCACAATCATCCATGGCTTGTTTTGCGGCGGCAAAAGCGTATAAAGCAACTTTATCATAATGACGTTGTTCTTTGGCCGAGGCCACCGTATCCAAATCCAATTCCCCATCTTGTTTGCCCATTGGCACCTGTCCGGCAATTTGAACGGATAAATCCGATACATCAAATCGATCGATTTTTTGAATGCCGGAAATACCATTTTTTAAAGCAAATAAATTTCTTTCAATGCCTGACCCCAAGGGG
The DNA here is from genome assembly GCA_045631185.1 of Alphaproteobacteria bacterium. GTDB lineage: Bacteria > Pseudomonadota > Alphaproteobacteria > CAAHEQ01 > UBA3637 > UBA3637. The sequence goes on along the minus strand of JAZQUH010000012.1, from coordinate 25,353 downwards.
GAAACACAACCTAAACCTGTAATAACAACGCGTCTCATATTTAAAACTCCTGATAAAAAAAGCGTTTAAGGTTCTTGAATTTAAAAAGAGCCCCAAACGCCTTATGAAATGAAAAAGTTGTCAATTAAACTTGTTTTTCAATAAAGTCAACTGCATCTTTTACCGTGCGAATTTTTTCTGCTGCATCATCGGGGATAGAGCAACCGAACTCTTCTTCAAAAGCCATTACGAGTTCCACTGTATCCAAGCTGTCAGCACCCAAATCATCGATGAAACTGGCTGCGTCTTGCACTTTGTCGGCTTCAACGCCCAAATGTTCAACGATAATCTTTTTTACACGTTCAGCTACATTGTTGTCTGTCATTTTTTTTCCTTTCCTCATCGCCCCAAACCTTTCAATCTAAGGCGGTTTGTTTAATTTAACAAGTTCCCGTTTTGGGAACGAACGATGTTTAGTTTAGCATAAAACAGCGCAACGTGCAAGTTTTTTTTATTTTTTTTATAAGTTATTGTATTTTATTGTATTTTTTTTAAAAAAGCGGGGTGATTCTGTTGCTAGGTTCACCCCAAACCCCACTAAAACGTACAAATAGTTTTAGAATCATTCGTCGCATCAGACACCTAAATTAGGCGGCCATTGCAACAGGTGCAAAATTATCGTTTGCATCTATTTTTATTAGCGCGATAACGGTGCTACCATGCCGAATACAAGGTCAAATCTTTACTATGCGTGTCGAAGCTGTTTCGCCCCCCTTAAAGATTTTTGGTGGAGGCGTCGGGTACTGCCCCCGAGTCCACAACATCTATTCCACTTGCCGTTTAGTATCATAGTTATCATCAGATAACAATCTTATTTTATCATATTTTTTATCAAAAATAAAGTTTTTTCCAAGACAAATTCAAAATTTGTGGTATAATATAAGTAAGGAGGCGAATATGAAACAGAACAAACAGACGAAAGAGAATATAACAGAACGCTTGGCAAAAGCCTCTGCCCAGGGGCTCATGATTGACTTTGCCTTAAACGCCTTAATGCCTGGAGTCGGACATGTTGTCGGAATGGCAACGAAATTCAAAACTGCAAAACATATCACTAAAAGTGTGGCAAAATCTATGGCTAACGAAACAATTAAAATGAGCACGGAAGACCGTTCCATTCCATCTGAAGATGACTTTGCTGAACATTTAGCTGTTGAATTTATAAACAAGCGAATGGGCCGTTAGTTACCTTTTACGGATTTTCTTTGAAATACTGATTGACGGCATCTACCAAGGCTTTGGATAATTTATTGCGATATGATTTTTGCCACATCAATTTTTCTTCAGCCCGATTAGATAAATAGCCCATTTCCAATAATACAGACGGGATGTTGGGGGATTTTAAAACGACAAAACCGGCAAAACGGTGGGCATTGGGCAATAATTGGATTTTCTTTTTCATTTCTTTGACCACATTGTCGGCATATTGGGAAGATTTATTCATGGTATCTGTTTTGGCTAAATCGATTAAAATATCGCTGACCTCCGGCTGATAATCGCCCAAATCCATACCATACAAAATATCGGCTTTGTTTTCCCGTTCGGCCAATGCTTCGGCTTCTTTGTCGGAAGCTTTTTCGGAAATGGTATAAATGGACAACCCTTTGGCTGATGAATTTTTGGCACTGTCGGCATGAATTGATATAAACAAATCACCATTGGCTTCATGGGCTTTTTTAATGCGTCCACGCAACGAAATAAAGATATCTTTGCTGCGTGTTAAAACAACTTTATAACCGGCTTTTTCCAAAAACTCTTTTGTTTCTTTGGCCATTTTTAAAACCAAGTCTTTTTCGTATTTGCCCGATTTTGATATAGCACCGGGATCACGTCCGCCATGACCGGGATCCAACACAATTATTTTTTTCTTTTTAACAGGTTGGGCTGTTGGTGTATTTTCTTGGGATGTTTTATTTGATATTCCTGTCTGTTTCAAATCCACCACAAAACGCCAGTTTTTGGCACTTTGCGGTTCCAAGGAAAAATGTTTTTCTTCCCATTGGCAATTATCGGGAAAATCCAAAACGATTCTGGATAACTGATCGGATGGTTTTCCTGTACGGCAGGCATTTACAAAACCGACCGTCGGCCATTTTTTTTGTAAAACCTGAGCATCAAACTGTGCTTTTTTAAAATCCAAAACCAAACGTGAAGGATTGGATAACTTTGAAACAGATACATCGGCTTGCTTATCCAGCTCGGCCACAAAGCGTACACCTTCATTGGGTGTGGTTGCCAAACGAATATCCTGAATTGTTTGGGCAAAGCAAAAGCTGCCAATCATACAAAAGTATATGAAAAACAGATATTTCAGCCAACGCATTTTAAATTCCCCTATAAAATTTTCTTGCTTATTTATTTATAACCTGTTATAATAAAAAGTGCAATTAAAAAATTGCCCAAAAAAATTTTTTTTTAATGAACAGGAATATATAAAATGAACTTTGATTGTAATTATTTTTATGTTCTTTTGGGGCTGACAATGGTTGGCCTGTGTTCATTGGTGGTTAAACAAAGAAAGGTATTCAAACCTTATAAATTGGAGAATTATTTATGTCAAAAAAAATGCTTATCGATGCAGTGCATCCCGAAGAAACACGCGTCGTCGTGTTGGAGAATGGACGTGTAGAAGAACTGGACGTTGATACTCAAAACAAAAAACAAATAAAAGGAAACATTTATCTGGCCAAAGTTGTGCGGGTCGAACCGTCATTACAGGCCTGTTTTGTGGAATATGGCGGAAATCGCCATGGCTTTTTGGCCTTTGGTGAAATCAATCCGGATTATTACCAAATTCCCGTGGCCGACAGAGAAGAGTTGAAAAAACAAATGCTCGAGGCCAATAAATCGGATGAAAACGATATTATATTGCCACAAAAAGAAAACGAATCGGATGTGGAAGTGGTGCATGAGGCCGAAGAAAATTTACGCTTGCGTCCCCACATGTTGAAAAAATATAAAATTCAAGAAGTCATTCATGCGGGTCAAGTGATGTTGTTACAAGTTGTCAAAGAAGAACGTGGCAACAAAGGAGCCGCCATGACAACTTACATTTCTTTGGCCGGTCGTTGTTCGGTTTTGATGCCAAATAATCATCATGGTTCGGGCATTTCACGCAAGATTTCCAACCAAAAAGACCGTAAAGCTTTGCGTGCCATTTTGGATAAATTAAACGTTCCCGAAGGGATGAGTGTGATTATTCGCACCGCCGGTTTGGGTAAAACAAAAACAGAAATCAAACGTGACGTGGATTATTTGATGAAAACATGGAATAACATCCGTGAAATCACATTAAAATCCATTGCCCCCAAATTGATTCATCAAGAAGGCGATATTATCAAACGTTCTTTGCGTGATGTGTTTACCCCCGATATTGATGAAGTTTTAATTGATGGCAACAATGTTTTTAAATCCACACGTGATTTTGTGAAATTGTTGATGCCGACTCAGGTGAAAAAAATTAAACAATATAAAGGCAAAAAAACTTTGTTCCAAGAATATCAGGTGGAAGCCCAGTTGGAAGCCATCCATAACAATATTGTTCAATTGCCTTCGGGTGGTTATTTGGTGATTGACCAAACCGAAGCCTTGGTGGCGGTTGATGTGAACTCAGGTCGTGCCACCCGTGAACACAATATTGAAGAAACAGCCTTGCGTACCAATTTGGAAACCTGTGATGAATTGGCCCGTCAATTGCGTTTGCGTGATATGGCCGGTTTGATTGTGATTGACTTTATTGATATGGATGAAGCCAAAAATAATGCCGCCGTTGAACGTCGTTTAAAGGAAGTTTTACGCAAAGATCGAGCCCGTATTCAAGTGGGTCGTATGTCGGGCTTTGGTTTGATTGAAATGTCCCGCCAACGTTTGCATTCCAGCTTTTTGGAATCCAGCTATCATCCATGTCCCTGTTGCCATGGTAAGGGCGTTGTGCGTTCGGTGGAATCATGTGCCACACACTGTATCCGTTTTATGGAAGAAGTGGGCGCCCGTATGGGAAAAACAAGTTTGTTTTTGACGGTCAATCCCGAAGTAGCTTCGTATATTTTGAATCAAAAACGTTCTTATTTGACGGCCGTGGAAGCCCAATATGGTATAGAAGTTTGTGTTCAAGCCGATGCCTCTATGGTGCGTTTGGACGATTGCAAGATGGAAACTTTGCGTTCCGATGGTGTGAAAGTTATTGTTCAGCCGACACCTATGCCGAAATTTAAGCTTGATCCGATTGTTTTGCCCGAACAACCCAAAGAAGAACAAAACAATCAAAATCATCATAAACGTCATCGCCATCGTGGTGGCCATAATAAGGGTGAAGAAAAATTTAAAGTGGTTGAAAGTGCCAACTTAAATGAACAAAAACAGGCGAAAAAAGAATCAGCGAAAATTGAAAAATCTGATAAAAAACAACCTGAACCCGAAACAAAGCAACCTGAAGCCCCCAAAAAAGGCGGATGGTGGAACCGTTTGATGGGCTAATTTCCTCCCTCACTCTATTCATGAGTGAGGGATTTTTATATTTTAATACTTGATATTTCAAGTAAAATATGATACAAATAGCTTAATTCAACAAAAGGAGTTTTTATGCGTAAAAAATTAATTGCCGGTAACTGGAAAATGAATTCTTTGAAATCCGAAGCCAAAACTTTGGCCGAAGCTGTATTTTCAAAGGCAAAAACAGATATGCCCTTTGACATGTTGGTTTGTCCGCCCATGAATGTTTTGGGGTTTGTGGCCGAATTACCGCATGATGGTGTTTTTATTGGCGCACAAGATGTGGCCGAAACCCCCAAAGCAAATGGTGCTTTTACGGGCGATATTTCCGCTCAAATGGTGAAAGATTTGGGGGCTGATTGGACTTTGGTCGGACATTCCGAACGCCGTCAATATCATGGTGAAACAAATGCTATTGTTAAACAAAAAGCCGAAAATGCCATCAATGCCGGTTTAACTGTTGTCATTTGTATCGGTGAAACTTTGGATGAACGTGAATCCGGAAAAGCCGTTGAAGTTGTACGTACACAAACCCGTGAATGTGTGTCAAGCATTGCTAACGCTGAAAACTGCGTTATCGCTTATGAACCTGTATGGGCCATCGGAACGGGTAAAGTACCGACCACAGCGGATGTGGCCGAAATTCATGCTGCCGTCCGTGATGAATTGGCAAAAGTTTTGGGCGCCGAAACAGCCGATAAAATGCGTATTTTATACGGTGGATCCGTGAAACCCGAAAATGCCAAAGAATTATTGAATGTGGATAACGTGGATGGTGCTTTAATTGGTGGTGCCAGTTTGAAGGCTGATTCGTTTTGGGCTATTGCCGAGGCTGTGTAAGGAGATTATATGCGTCCACTGACCGAAGCATTATTGCGGGGGAATGCAGAAAATTTGGAAAAGAAAGGGTGGAAACCCAGTGAGCAACGGCGTTGTTTCAAAAAGGCCGATGCTTTGTTGGATTATATTGCCAAAATTAAGCCAGCTGAATATGTCCAACAAACATGGTATAAAAAGTTGAATGAACTACGTGTCGAAGGAATTAAGTATTATTTACAAAAAGATATGCCTTCTTTGATTATGCAAAGACGCAGTTTAGAAGTATTGTTTATGCTTTTGAATGTTGGTGAAGATATGATGCAACGGGCGGCTTGGCTTTACAGAAACTGTCCGGGTTTATTTAAGGCGAAATATGCACAATCACCTCAAATTTTTGAAAAAGATTCTCATTTTTATTTTTTAAAAGATCATATTGTGCCTAAAAATAGTTTTCCACCTTTTAAAAAGGGTGAAAATCCAGCCACCAGTTCCGATAAAGCATTTTTGAGCAGAGCTGTGCAAATGTATTTGGATCCTATTTTTGAAACGCCTCAGTATCAAGAATTCGCACAATTACCGACACAAAAAAAGTTTCCCTATGCTCAATGGCTTAAAACAAAGGCGGGTACCAGATTTTCATCCGAGCATCGAGCTTTGTGTGATGAAATTAAACAATTGCATTTGATGACAGACGTGAAATCCAAATTAAAGAAACAACTTAACAATTTGGTTTTAGCAGAAAAACAAAAAAAATATAAAACAACTTAAACTGAAAGGAACTAAAATTTTAAAATTATATTAATGATGAGCGTTATTAGCGAAGAATTTAGATAATTTAAATTTTAATACCTGTAAAACGAGGACAATGAATAAATAACTTAAACTGAAAGGAACAAAAACATGTACTCATTTATTTTAGCAATTCATATTTTATTGGCTGTCGGTATCACCTGTTTGGTGTTGTTACAACGTGGTGAAGGCGGATTGGGTGGCTTAGGCGGTTCAAACAGCGCTGCCAACTTTTTAACATCCCGTCAAACCGGTACTTTGCTCAGCAAACTGACAAAATACTTTTTTATCGGATTTATTTGCACCAGTTTGACTTTGGTCATCATGGCTAAAAATGCCAATGTGGCACAACCGGTTGATTTGTTGCCGACACAACAAACCGAAAATCCGTTGAAAGCACCTGTGGAAAATCCTGTTCAGGAGTAACCCATGACGAAAGTTCAAGTTGCAAACATAACATTTGACAATAATTTGCCTTTTGTATTGATTGCAGGGCCCTGTCAAATGGAAAGTGCTTCACATGGTATGGAAATGGCCACAGCCTTAAAGGAATTGACAACAAAATTAGGTATTCCCTTTATCTTTAAAGCATCCTTTGACAAGGCCAATCGCACCAGTGTGAATGGTATTCGTGGTATGGGTTTAACCGCTGGGATTCAAGCTTTTGCCGACATTAAGTCCAAGTTGAATGTCCCTTGTTTAACGGATATCCACGAACCTTATCAATGTCCGGTGGCTGCCCAAGTGGTGGATGTTTTACAAATTCCCGCCTTTTTATGTCGCCAAACGGATTTGTTATTGGCGGCCGGCAAAACAGGATGCGCCATCAATATCAAAAAAGGGCAATTTTTGGCCCCTTGGGATATGAAAAATGTCGCCCAAAAGGTGGCCAGCACAGGCAATCAGAACATTATCCTGACCGAACGTGGCACCAGCTTTGGCTATAATACTTTGGTGGTTGATATGCGTTCTTTGCCACAAATGAAACAGACGGGCTATCCTGTTGTTTTTGATGCCACACACTCGGTTCAACAACCCGGTGGTTTAGGTGGTGCCAGTGGTGGCCAACGTGAATTTGCGCCGATTTTGGCCAATGCGGCCATGGCGATAGGTATTGCTGGTGTTTTCATCGAAACACACGCCGATCCCGATAAAGCCCCCAGCGATGGTCCGAATATGATTCCGCTGAATCAAATGGAGGCTGTTTTATCGCACTTAAAGGCATTGGACGAATTGACAAAGCGCCAATAAAGAAAAGTTAAATTTTCCTTGACATCCGGGATAATTCATCCTAAGCTATGGGTATGAAAAAATATATTATTCTTACTTTATTGTTTTTGTCTTTGACGGCCTGTGGTCGTATTTCAAAACCTCAGGCACCGAAAAATTCAACATATCCGGAGGTGTATATTGTTCGGGATTAAGAAAAAAAAGCACAATACCCCAAAGGCAATGGCTATTTTCGGCAGTGCCACAAAAGATATTGCCGTTAAATGCCGTGCAACTGTTTTTAAAACAGGGGCAATATTGGCACAACACAATGTGACCATGGTCTATGGTGTGGGTGATGACGGTATGATGGGTACCGCTTATCAAGGGGTGCGCAGTCAAGGCGGAAAGGTCTTGGGTGTTACCTTGCCCCTTTTGTTCAAACGTCAATGCGCCGATCCAACCATTTATAAAAAAGGCGAATTAAAGTTGGTGGAAACATTGGATGAACGCAAAAAAATGATGTTGGATGAATCTGATGCTTTACTGATTGCCCCCGGTGGGTGGGGAACATTGGATGAAATTGCCACCTATGGCGTGCATTTTAAAATCGGCGATTGGCCAGCAGTTCCCATTATCTTTTTGAATTATCGTCATTATTGGGATGGATTTTTAAAGTTTATTAAACAAATGGAAAAAGACGGTGCGGTTAAACCTGAACAAATTGCCTTTATCGGTTCGGTCAAACGCCCACAAAACATTTTTAAAGAATACAACCGTATTCAAAAGCAAATTGAAAAATTGAAAAAATAAAAAAACATAGTATATATTTTCCCTTATTTTATAGTATAATTAGGAGATATTATGAACAAATATTCAAAAAAACATTCTTTAAAAATTTACGAAGTCAATTGTTTTGGGGATTTAAAATTACTCAGTTTATTTAATATTTTGCAAGAGGCTGCTTCGGAACATGCCGAAATTTTGGGCATCGGTTATGAGGAATGTTTAAAAAGGGAAGTTGCTTGGGTGGCGGCATCTTATCGTGTTGATATCAAACGTTTACCCAAAATCGGTGAACAAATTCAAATTGAAACCTGGATTGCCGATTTGGAAACCGTTACTTCACAAAGATGTTATCGGATAAAAGATGAGAACAACGATCTGTTGGCCGAAGGAATTACAAATTGGGCTTTAATCAGTACAAAAACTTTGCGCCCCGTCATTATTGCCAAAAGTTTGCAAACAACACCTGAACAAGTTGATGGGGAAAGATTGGCCTTTTCCGATGAAAAAATTCGCTTATCCGAAACCGAAAGAATTGATAAGGAATATCATTTTATTTCCCGATTTGACGAAATGGATACAAACTTCCATATCAATAATGCGGTTTATCCCGCTTGGTCGGCCGAAAGTTTAGGTCAAGAATGGTTAGAAAACAAAACACCCAAAATGATTCAAATCAATTTCAAAAATGCCGTTAAAGCCTTTGAAAATGTTGATATCTTCACACAGATAGAAAACAACGAGACTTTACACAAAATAACCGTCAACAATCAAACAAAAGCAATCATCAAAATCGATTGGTTGGATAAATAAGCAAAAACTTGACAAATTTTAAAGTTATGATATAATATCCGCATGACTTTAAAACAAATGAAAAACTGTAATATCATTAAAACTTTTAATGAATTTAAGGACAATCCTTGTCTTTATACCGATTGCTTGCAAGGCGGATGTGCCGAACGAACAATAATTATCTGCAAAGAATTACAAAGTCAGGGAGAAGATGCCGGTTATATCCTTTTACCCGATGGTGGTTGGTGTGACGAAAGTCTTTCGTGTAAAGCAAAACTAAAAAATGGCCAAATGCATGATTTTCTTTGGGTTCGTCATTTCGTCCCTTTTGTCTTTAATGAACAAAATGAAGCAATCGTTTTTGACATTTGTTTAATGGATGGACCGGAACGTTTCCACGATTGGAAAAAACATATCCTGTTTGATGGAAAACCTTTGGAAAAAGAACACTATTGTTTTAATCATCCCAAAAGCATTGATGGCATTGATATGATGCTAAAATACAGAGATCCATTTATCAATTTAGCCTGCATTGCAAAAAATTATAACGACTTTCTCATTATTCCAAATCAAATAAAATCAAAATGGTTGGCCGAACAAAAGGCTATTATACAAACGAAACAAAACAAATTTTATTCTGCTCGATAACAAGGAAACGACCAATGAAAAAACTGACAATGCTAACCCCCTATCATGTTGCACCGAACGAAACAACAATGAATCATCAGGTAAAAAGCGAGGTTATTTTTAATTGGTTACAAGATTCCATGTTAGATTACAGCGATCATTTAGGAATCGGATACAATGTTTGCAAGGAACGTGATCTAACGTATATTTTGCGTGGCTATGATATTCAAATCAATGAATTACCCCGTTTTTTAGATTCAACTTTTTTGCAAACAAAATTAAGCCATATCACACAAACCAGTTTCTTTTTTGAACAAACGCTTTATGATAAAAGCTTAAAAAAACAGCTGCTTACTTCATCCAGTCAGGCTGTATTGGTAGATGCAATCAAAGGTCGGCCTGTCAAAATCAAGGATAATTTAAGCACAGAAAACCTGCCAGAGCCAATAAATGCCTCTGGTTTAGAACCAATTCAATCAATTGAACGAGTGGATTCAAAAATCATTCAGGAAATTCCCTTCGATTACATTGATTTCAATCAACATGTCAATAATTCAAAATATATTTCATTGGCCGAACGTGGATTATCACCTGAATTATTGAAAAAAATGCGCTTAAAAAGGATTGCTGTGGCCTATAAAAGCCCCGCAAAATTGGGCGATCAATTGGAAATTCAAACTCAAATTTCCCCGACATCATCCCAACACCAAATCGTCCAAAAGGAAAATCCTAAAAAAATATGTGCCCAGGTTCGATTTGATTGGATCAAGTCAAACAGCCGATAATTTTTTCCTTGACTATTTTATTTCTTTATCCTAAAATAACACCAGTTTTGCAAGGTTGCAAAATGATGTGGATTTAAGCCGAATTGTCCCACTAAAGAGGACTAAACAGGAGAAAGAAGATGCTGAAAACAGCGGAAGCGGTGTCAATCGGGCACCCAGATAAAACAGCCGATTATATTTCAAGTTATATTTTGGATAAAATTATTGAACAAAACCCTGAGGTGCGTTATGCCGTCGAGGTTATGATAAAAGACAACACCGTTGTTTTGGGCGGTGAGATCAATCAAAATATCCCGACCCATCAATTAAACGAATATGTCAAAAATGCCCTGCGTCAAATCGGATATGACGAACAATATCACCAAATTTGGGCAGAAAAGGCCGTTGATATCAACAAAATCAATCTGGTCAATTTATTAGGGATGCAATCGGGTGAAATCAATCAAGGGCTTTTAAATAATGGCTGGGGTGACCAAGGTGTTTTTGTGGGCTATGCCTGTCAATCGGACGGTTTAATCAATCGTGAATTATTTTTGGCCAAAAAATTAAACAACGCCCTTTATCAAAAAGCACGACAAAGCAATCATTTGGGGTTAGATATCAAAACACAAATTACCATTGATGAAAAACAACATATCAAAACGGCCATTGTGGCTATTCCTATGTTAAAACAAACCGATTTAACCGATTTTATCGTGGATGTTTTACAAGATACCCCTGATGAAATTATTATCAATGCAACCGGTATTTATCAAATGCATTCTTCAGTGGCCGATTGCGGTATCACAGGACGTAAACTGGCCTGTGATTTTTATTCAACCGCCTGCCCCATCGGTGGGGGCAGCCCTTGGACAAAAGATGCCAGCAAAGCCGATTTAACTTTAAATCTGTATGCCCGATATTTGGCTGTTGAAAATTTAAAAGATAATGATGAATGCTTTGTTTATTTATCCAGCTGTATCGGTCAAAGCAAATTACCCAGCGCCGTTATCAAAACAATCAAAGGAAACAACATTCAATATCAACATTTTAATTGTGATAAAAATCCAAAAGAACTAATACATTTTTTGCAATTGGATAAACCTGTTTATTCACAGCTGTGCCAAAGCGGAATTTCGGGTTTTATAAAATAAAATCTAAAACAAACATTCGCCACGTTGATCAATGTGGCGAACTGTTTCGTTATTGTCTAAGAAAATCAAAACAGAGCAACCGTTTTGATAATAAGTATAGATTTGATGAGCGCCTTCATTGCGGGCAATCGTTGGACGTCCCAACTTGGATAAAACCTTTTCCTTTGTGGCACCATTTAATTCAACCAAATCGGATGGAAGAAAAAAGTTGGCACATCCCGACAACAACAAAAATAAAACCAGATAAAATTTTTTCATGCCTATCATCATAATCAATTTTACAAAAATTGCAATCAATTAAATTTTTTCTTGTAAAATCAAAAAAAATCTGTTAGTCTTGCAAAAGTATATTTAACGGGGAGAAAATCAATGTCAAAGGCAACTTGTCCTGTATCTCATGGCGATAAAATAACCGCAAACGATTTGAAACGTTTGGTAGAATGGCATATTAAATATTCTTTATCCAAACAGGTTTCAGAGGCGCATAAGAGCCATCTGTTCACTGCTTTGGCCTTAGCTATTAAAGATTTATGCATTGACCAAATGATGGCAACAGCAAAACGGCATAAAAAAGCCAAAAAGCGTGTTTATTATTTGTCTTTGGAATATTTATTGGGACGTTTGCTCAGCAACAACCTTATCAATTTCCAATTAAACGATTTAATCAAAAAAATCCATTTGGATAACGAAATTCAACTGAGTGATGTTTTTGATGAAGAAAAAGATCCGGCTTTGGGCAACGGTGGATTGGGACGTCTGGCCGCCTGTATTTTGGATTCCGTGGCTACTTTGGGATTACCTGGCTATGGTTATGGTATCAATTATCAATTTGGTTTATTTAAACAATACTTTGAAAACGGATGGCAAAAAGAACGGGCTGATTCTTGGTTGGAAACCGCTTCACCATGGCAAATTGAACGGGCCGATCGAGCAAATATCGTGCCGATTAGAGGGGAAATCACCTATGAAGTCAAAGACGGTGCACGCTATCCCAAGTGGATAAACACAAAACAAATTATCGGGGTTCCCTATGATATGCCGGTGGTGGGTTATGGCGGAAAGACGGTCAACTATCTGCGTTTATTTGCCGCAAAATCCAGCAATACTTTGGACATTGAATTATTTAACAAAGGCGGTTATGTCAATGCCGTGGAAGACAACATCAAAGTGGAAACAATATCCAAAGTTTTATATCCGTCCGACGATATTGAACAGGGTAAGGAATTGCGTATTACCCAACAATACTTTTTTGTGTCATGTGTTTTAAATGATATCATCCGTCGGTTTTTGGAAGAAAAATTACCCTTTGACGAATTACCCAACAAAGTTGTTTTGCAATTAAATGACACACACCCGACATTGGCGATTGTTGAATTGATGCGTTTATTGATGGATGTGTACGGTTTGGATTGGGATAGATCATGGCAAATCACCCGTGGGTGTATGGCCTATACCAACCACACTTTATTGCCCGAAGCTTTGGAAAAATGGCCGGTCAGCTTGTTTGAAAAAATCTTGCCCAGACATTTATTGATTATCTATGAAATTAATGATTGGTTGATGCGGGAAGTGATGAAAAAATACCCCGGTGACACAGCTAAATTGGCCCGTATGTCATTGATTGAAGAAGGATCAGAAAAGAAAATCCGCATGGCAAATTTGGCTATAGTCGGCAGTTTTTCCGTCAATGGTGTGGCCCAAATTCATACCGAATTGTTAAAACATCGTTTGGTGCCTGATTTTTATGAAATGTGGCCCGAAAAGTTCAACAACAAAACAAACGGTATCACCCCCAGACGTTGGTTATTACAGGCCGACAGCGCCTTGGCCAGCTTTATTACCAAGCATATTGGCGATGGTTGGATTACCGATTTACAACAATTAAGAAAATTAACCCCGTTGGCCGACAATGAAAAAGCTTTAACGGAATTAGATAATATTCAACAGGATGCCAAAATCCGTTTGGCCGAATATGTTGAAAAAACAATGGGCATTAAATTAAATACCCAAGCCCTGTTTGATTGTCAGGTCAAACGTATTCATGAATACAAGCGTCAATTGTTGAACGCCATGCACATTATGAATGAATACTTTGATATTATTGAATCAGGCAAAATGCCGGCCACGCCAAAGGTGTATATTTTCAGCGGTAAGGCCGCCCCCAGCTATAAGATGGCCAAGCTGATTATCAAACTGATCAATAATATGGCACAAATCATCAATCATGACAAACGTGTTCAGGATATGATTAAAGTTGTCTTTATTCCCAACTATAACGTATCCGTTGCCGAAATCGTTATGCCGGCCGCTGATGTCAGCGAACAAATATCCACTGCCGGATTTGAAGCATCAGGCACAGGCAATATGAAAATGACCCTGAACGGTGCTTTGACAATCGGCACTTTGGACGGTGCCAATGTTGAAATTATGCGTGAAGTGGGCGAAGAAAATTTTTATTTATTCGGTTTGACCGCCGAACAGGTGGCCGACGCCCATTTAAACAAAACACATCGCCCATGGGATTATTACCATAACGATTCACGAATCCAACGGGTCATGGATTCTTTGCAAAACGGTTTTTGGGCTGTTGAAAAAGATTCAAAGGATATTTTCAGCCCTATTTTCCAAGACATCATGTTTAAAGATTATTACATGTTATTGGCGGATTTTGATTCATATTGCAAAACCCATGAACGCATTGAGAATGACTTTTTAAATCGTAAAACATGGGTACGCAAATCTTTGTTAAACACAGCGGGTTCCGGCATCTTTTCCATTGACAGAACGGTTGCCGAATACGCCCGTGATATTTGGCATGTAAAGGCATCAAAATGACAGAAAATACGATTCGTTTTTTTGGACGCAGAAAAGGTAAAGCCATCACCGGCATTCGTGAACAAATGTTAAACGAATGGTTGCCGAAGCTGACCCCCACCCTGCCCCAGCGGGGAAAAATAAAATTAAAGTTTGGAATTAAACCCAAATCTTTGTGTTTAGAGGTGGGCTTTGGCGGTGGCGAACATTTGGCCGAAATGGCCAAGCGTCAGCCCGAAGTGGGCTTTTTGGGGGCCGAAGTCTTTTTAAACGGGGTCGCATCATTATTGGCCCATTTAAACGGTTCGCATCGATCCGGTGTGGGTGAAATGGCATTGGAAGACGGGCGTGTGGACAACGTCCGCATTTGGCCCGAAGACATTCGGCTGTTATTTGAAAAACTGCCCGATGGGATATTTAATGAAATTTATGTACTGTATCCCGATCCTTGGCCCAAAAAACGCCATGCCCAAAGACGCTTTATCAATGATGAAAACATCCCTGTTTTGTGGCGGTTATTGGCCCCAAAGGGTAAAGTTTATTTGGCAACGGATGTGGATAACTATGCCCAATGGGCGTTGGAACGCATGGGCGAAAGCGGTATATTCACACAAACAAAACGTGATATTCACACCCCGCCAAAAGGTTGGATTACCACCCGTTATGAACAAAAAGGCATCAAGGCAGGACGTACCCCAAATTACATGATTTTCCAAAAAAAAGACAAAAAAGTAAAAAAGAACTTGACGAACGCAAAAAAATAAGCCATTATCAATGATGGAAGGAGATTAAACCATGAACTATAAAATGACAAATTTGAAAAACGGCAAAGAAGTTTTATTGTCCGGATCCTTTACTTTCCGTGATCATGACACTTTTTTTGAAGTGGTTTCCATGATTAAAACGGGATATGAAAAGCATATCGTATTAAATATGTCCGAATGTGAATTTTTGGATTCGGCGGCTTTGGGAATGTTGGTCATCGCCCATGATGAAGCCGTTGCAAAAAAGGTCAATTTAGTAATTAAAGGGGCTCAAGGTAAAGTGAAAGACGTTTTATACGCCGCACGCTTTGATACCCTGTATGATTTTGAGGATTAAAAGTGGAACGTGAAAGCAGTTTTAACATCCTGAAAAACGGTGGCGGGCATTTAATGTTTTTGATTCGGGCCCGCATGGGTGGTGTGCGCACCCCCTATATCGTTTATGACGGCGGTGAAAATGCCGTTTTGTATCGGGATGAAAAAAATCCGGTTCTGCTGAATTACATTCATCCGGCGATTCGTTCGGATTTAAAAGAACAAAAGGGCGTTTTGGTCGTTGAAACAAATGACGGTGCCATCATCCGTGAATACAATTCACCGGTAAAGGTGGTAAAAGCCCTGCCCGTTTTGGAATAATTTGTTTTATACCAGGCAAATTGTTCCGCCCCCCAATGATTTAAATTCATAAAACCTTCTACTCACACAATTGGGGGGGGGCTTTTTTTATCAAAGTAAAAACATCCATTTTACCCATCAAAACCCCGTAAAAATAACGAATTTAAAAAAAAATAAAAAAAAATAAAAAAACACTTGACATTGCTTTCATAATATGCAAAAGTGTTTTTCGTAACGCTTGTTTTGGGGGACTCATACCACAAAATAGGTAAAAATAATAACAATAACTTTCTAGAAAGGAAAAAGAAAATGAGAAAAAATGAAAAAGGTCGTTCAATGGTTGAAATGTTGGGCGTGTTGGCCATCATCGGTGTTTTGTCCGTCGGTGGTATTTATGGTTATACAGTGGCTATGAACAAATACAGAGCCAATGAAATCGTTCAAACAGCCAGCATGTTGGCCACATTGGCCGGTGCCGCCAATGCCGGTGACGGTATTACAGCAGACTTGACAGCTCAAGCCGCTGGCCTTGTTGAAGCAGATGGAGAAGTTGGTGGTGTAGTTGTTTCTGGTATGACAGCTGTAGCTGGTGCCACACCATACAACGTTACCCTTACAGCCCCCGCAGATATTTGCGCTGCTGTTAGAGCTATCGCACCGACAGCATCTGATTCTGATGCCGCTATTCGTGCTAATTACTACATTACATGTACCGATGCCTAATAATCATTTGATTATACAGAAAGAACACCCCGTTTTGGGGTGTTTTTTTTTAAAAAAATACTTGACATCATCTTTATAATATGCAAAAGTGTTTGTTGTACCGCTTGTTTAGGGAAAATTCATACCACAAAATAAGCAAAGATTTTAACAATAACTTTCATGAAAGGAAAAAAATGAGAAAAAATCAAAAAGGCCGTTCAATGGTTGAAATGTTGGGCGTTTTGGCCATTATCGGTGTTTTATCCGTCGGTGGTATTTATGGTTATACAGTTGCCATGAACAAATACAAAGCCAATGAATTGGTTCAAGTTGCCAATATGTTAAGAACAATTGCCGATTCCAGAGAGGGTGGAACCGGTGGGTGCGTGACCTTAGCCGATGCCGATTTAACAAATCCGATTTCCAGTTTGGAAAATTTGGAAATGATTGCCGAAGGTGGGGTTGTAACCATGAATTTGGATAACACAGAAGGCAGTGATGTCGAAGATTTGACAAATGCCATCAACCAAGTGGACAGTTCAATCCAATTTGATCCAGCCGGTAATTTTGCATGTGAACCTGTCGCTGAATAATAAATTGAGCATAAAAATCAAAAACACCCCGTTTTGGGGTGTTTTTTTTATTCTTATTAATTTTTTTGAACTAATGTAAATTGAATTGTGGTTATTCTGCCAACCTGAGATAATTCCATTGTCAAGGTATCATTCCCACGAATGTAATAATTATCATGTGATTGGGACCATCCTAAATTCATCAATGTCTGACGATAAAAATCCTTCACTTGATTTTGTGTTTTATCCGTTTGGGCCGAAATCAATACCATTTTTTCGGACGGACTGTCAAAAGTTGCCGTTTCTTCCACCGAATAAAGCCCTTTCATCAAAGGGATATCATCCGTGGCGGGCAAAAAACTTTGCGCCATCACCGTGGTTGAAACGAACAAAGCCAAACAAATCAAGAATTTTTTCATTCAAATCTATCTTTTTCAGAAAAAACATTTAATAAATCCGGCATTACAGCACGTGCCTTTTCAGCCGCAGTTTTTGCATCATCTTTGTTCTTTACCGGCACAGAAATTTGACCGCCATAAGCTTGAATTTCCTTGGCCAATACCGTTAATTCTTCACGTTCTTTTTCAATTTCCGCTTTTTGTTCGTTCATTAATTTTTGAATATTTTCTTGAACTTTCATACGCGTTTCCTGAATCGCCGAATTGGTACGTTCTAATTCATCCGTTGTCAAGAATTGTTCCAATGTTAATGTATAACGTTCCGCCTCTTCTTCCCCACCCAAGGCAGCCATAAAGGACCACTTGTAGGCCGACAAATCATCCTGTGGCAAAACAACACCTTGTTCATACAGTTGGGCCAAAATAAATTGTGATTGCGAATGTCCCTGTAAAGCCGCCGACAAAATGCAATATGCCCCCTGTTGTTTAACAGTTAAATCATCACTGGATAAAAAAGAAACACCGTATTCATACAATTGTGCAACTGTTGGATTAAAAACACCCCCCCGGACTTCATCAAAATGTCCCTCACATTCCGATGGAATCAAAATAGGTTCTTGCGCATCATCGAATGTCCAAAAAGAAGAATCCTGAGCCATTAAGGCTGTTGACGATGTTAAAATAAGTGCTAAAGTCAGTATTTTTTTCATTTTTTATTCCTCTTCTCTTTGATTTTAAACCTTTTTACACAAAACGCAAGAAAAAAATTATTCCAATTCATGATGATGTTGAAAATCAACCTGAACATTATCGGGTAAATTGATATCCTTTAAACGTGACAAGGGTGTCGTATCAGGTATGGAAAGTGCGTGTATCGTTTCACGTTCTGTTTGTACCTGAGCCAAATAAGGCAATAATAAATTCGTCAATTGTTGTTGTCTTTGTAATAGCTTTCGACCATACCAATAACTTAAAACAACCAAAGCCCATATCCCCAAAACCAAGGCCACTAATAAATAAAATAATGTTGTTGCAGTCATGTTATCACCTGTAAATAAAACTGGACTTTTTATATTTTAACCGCTATAATGTGAAAAAGCAAGCAAAAAAAGGATGAATTATGCATTATCTGGATTTTGAAGAAAACATCAAAGAAATTGATAAAAAAATGGCCAAAGATGATATCAATGATGCCGAAAAAAAACGTTTACAAAACAAATTAAATCGAATGATTGAAAGGGTTTATCAACGCCTAACGCCTTGGCAAAAAACACAAATCGCCAGACATGAAGACAGGCCCCACACATTAGATTATATCCGTGAATTAATGCCTGACTTTTTTGAACTGTGTGGCGATCGTGCCTTTGGTGAAGATAATTCTATCGTGGCGGGATTGGCCCACTTTCACGGGCAAACAGTTATGGTTATCGGGCATGAAAAAGGATATAACACCGAAACCAGATTAAAGCATAATTTCGGTATGGCAAAACCAGAAGGCTATCGCAAAGCGATTCGGTTGATGAAACTGGCCGAACAATTCGGTTTTCCTGTTTTGTGCTTTGTGGACACAGCCGGTGCTTTCCCCGGCGTGGATGCCGAAGCCCGTGGACAAGGACAAGCGATTGCCAGCTGTATCGCCACCCAAACAGCATTGAAAACCCCCATCGTAACAACAATTATCGGTGAAGGTGGCAGTGGGGGCGCTTTAGCCTTGGCGGTGGCTGATAAAGTTTTAATATTAGAAAATGCCATTTATTCTGTTATTTCACCCGAAGGTTGCGCTTCAATCCTGTGGAAAGACTTTAAATTTGCTAAACAGGCCTCTCGTGTGTTAAAAATGACAGCCAAAGATTTATTGCGTTTAAAAGTCGTGGATGAAATCATTCCAGAGCCAAAAGGTGGTGCACATCGTTTTAAGCAAGAAACATTCCAAGCGGTGGACAAAGCCATCCAGAACGCCTTACAAGAATTTAAAGATACAAATCCGGATTTATTGGTATTTAACCGACAAAACAAATTTTTACAAATTGGTTTAACTTTTCAAAACAAAAAGAAAAACTAACTCTGTTTTGTTTTATCCGAATCTTCTTTTTTTTGAGAATCGTCTGATTCTTCATCTCTGTTGTACTGTTTCAGTGTATTGTTTTTTGTTTTAATCAAAACTTCATCTGAACGGAAGCGTTCACCCCAGTCATCAATCAACTTTTGAATATCATCATTCAATGTCTGTTGCGTAAAGTTATTTGCACGCAATGCGTTTGACAAAGTATCCTTTAATTTAAAACATGGAGAATTTTTTGAAAGCGCAAAAAACAATGTTGCAGACCCCAAAATCTCACCATCACTAACAATATCATTTTGCATTTTATAACGACGTAATTCTCCTTCCAATGCATACGGACTTGACAAGATATAGTCAACTTCATCATTCATTAACTTTTCAAATGCAACTGGCGCAGATAAAACCACTTCTAAATCAACACCTTCCGGCAATCTTTGATAAATTAGGGGATATATCAATTCTTCTTTTCTGACAACGCCTTTTAAACCAACTAAATCCTCATAAGATTTTACAGGTAACTCTTTTCCCTTTTTAAAATATACGTTAAATATATTCGTAAAATAAGCTGGATAAATCACATCAACTTCTTTTCCTAAATCACTTTTATGATAAACAGATAACAGCATATCTATTTTACCTTTTCGAAGTGCTAAAATAGCCTCTTCTTGTGACATAAAAGCTGTTGTTCTGTAATAAAGTTTAAGTTGCTTTGCAATCTTATCTAAAACAATACGCCCTAAGCCTTTGCTTTCCATATTTCCTCTGCGACTATCTTTTTCAACCCAACCAAAGGGGGCATTACCAATCATTCCTGCAACTACTAACGGACGAGAATAACTTCCACAGGAGGTTGGAATCTGATAATTCATATTTTTGTCTCCAAGAGAAGGCTCAACAACACTTCCTTTTTGAGGGGGGGCAGCATTTAATGGAGCACAAACAAAAAAAACGAATAACAAACAAACCAATAAGTTACGCATACTTCCTCCTTTTCTTTTCAGATTATCCTATTTTTACAAAAAAAACAACAAAAAAAGAACAGACCAAAGAACTAGTGCTTTATAACAAATCAAAAACTAAATATACAAAAACTATAACCGAAAGGAAAAAGCAAATGAAAGCAACAAAAATTTTATTACTTTTATTGATGACAACCTCTATTGCCAATGCGCAAACGATTGCATCGGGCAGTAAATCCACCCGACAAAAAACAGATACTTGGCGTCATTCATGGGAAAATTTAAGCTCTTTACCCCAAAAATATGCTGATTTCAAAAAGAAGTTGGCCGATAAAACAGGCATCAATTATACGCTGGATGCTTCATTTTTACCCCAACGTGTCAGCCCGAATGGCAAAAAAACAGCATGGCAAAGTCAATATTATGGCACCATCGGGTGGAATATGTTTTCATCCGATACTTGGGGCAGCGGTATGTTACAGGCCGCCTATACCGCCGTTCGTTATTGGGGGGCAAATGGCAATGATTTAAGCAATCAAATTGGGGTATTAAATCCCATCAATGATTATCCGGAAAATTCAAACTATTTTGATCAGCTCAGTTATACACATACTTTTGCCGGCAAAGCCAATATTTTATCCGTGACTATCGGACAATTTCCCATGTATTTATTTGACGGCGGAGATTACAATGCCAATCAACAAATCAACTTTTTAAACGAAGCGCTCAGCCAAAATGCCACCTCAAATTATCCCAGCGCCAGCTTAGGAGCTTATGCAACATTAACACCAAATGAACAAATATCCGTTTCTTTTGGTGCCCAAAATGCCAACAATATCTCAGGCGAAACAATCAGTTGGAACAAGATGAAAAAAGGCAAGTTTACCGAGTTTGTTTCCGCCACTTGGACACCGACCTTTTTCGGTCAACCCGGACAATACAGCGTATTATTATATAACCAACCCGATACAGATGAACAAGATCTTACTTCACGTGGATGGAGTATCAACTTACAGCAAAATATTACCGATAAAATTGCCCTATTCGGACGCATCAACGGCGTTGGACAATCGGCCGGTTTTGCCAAACAATCCTATGTTTTTGGTGGTGTTTATAACAATCCTTTCAACCGCAACGAATTGGATCAAATCGGATTGGCAACGGCCTTTAATAAATTAAACCAGGATATCAACGGTCCCGGCACACGTTCTTGGGAAAACGTTATTGAAGGCTATTATGCTTTTGGAATATCTAACTTTATGACACTAACACCGGATTTTCAGTTTTATATCAATCCAGGCGCTAATTTAAATAGGAACACAGCCTTTGCAACCAGCCTGCGTGCCACATTGATGTTTTAAAAAAAGCCGACACAAAGTCGGCTTTTTTCTATCTACTCCTATATTGATTTAATGCTTTACTCAGAACCTTTTCTCGTTGTTTTAAAAAGGAAAGTTCATTCAGGATTTTTTGTTCCGGCACTACTTTTCTTTTCAACGCACAGGCCGGTTTAGCACCTTTTAAGCGCAAAAACGACATCAATTTATCCAAGCGTTCATAATCTTTGGCATTTCTGCTGATTAATTTTTGAGAGATAACCAAATCCGTCAACGTATATTCTTCATTCGAAAAAGAACCGTCCTTATGCATTTGAGGACGCATACCAACCATATTGATATTTGTGCCTTGTGCTAATTTTTTATTGATTGCCTGACACAAATCGAAAAGTGCCCCATTTTGTAAATCCAAATCCCCCCAAGTTTGGACAAAAGCACTATTTTTTGTTCTGTCCATTCAAAGCTCCATTAAAAAGGAATTTCATCATCAAATGTTTCGGTTTTTCCTGTGGCTGCTGTTGAATCCCAACCGGCATCGGAATTATCAACCGTTGCATCAGCAGATACGCCATTACCATCGGCACGGCCATCCAAAACCACCAATTCACCACGGTAAGCACCCAAAACGATTTCTGTGGAATACTTTTCCGTTCCGCTGGCATCCGTGAACTTTCTGGTTTGCAAGGCACCTTCAATATAAACCTTGCTACCTTTTTTCAAAGCACGTTCGGCAAAATCAGCCAAACCTGTATTAAAAATCACCACACGGTGCCATTCTGTTTTTTCCTGACGTTCACCGTTTTTATCTTTCCAGCTGTCAGATGTGGCCAAAGACAAATGCACAATCTTGGCACCGGCCGTTGTATGACGCACCTCAGGATCACGTCCCAAATTTCCCACCAAAATAACTTTATTAATACTTATTGCCATTGTTTATCCTTTCAGTTAAAATATTTTCAGATCTAGTTTATCTTTTTTTACCATAAAAAGCAAGCAAAAATTTTATACTGGACAAACATACAAAATAATGCTATGTTCTGAATAATTTTAAGGAGGATTTCGAATGCGTTTTTTCACTTTTTTTGCGGGATTGTTCATCGCCCTGCCCCTTTGGGCCAATGATATGATGAATTTAAGAAGCTATGGTAATGAGGCAAATGATAAAATGTATTTATTTACATCTTTGGCCTGTCCGCATTGTGCCCATTTTCATCAGGATGTTTTACCCGAAATTGAAAAAACATACCTGAATACCAACAAAGCAAAGGTCGTTATGGTGGATATGGTGATGAATAACGCCAGTTTGTTGGGCGCTATGTTGTTGCGTTGTGCCCCAAAAGAAAAGCAACACGAAATTGAAAAAGAATTATATCAAAAACAAAAGGAATGGGCTTTTGATGAACAAACTGCTCGCACATTTTTAGCTAGTATTGCTCAAAAACACGAAATTTCTGCTGGTGAATTTGAAACTTGTATCCAAAATAAAGACCTGCAAAAAACAGTTATTACCGACCAAAAAAGATTATCCAGTACTTACGCTGTAACCCACATGCCAACTTTAATATTACGACGCAAGGATAATATTTTTGTATGGAAAGGTAGCAATAAAGATGAAATTATGAATGGGCTTTTGGAAGCTTTTGAATAATTTTCATCAGAAAAGACTTGCATTTTACAAAAAAATTAGATATACTAACAAATATGGATAGGTGGCCGAGTGGTTGAAGGCGCACGCCTGGAAAGTGTGTTTAGGGGCAACTCTAACGGAGGTTCGAATCCTCTCCTATCCGCCAGTTTCAACACCCTGCGGGGTGTTTTTTTTATGAGAGGATGAGAACCGACAAGGAGGTTCGTTTGCGAATAAAATGAGCAGACGCCGTCAGGCGGTCCGAGTTTACGAGGACGAGGGCTTGCCCCGAGCAATCCTCTCCTATCCGCCAGTTTTAGCACCCTGCGGGGTGTTTTTTTTATCAGTACGAACCCCATAACGTTATACCCAACAAAAAACTTAATCCCGAACCGGTGTTAAAACAAACGATTTAAGCTTTTTCGATATAAAAATCCCCCGCACATAGCTGGGGATTTTTATATTTTAGGGTTAACGTAAATCGTTATCTGTTAGTCACACAATGTGGAAGAATCAGTATAATACATCTGATGGTAAGCACTCCAACTCATACCCCCTGAACAACAGATACTTGGATCCTTCGAGGATGGCGTTCCAGGTCGATCGTTCTGATAGTCATATGGACAACCACAAGCTTCTATATTTGTACTGTTATACATAATACCACTGGTCCATGCAAAACCTTGGGAACAACAAACACCGGCAACCTTTTCTGATTCCGTTCCAGGGTATGGACAACCACACGCCGCCAAATTTAGTTCACCATAACTACCACCATCCCATGCAAGGTTCATTTCATCACAACAGACACCAGAAACCGTCGTGGATGGCGTTCCAGTATTACCATACTCATCTGTTGGACAACCACAAACATCTAAATTTATTTTATTATAGCTATAATACCCCCCCCAATCATCAGGTTTATAACCCCATTCATATATCCCAAAACAGCAAACACTAGGATCTGTTGAAGATGGCGTTCCAGTATTACCTTCGCTATCTGTTGGACAGCTACAGGCTTTTGCATTAATAAGATCATAGGAGCCAACATCCTCATTCAAAGCAAATCCGCCCGAACAACAAACACCAGGGACTGTTGTTGATTCGATTGGATCATATTCGTTGAACGAGGGTGGACAACCACAGGCTTCTATATTGAGAACATACTCTTGTTTCTTCTCATCCCAGGAATAACCTTCATCAGAAGCCATACCACAGCAGACACCTGAAACTGTTGGTGATTGCATATGACTTGGACAACCACATAATGATATATCCATATTATTGTATCCCCAATATTCATCCCAATCATTCTTAGACAAGATATATCCATCCCAACAACAAACACCAGGGGCTATTTTTGATTCTTCTGCACCCGATTCATCATCCGGACAACCACAGGCCTCAAAATTAAAATCTACGTAATTTCCTACATCATCATTCCAAGCATGGTTATTATAACCACAACAGATGCTAGAATCTATTGATGATGGTTCTCCACCTTCCGGACATGTGGGCGTTTTCTCGCATACGCCCGCATTACACGTTCCTTCTTCGCCATTGGCAGTGGTACATTCCGTTCCATCTTCTTTTGGGGTGATTTTACCTGTGGATAAATCACAACTTTCCTGACAATTATTTAAGGTAATCCCTGAACAACAATCTTTTTCACACGTGGGATTTGTTAATCCTGAACACCATTTATAACCAGCACCTGTACAGCCTTCTTCATTATCTTCAAAATCAGATGCCACTGCTTTTGCCGATAAATCTTTGTTAAATGTTAAAATGGCTTTATCCCCATCACAAAGAACAGCACGCACAACAGAACGTGAACCACCGGTCATCGATTGCATTTGTTGACACAATTCTTCATCCAACCCTTCTAAGGTCAAACTAAATTGTTCATTTGATTCATCATAATCCGTATATCCATCCGGTCCTTTTACACCAGGCGTCATTGTAACACCACTACCCAAATTACCATCAAAAGCATCATTACCCAAAGAATCCAAATTACCTGAACCTATTTG
>JAZQUH010000011.1:0-63750 GCA_045631185.1 Alphaproteobacteria bacterium | reverse complement strand
TTGTATCCATAAACACCGCCTACTGATAAAACGCCAGTAACAGCTAAAACGCCTAACATTTCGGTCATTGTACGGCCTAATTGAATCTGTTTTTGCTTGAGATTTGACATGTTTTCCCCTTTGTTAAAAACAAGTTTTTTTAATTCTGAATGATTTTTATATAAAATGCAAGAAAAAAATTAAATTGTTGGTATAGTTTTAAAAAACTGTACTTTTTTTAAAAGTTATTTTATAGTATATTAGAAAAGGATTTTAATATGAAAAGATTAATGTTTTGTGTTAATCAAGATATTTTAAAAATTGTTGCATTTACAACGATGATAGTTGATCATGTATCTAAATATTTTTTATCTGGGTTTTTTCGTGATTTTGGATATAGTATTGGTCGTATGAGTTTTCCAATATTTTCTTTTTTATTAATGGAGCATTTATCGAAAAAGAAAATTTTTAAAAAATATATTATTCGCTTGGGCTGTTTTGGTTTGTTGACCTTTTTTTTGCTTTTTCCTTTTCATTTTTTTTTAAAACAAAATTTAGCAATTCCTTTAAATATTTTAATTTCATTTTTAATTGCAATATTGCTGTTGGGAAGTTTTGAATGGATTGAAAAAGGGAAATACTCATTTTTTGTTAAAATGACAATGTCTTCTGGTTGTATTTTGTTTTTTTCCTCATTAGCACTATATTGTCAATATAACATTATGGGATTGTATTATCTGAGTTTTATTTACTTTTATTTTAAGAAGCCCTCTTGGTTGAATTTATTCTTTGTACTTTTGTTTTCGATATTAATTAATTTTGGTAGAGAAATGTGGATAATTTCTTTTTTAACAACATTTGCATTGCTTTGTTTAAATTGGCAAAAACCAGGGTTACGTTTGATAAAAGATTGGCGATTGTTTTATGTTTTGTATCCCGTTCATTTATTTTTAATTTCTGTTATATTAATAATTAAACAAAAAGGATTTTAAATAAAAAAATATTTCTGTACTGCTACTTTTTATTTTATCTAGCGCAGTATATATACAACAATGTGTCAAAAAGGAACAAAACTAAGAATTAAAATTTCCTATTGGCTCCGCCGCCGCCAAAGCTGCCGCCTTTTCCTTTAAAACCGCCTGATTTTCCGGGAACAAAGGAAAGAATTGTTAATATCAATCTTAACCGTCTGGCACGATCATTGCGAGGTGCCATTGCCACATAAATAAACAACACCAGAATCAGACATGTTAAAAACAAAGCAAGAGAGGAAGGGTTTTCTTCCGAAAGAGATTGATTAAATATTTCACCATGAATAACATTTAAAATTTGTTGAACTCCGATTAGAGCTGCTTGATTGTAATTATTTTTAGTAAGATCTGGAGTCATATTATTCAAAATAACAGAGGAAACGGCATCTGTCAGAACGCCTTCTAAGCCATATCCGACTTCTATACGGACTTGTCTTTCATTCGGTGCAATAATCAGCAAAACACCGTTATCATTCCCTTTTTCACCAATTCCCCAATGACGCCCCAGTTGGTAACCATAATCTTCTATACTTTTTCCTTCTAAATCAGTAAGCGTTACAATAACAACTTGATGTTTTGTTTCGGCTTGTAAAAGGGTTGTTAGTTGTCTTTCTGTTTGTGGTGACAAGATATTTGCCTCATCCACGACACGTCCCGTCAAGGCAGGAAAGCAAAAGGCTTTACCTGCCAGACAGAACGTTATCAAAAAAACAAAAATAAGTTTTTTCATTATTTAGAAAAATCAACAGTTGGAACTGCTTTTTTGCTCTCTTCAATGTCGAAAGCTGCTTTCTTTTCCATATCCGAGAATATAGCTACAATCCATTTTGTTGGAATTGTACGAATACGTGTATTGAACACTTTGACCGCTTCAATATAATCTCTTCTGGCAACAGCAATACGGTTTTCGCTGCCTTCCAATTGAGATTGTAGAGACATAAAGTTTTCATTGGCTTTTAATTCCGGATATTTTTCAACAACAACCATCAAACGGCTGAGCGCAGATGATAAAGCGCCTTGATTTTGCATAAAAGCATTCATGGCTTTTTCATCAGTCAGCATTTCCGGCGATAAAGTGGTTTGTGTTGCTTTTGCACGTGCTTCAATAACCTGAGTTAATGTTTCTTGTTCATGTGTGGCATAGCCTTTAACTGTTGCCACCAAATTCGGAATTAAATCAGAACGTCTTTGATATTGGTTTAAAACCTGTGACCAATTTGCTTTACATGTTTCATCCATAGGAATCAATCCGTTTAATGTTGAAATTACAAACCAACCGATCAAGACCACAACGATGGCCAAAATAATAAGTGTTTTTTTCATTTTGTGTCCTTTTTTACTTTATATTTGTTTATTTTTGTTATACCATATTTATATATGATGGTTTGATGATATACAATTTTTTGGGAAATTACAAATGAAAAATTTATGTTTTAAAGGAAAATTTCGTTCTTATCAGCAAAAAGTACTGGATAATTTAAATGCGCATTTAAAGGATGAAAAATTACACGTTGTGGCTGCCCCTGGAGCCGGTAAAACAATTTTAGGGATTGAAGTGATTGCCCGTTTAAAAAGACCTGTTTTGATTTTTGCCCCAACTTTAACCATTCGTAACCAATGGAAAGAACGAATTGTTGAATCTTTCATGAATAATACTGAACGCGATATTATTTCTATGGATATTAAAAATCCAAAACAAATTACAATTACAACATATCAGTCTTTATGGTCTGTTTTTTCAAATAAAAAAGAATTACCCGATGAAGAAGATGTAACTTCATCCGGAAAAATTGTAACCTCTCTTGCTGATGAGATTGTCAAAAAATTAAAAAAACAAAAGGTATCATTACTTTGCTTTGATGAAGCGCATCATTTACGTAATGAGTGGTGGAAAGCCTTGGATGTCTTGATGGAAAAATTATCACCTAAACAAACGTTGTCGTTAACGGCAACACCGCCCTATGATGTCACCTATAACGAATGGAAAAGGTATGAGCAGTTATGTGGTCCGATTGATGATTTAATTTCTATACCGGAACTTGTCAAAAACGGTGATTTGTGTCCACATCAGGATTTTATTTATTTTTCAAATTTACGCCAAAATGAAACTCAAAAAATTCAAGAGTTTGAAGATAAAATTCATTTGTTTATGGATTATTTGATGAATGAAACAAAAATAGGCTCTCTTATTTTGAAAACACCGATTTTTAAAACAGATAAAAGACATGTTATTCCTTCTGGATTTATTTCAAGAATATATGACGATCCTGATTTTTTTATTAGTATTGCCTCGTATTTGCAGGCAACAAATAAAATGATTTCTAAACAATTTTTAAAATTGTTTGATATGAAGGAAAAAGATTTACCGCCCTTTGATGAACAGTGGGCAGAAGTATTTTTAAACGGGCTTTTTTATACTTATCGCTTATCTTTTGACAAGATGGAAAAAGAAATTAAGGAATTGGAAACAAAAGCCCATAAAGCCAGTATTATTTTTAGGAAAAAAGTCTGCATTTCTTCCAATCCGACTTTACAAAAAGAGGTTGCTTCTTCTGTTGGTAAGTTGGATTCTATAATAGATATTGTTCATAGCGAATACCAACATTTAAAAAAAGATTTACGTATGGTTGTGTTGGCGGATTATATTCGTGAAGATATGTCGGCCGAAATTGCAAATTCTTTGGGTGTTGTGCCAATCTTTTTAAAACTGTCCCAAAAATATCACCAAATTCCGATGGCTATTTTAACCGGTACGTTAATTGTGATTCCCAAAGATAAAAAACAGGATATTTTAAAACAAATGCAACGGGAAAAATTGCATATCAATGATTTAAAATTTACCCCCTTTAAACATAATACGGATTACTTAAAGGTTAGTTTTTCCGTTTCTGGCAAAACAAAAATTGTTAAAATTATTACAGACTTGTTTAATCAAGGTATGTTTAACATTATTATCGGAACACAGGCTTTGCTAGGGGAAGGTTGGGATGCACCTTCAATCAATTCGTTGATCTTGTCCAGCACGATTGCCTCATATGTTTCTTCAAATCAAATGCGGGGACGAGCTATTAGAAAAGATAAAAACAATCCTGATAAAATATCCAATATTTGGCACTTGGTTTCATTTAAAAAGTTAAATTTATGGGATCTAAATGTCTTTAAACAAGGCAACTTTTCAAATCTAAAAAACGATTATGGATATGATTTGAAGCAAATTGAAAGACGCTTTCAGGGATATGAAGCACCTACCGTTCAACATCCCTATCAAATTCAAAATGGTTTGGCACGATTGAATTTGGGTGTGATTGATGAAAAAAACATTGATTTGATAAATCAAAAAACATTGGCCTTATCGGGAAATCGTAATACGATTAAAGAGTCATGGCAAAAGTCACTTTATTTGGGTGGTAATGGAGGTCGCATGCGTGTCGGTATGGACACACCCCCCAATTATACAAGAACTTTTGTTTATAAGGGAAGTTTTACATTTTTAATGGCTTTTTATGCGGGTATCAGTTTTGAGCTTTATTCTATCTTAAATCGTGTTAACCCGATGTATTCTGTGCCGTTAACGGGTGCTTTTATGCTTTGTTTTATGGGCAGGCCCTTGTTTAAATTTATCCGAAACGGTTCTGTTGTCGGTTCGTTGAAATCTGTTATTCAAATCATTATGGAAACATTATATTGGATGGGGGATATTCAAACACCACCAAATAAATCTTATATTTTAGTTAAAAAACAACTGAATGGTCAGGTTTTTTGTTCTGTTGAAGGATTATTACCGGCTGAATTAAATTTATTGCTTAAATCAGTTCAGGAATTTTTAAATCCAATAGAAAACCCAAGGTATATTTTAATGCGTAAAGGATTATCAGTTCCCGGTTTTACACAAAAAGATTATCATGCAATTCCATCAGTTATTGCGGTTCAAAAAAAATATGTTCTTTATTTTAAAAGGAAATGGGAACAAAAAATCGGAAAGTGTCAATTAATTTATACACGCTCTGAATATGGTCGTGCCTTGATGCTTAAAACACGGAAATATGCCTTTTCAAATGAGTCCCGTCAAAAAACATTATCGTCTAATAAATGGAGCTAAAAATGCCAATGATATCAGAAAAAAATTTTCAACGAAAAAGAGCTTTAAATCAGCTTTATGGTTTGTTGACAATAATTGCATTGGTATTCCTTCCCTATTTTATGGACACTTTTGTAAAAGCAATTGTCTTTTTTATCTTGTTTATGTTTTATTTGTTTGTTTCATTTTTTAAATTAGGTGATATAATAACAAGCAGATGTATGCCATTGAAACCTGCTCATTTTTTTAAAATGAATAATCTTTTTTTTCGTCGGTTTCAAATATTTTGTGAACCATTGTCAAAAAGAAATAAGATTTTTTATTGTAAAGAAAAAGATTTTTTTGTTGGGGTGATTAATGTTTTTAATGACAAGAATAAGGTTATGGTTATTTATGCTCCCCAAAAAAAGAATGGCTTTTCTCGAAAAAATATTAAAAAACTAATTGATTTTTATCGCATGAAAGAGGAATATCATTGCTCAAATGATTTGGGAACATTATTAATTTTATCCCGAACCAGAAAATCCATTTCATGCCGTTTGGAATCTACATATCATTCAGATTATTATCAACAACAAAAATTGTTTTATGAATTCATTGATGATTAAATAGATAATTCTTCGCAAAAAGGCGTTGAAAAACAATGTTGGGGATAAGTCGCTAAAAATAGCGACTTGTCTGTTTTGGCTGGACAACTTTGGTAATACACGGACTTTCAAATAAAAAAAACAAACTTATATATTAGTATTAAAATTGGTTCTGTTCTAGGATTCTTTTTTCATTTTCTAGCCTTTTTTTAAAGATATATGAATATGGAACTTTTTTCCCTTTTTTCTTCACTTCATTTGCTTCTTTTTCTGCATCATCTGCTTGTATATATATCCATTCATTAAATATATCACACTCTTCATATAAAAAGTCTCTTTCTTTAAATCTATATAATTTATCATTCATTGTGTAATAAGAATACGTAAATATATCCTCTTCTATTGAAATAATCTCTTGCTTTTTTGTATCGCGTCTGGAAAAAATTGATGAAACATGTGATAAATATGGAAAAATATATCTCAAATCATTATTGCTACTTGTGTTTGTTGCAAGAACTTGCCACAAAGGGATATCATCCTTTGTTTTTGCAATAACCGCTAAAAAGTTGGTATAGGTAGTATAGTTAACTGGTATATGACCTGTCACGCCATATGTATGATTAACAGAGGTAAAAGAGTTTGTTGTTTCAGAACCATAATATGAACCATAAACCGTATTATCATAAATACTTGCCTGTCCTGCACCATGCTGCATTGAATTTGAGGTCGTTGAAAAAGAGGATATACCAGTAGGTCCCATTATAGGAACATGAACGGTATGCTCTTGAGGTTGCGATATACCATATTCAAATTCTATTTTACAGTTTGCTTTATCTTTGTTTTTCGTAAAATTAATTCCCCAAGCTTCTAAATCGCTTTTTAAGTTTTTTTCAAAACTTTTAAATTGTAAATTGTTTTTGGGGTTTTCAATATAGCAAGAACTATATTGAGCTAAATCATATTCTGTGTTTTTTAACGCATCAATAGATACAAAAATGGTTTCTGTTTGTTTTGAAAAAGCATCCATATAGCAAGAGCTCAGAAACAAACAAATAAGTAACAAACTAAATTTTCTGATCATATATTTTATCCTCAATAAGTTATAATTCTATTATAACCTAAAAAAAATCAAAAAGATAGTATTTTTACATACTTTCAATTAATTGACATCAATGTTACTTAATTGAAGGTTTGAGTTTCTGCTTTTTTGTGAAGGTTTTATGTTAAATAATGCAACTTTGATTTTATGAAAATCGAGGAAAAACACATCTGCCTCTCTCTGGGATAAAATTTTGTCATCCCAAAACAGAAACATTGAAAACAAAGGATTTTTTGAAAATAAAGTCCGTGTAGGGCTGAAAAACAGGCTTTTTGAAAAACTCTGTACACGGACCAGATTAAGTACTTGTAAAATAAAGAAAAAGTCGCTATTTCTAGCGACTTGTCTGTTTTGGCTGGGGTGGCTGGATTGCTCGGGATAAATCCCTCGTCCTCACGTTGTTCGGACCGCCTTTGGCGTCCGCTCATTCCATTCGCGACCGAACATTGGTTCTCATCGCTCACCCACAAGCAATAAAAAAAAGTCCCGATAAACGGGACTTTTTTTATTGGCTGGGGTGGCTGGATTCGAACCAACGAATGGCGGAATCAGAATCCGCTGCCTTACCACTTGGCGACACCCCAATGATTTTTTTATTATACTAAAAATAATATAAAATTGCAATAGTTGAATTATTTAGAATTTAAAAAAAGCGGTTTTAAAACCGCTTTTTTGATTCGTTTTGTTTCATTAGGCGCTTTTCTTTTTGAAAGCAGCAAAACGTTTATTAAATTTGGCCAACTGACCACCTGTATCAATCAAACGATACACACCTGTCCAGGCGGGATGTGATAACGGATCAATATCCAAACGCACTGTATCACCTTCTTTGCCCATTGTGGAACGGGTTTTGAATTGTGTGCCATCTGTCATTGTAACAGTGATTTCATGGTAATCAGGGTGTATATTTTTTTTCATTGTTAGCTCCAGTTGTTAAAATTGTTTGGGCGGATTATACACCTTTTTTTATTAAAAAGCAAGCATTTTTTTAATTTAAATTCAAAAATATAAAAAACGCCCCCTGGCACAAGGTTTTTAATGTTGCTTTTTTGGGGCGTTTAAAAGAGTTTGTTTTATTTCCAGTATTCGTTTACCCAAGTTGTGGGCCGAACGTATTTATACAGCTTTTTGATTCCTCTGGGATATTTTCGATCGTTTTTGTTCATGCACCAAATGCCTTTTGATGCTTCATCCAAACCGGGCAATCCGTGGAAAGCAATCATTTTTAAACCTTCTTGTTTTGGGATTTTTGGTTCCATGAAAAAGCGTAAGGGCCATTTGGGGATGCAATGGAAACGGAAAGAACAGAACCAATTATCCGGCCAAAAATTCAAAGGACCGTATTTTTCAATCACTTTGGATGATAAATATTCTTGGGATGCCGTATAAAATTTATCCACCACTTCTTTGGGGTGGGCTTCAAAATATTCCTTGACGTATCCCAAAGTGCCGACCACAAAGGAATAGCAACTGGCCTGTCCCACATGATTTCCACGGGTATTCCAATCATTGATGATATAAAATTTATCGCCTTCGGGATAGCGGAAAAATTCATCCAGATTGCCGACAATCAATGAATCTAAATCAAAGAAAAAGACACGTTGACCGGTCAGTCCGCCCAAGTTATCATCACACAAGCCCGCCTCTTTGCGATAGGCGTATTTGTTGTCTTCGGGTGCAACATGCATAACGGGCAGGGGTTTTACGATAATATCCGGACTTAAACCTTCGGGGTTGTCCGTAAAACAATAAAAATCAATATCAAATGATGTATTGCGTTTGATCATGGAACATAGTTTATTGGCATCTTCGGATGGATAACCGGCACCCCATTTAATGCAAATTACGTTATATTTTTCGGTCATTTTAAGCCTCCTTATAATTATTTGTTGTATCAGATTATGCTGTTTTATGCAAGTGGTTTTTATAAAAAAAGAGGCTCTGAACGAGCCTCTTTTCGTGTTGACAGTATGAATTAGAAGTTATACTGTAAGGATACACCAGCCAAATCCAAACCTGTTTTGAACTCGCCGTTCAATGTGGTTGTACCTGATTTGTTGCTCATGCGTCCTTTTTTCCAGAACATGTGTCCATAGGACAAATCCAATTGCCAATTGCCTGATTTATAGCTGGCACCAATAGTGGTCAACCAACGGTTGGAATCAGGAATACGGGCTGTTCTGGTGACAGGGCGTTTAACAGCACCTTCATCATGGGCCACACCCGCACGGAATGTCCAGTTTTCATTGTGGTAATAATCCACACCGGCCCCGATCATCCAAACATTTTTCCAATCTTCATTGACGGTTGGCATGTTGGGAGTATGGGCTATTTTGTTGTAGGCAGAAGATTCCAAGTTCAACTTGTCAAAACGGCTCCAACGTGTCCAACGGGCACTGGCGGATAAACCGAATTTACCCACTTTATGATGGGCGGACAATAACACATGTTCGGGTAAAACCAACTTTGTGCCGACCATACCATAGATAGGTCCTAAATAATGCGGACCACGGATTTTGTGTGTTGTTTTACTGCGATAGGCAACACCAAAGCGAGTGTCTTGTGTCGGACGATACATTAAACCCAATGTATAACCGGGGGCGGTATTGTCATTAGCGTTTAAATCATTATATGCGCCGGAGTCTAAATCATTTGTTAAACGGGCTTCCATATATTCGGCAAAAACGCTGGCACCAACGGTTAAAGTATCGGTCAATTTATATGATGTGGCCAAGGCCAGATCCATTGTTGTGATTTCGGAATTGACGGCATGTGTTGAACCGAACCATTTTTTATTGGTGTAATATGTGCCCATTCCGAATGGGGTATAGAAACCGGCACCGACTGTCCAACGGTCGTTGATACGTTTTTGGCCAAAAAAGTGCGGTAATGCTTTGTGTGTGCGGATTTCACCTTGACCACTTTTGCCATTGCTTAATGAACCGGTTAAAACCGAGTGAATTTTAATCAAATTGACACCCATTTGCAAACCGCTGTTTTTCAATTCCATACCAGCGGGGTTAAAGGCGATGGCCGAATAGTCGTCACCGACAATACCGGCACCGGCAAAGGCACGGCCCATATTGGTGGTGGAATATTCCTGTAATTGGTGACCACCGGCTTGGGCCAAAGTTGATGTTAATAAAAGTGCTGAAACAGCAAAAAGTTTTTTCATGTTTTTCTCCTTGGTTTATTAAAAAACATATTCAGGATAATGCAATTGTATGCATATCACATTTAACTTTTTTAATGCTGGTCTTTTGTTTTGTTTATATGGGTGTTTCGTATATCGTTTTATGAAAGCATTATACATACTTTTTGTAAAAATCACTCAAAGCCCTCGCAATCAGCATGTGTCCTTGGTGGTTGGGATGGGTGCCGTCATCACATAAAAAGTCCCGATAATCGGTCTGTTTTAAAAAGTAAGTGGTGATATCAATAATGGGGACGTTGGCTTCGGATGCGATTTTGAAAACTTCCAAATTATACATACTGTGCCAGGTATAGATTTTATTGATTTGACCGTTCATGGCTTTTAACAGGTTTTCTTTGTTGCGTCCTTGTGCAATGCCGTTAAAAAAGCGTTCCGGATCAATTGGGGGGAGGGACAACAACAAAGGCACTTTCCCCTTTTTTTGGGCCAAATGAATCAGGTGGATATATTTTTCGTGAAATTCATCCAAAGACAGACGTGGCCGATGGGGTAAATTGGGGGTTTGTGAAACCTTATCCCAATTGTGATTACATTCATTGGAACCAAAAGAAAAAACAACATAATCACATTCTTTAACATGCATTAAATGGGATAAAAAGGCTTTTTCGCCTTCCACAACTGTGGAACCGTGTCGGGCAAAATTCCGCCAAACGATATTCAGCTTTTCCTTGGATATGTTCACAAAGCTGTCTTTTAATATCTTATATTGATTTGTTTGGGCATCATGAATGATACCTTGTAAAATGGAATCGCCAAAACCGCATATCAGCAAGCTTTGTTTTTTTCTTTGGGGATCCTGACGGCGGTTTTTGATTAAAATATCCACCTCGTACCCGTTGGAAAAATTGTTTTGCGATACCCAAAAACTATCCCTGTTTTCAATATACAGTTGGCGGATATAGGCACGCAAAGTGGTTTCATCCGTTTCTTTGGTTTTGGAATTATTGTTAAAAGAATAGGGGATGTTTTTTGGAAAATCCTTTATCCATCGGGCAATAGTGGTGGGGGTTAAGGATAAAATTTGTGCCACCTGATTTTGTGAAACACCCAATTGATACAATGCTAAAGCGGTTGCTTTATCACGGGCATCTTTGCCGTGAGGCGTTGTCTTGGTGAATTGCAGGCCACATTTTTTGCATTGATAACGTTGCACCCCAAAAACAAATCCGTTTTTCTTAAATTCGGTCGCCCCGCAGTTTTTACAAATAATTTTTTCCATCTGTTTTAGAATAAAGAAATTTAAATTAAATTGCAAGCTAAAAGACAAAGATTGACTTTTTACGCCTTTTGTGTTATTATATTGCTATGAAATTTTTAGATGAAGCCAAGATTTATATTCAAGCCGGTAAAGGCGGAAACGGTGCCTGTTCTTTCAGGCGCGAAAAATTTATTGAATTCGGCGGTCCCGATGGCGGTTGCGGTGGGGACGGCGGTAATGTTGTTTTTGTGGCCAAGCCCAATCTGAATACCTTGATTGATTTTCGTTATCAACAACATTTTCGTGCCGAAGTCGGTCGTCCGGGTGCGGGGCGTAATTGTACGGGTGCCCGTGGTAAAGACTTGTTGATTCAAGTGCCTGTGGGGACTCAGATTGTGGCCGAAGATGGTCAAACCGTTTTGGCGGATTTAACCGAAGCCGAAGAACGCTTTGTTGTGGCCAAAGGCGGTCATGGCGGTCGTGGTAATGAATCATTTAAAAGTTCAACGAATCAGGCCCCGCATTTTGCCGAAGAAGGAACCCCTGGTGAAGAATTATGGGTATGGTTAAAATTAAAATTGATTGCCGATGTGGGATTGGTGGGTTTGCCCAATGCGGGTAAATCTACATTCTTGACGGCTTTGACACGGGCGCGTCCCAAAATTGCCGATTATCCCTTTACCACCATTCATCCGAATTTGGGCGTGGCCAATGTGGACGGACGTGATATTGTTTTGGCCGATATTCCTGGGCTTATTGAAGGGGCGCATACGGGTGCCGGTTTGGGTGTTCGCTTTTTAAAACATGTGGAACGTTGTAATGTGATGATTCATTTGATTGATGCAACCGGTGAACATATTGCCAAAGATTATCAAACCATTCGTCATGAATTGGAATCATACAGTCCGATGTTGGCGAAAAAGCCCGAAATCGTTGTGTTGAATAAATGTGATGCTTTAACCGACGAAGAAATTAAAAAGAAAAAGACGGCCTTAAAACGCAAATGCAAATGTGAAGTTTACACCATATCGGCCGTTTCCCATATGGGTTTGACGGATTTAATGCGTCAGGTTGTTAAATTTGTTTAATGACAATTGTGCTTTGGCACGTTCAATGTTTCCATTAAAACTGTTCCGCTGGTTTGGCGTACTTTGATGTATTGGTTACGCAAAGTATCACGCACGTAATATGGATTTGGGACTTTTCGCATGACAATTTGGCCGGTCAAATCGCTGGAATTGATGGTTACATCACCGATATCGGCCCATACATCAATAAAGCTTTGGTCAGTGGTGCTGTCGGTAATACGGAACAATTCAATTTCATCCACGTTTTTGGTGAAAATACCCGAAATAATCAACAATCTTTTGCTGGTTAATGAATAGGATGTAAAGGTGCGTTTATAATATAATGCCGGTATAAACATCCCCAAGGTGATAATCGTTAAAAACCAATACCATGGGTTATATTTTAAATCGGCAATGGAACCTGTAACATGCCAAAAAAATTGTTCATCAGAACGTAAAACTTTTCTTAAAATTGTTAAATCGGCCATTTTTTATCCTTTTGTTTTTTTGTCAGTGTAAAGGTATCCAAAGAAAAAATCAAGTACTATTTTTACAAAAAGAAAATACCCTTTTATGTGTTTGACATAGTGGGATATTTTTTTTAAAAAAAATACAAAAAAAAGCTGGCATTTATCATTTGAACACCCCACAGTAAATCGTGCTTCAACTGATAAAAAACGAAAGGAGAAATCAAATGAAGAAATTATTATTATCCGGTTTGGCCGTTATTGGTTTGCTGGGAACATCTTTGGATGCAAAAGCCGAAGAACATCAAATGAGCATGCGAAACGGTTATGCCGTTATGCAGGGCGGTTTTGGATTTGGTTATAAAGATTATGAAAAATCCGGCGTGTTTGCTTTGGGTGGCGGTTATCACATGAACGATTATTTGCGTGGTGATATTACTGTCGGTATGCGTGCTTGGGGTAAAATTAAACATGATGGTCATGAAGCCGATACTTGGTCTATTCCTGCTTTGGCCAATGTGTACGCCAGATTACCGTGGCAAAAAATGGGTTTGTATGCAATGGGCGGTTTGGGTATGAGCTATAACAAAACCGACAGTAATGTTCATACAAAAGGTGATGACAAAATGGAATTTGCCTGGACCCTTGGTGCAGGTATTGATTACCGTTTAAGTGATTGTTGGAGCATGGATTTAGGCTATCGCTATGTTGATTTGGGCGAAGGCCGTTCCAAATTAAAAGCAACAGGGGAACATGTCAAAGACGATATTCGTTCTCATGATGTATTGTTATCCGCACGTTATTATTTTTAATAACCAACGGGATAAAGCGAAACGGACGCTTTTCGGCGTCCGTTTTTTTGTTTGCAAATCAGAAAATAAAGGATTTTTTCTTTCACCTCTCTTTCGTGTATTTTTATTTATCGAGCGCGAAAGGTACCGCAATATTGCAATCCGATAACACCGTGGGTTGCGTGTTTGCCGCCGATGTCTTGTTGAACGGCTCCCACTACCGCAAAACCTTTGCCGATTTTGTAATGGATACCGGCTTCGGCCATGCCGCCGATTTTTCCATGGCTGGCTTTACCCACTTCAACGCCGGCAAACAAAGCCAATTTATCCGTCAGGTTATGTTTTGCGGTTAATACACCGGTTGTTCTGTGATTTTTGTAAATCACTTCACCAACGATTGCGTTGTCTTTATCGGGCGTATAGGCCACCGTCAAACCACCGAAGGTTAAAGGTCTGGCACCGCCACCGGCTTGAAATTGAACACCCCAAGCATCGTTGAATTGTTTTTTATAACCCAACATAACGGTA
This sequence comes from Alphaproteobacteria bacterium, assembly GCA_045631185.1. Lineage (GTDB taxonomy): Bacteria > Pseudomonadota > Alphaproteobacteria > CAAHEQ01 > UBA3637 > UBA3637. The sequence continues at coordinate 49,711 of JAZQUH010000011.1, read as the reverse complement.
TCCCAGTGATTAAAGCTCATGCGTCCGTCATTGGCCATATAACCCAATTCCAAACCCCAAGGTTTATAGGTTAAGTTGGCGCCGGTCAAAGTACGGCTGGTTCCGTTCAAACGAACATCATTAGAAAAAGTCGTTGTGCTGGGACAGTTTAAATAACCGGCTGTTTTAAAACGGGTACAGTCACGGCCGATAAAGCCAGCCCAATTTTCCGTTTCAAAGTTGATTTTGCTGACAAAAGTCATCCAATCATCGGCTTTTACCCCTTCTGTTTTGGCGTTATAAAAAGAGCCTTCATAACCGATTTTATTATCCGCATGTTCCAAATAAAATTTGGGTTGGACTGTTATATCGCCAAAAGCATCTTTACCGGATGCTTTTTCACCGTTGACGAATAAAGAGGCTTCGGCAACCGCATTGATATCCAATTGATTATCTTCGGCACCGGCGGCTTTTGCCTTGGGCGCTGTGCCAAATAAAGCCCCCATAATGGCCAAAATTCTTAAAATCTTATGTTTTTTCATAATGTCCTCCTTTGTTGGAACGGTTCTATTTTAAAGGCAAAAGCATCAATTCAGTATAAAAATCGGCCTTCGGGGTTCTCGGTTATGTTTTTTGTATATTTTTGTGTTTTGACTTATGTAAAAGTTATATTTTGCTTTTGAAAAAGCCGTTGAAAAAATGATTTTTTTATGTTATAATACCCAGCATGAAAAAAAGAAAAAGAATTGTAATTAAAGGGGATAAAATATCCCGTGAAGAATTGATCGAAAGATTAAATCGTGAAAGAATTTCGTATTTGAAATTTCGGATGGAATGTATTCGTACGGATGATTCCTTGGATGATTTACAAAAATCAAATAGAACCAGTGAAATAAAATGGCGTTTGGAACAATTAAAAAGGGGAAGATAATGAAAGAAAGTATTGAAACTCAACCATTGCGTGGTATGCGTGATTTTTTACCGAAAGATTGGATTTTTCGTAAAAAATTGATGCAGGTGTGGTCTGAAACGGCTGAACAAAATGGCTTTGTGCGTTATGAAACACCGATTGTGGAATCGCTTTCGTTATTGGAACGTAAAGCCGGTGAAGAAATTTCGGATCAAATTTATAATTTTGAAGATAAATCCGGTCGTGCGATTGCGTTGCGTCCCGAAATTACACCGTCTATGGTGCGTATCGTTTCGGGCAATCGTGAAGCTTTCCCATCTACGGGTAAAGTTTATTCCATCGGTCAATGTTTTCGTTATGAACGTGCTTCTTTGGGCCGCAAACGTGAACACTTTCAATGGAACATAGACATTGTCGGGGAAGACAGTGTTATTTGTGAAGCCTATTTGATTCAAACGGCCGTGAGTGCCATGAAGCGTTTGGGTTTTGAAAAGGGTGAATTCCGTGTGCGTGTGAACAATCGTGTATTGGTTGCTGACTTTTTAAATACCTTGCAAATTGTGGGTGAAAATGCTTTGGCCGTGATGGCGGTCATGGATAAAAAAGAAAAAGTCCCCGCCGAAGTTTTTGCCGAAATGTTAAAAGAAATTGGTATCAATGATGCACAAATTGAACGGATAAACGCCTTTATGTCATCCAAAGATTTGCAAACCATTGAAACATTTGTGCCGGATGATTGCCAGGGATTAAAGGATTTAAAACAATTTTGGAATTATTGTCAGGCTTTAAATTTAACCGATTATGTGGTTATTGATACGGCCATTGTGCGTGGTTTGGCCTATTATACAGGCATTGTTTTTGAATGCTTTGATACCAAGGGAAAATTCCGTGCCATCTTTGGTGGTGGTCGTTATGATCATTTGTTTGAACGTTTGACGGGTAAAGCTTGTTCGGCCGTTGGTTTGGGTTTTGGTGATGTGGTGGTGGAAGAATTATATAAAGATAAATTTGGCATCCCCGAAAAAGCCGAAGGCGTTGATGTGGCATTGGGTGGTTTTGGTGAATTGGCCCATGCAACATTATTAAAATTGGTGGCTGATTTGGATGAAACGACCTATACATTGGATTATGATTTCAAATCATCTGCACCGGGTAAATTTTTGGGGCGTGCCGATAAAAGGGGGGCAAAAGTTGCCGTCTATATCGGTGAAAATGAACTGAATCAAGGTGTTGTAATGGTTAAAAATCTGGCCAACAAAGAACAGGTGTTTGTGCCTGTATCGGATGTGGTTGCTATCGTTCGTCAATTTTTGGGATAAGGAGTTTTATGATGGGGATTAAATCAGCTTTTGTTTGTTTAAAAGGCTTTGAATTACAAAAAGATGAAGCTGATTTTTTGCGTGCCTATAATCCGATGGGTTTGACTCTGTTTAAACGCAATATAGATAATCCGCAACAATTAAAAAAACTGACCGATGATATAAAAACAGCGGTTGGACGGGATGATTTTTTAATTGCCATTGATCAAGAAGGCGGATTGGTTCGCCGTATGCGTCCGCCCCATTGGCGTGAGTATGTCAGTCAGCAACAATTGGGTTTATTGGATGAATCTTTGGCACAAGAAGCGATAAAATTGCACGCTGATTTAATTTCCGATGATTTGCAATCTATGGGAATCAATGTCAATTTTTCACCGGTGGCCGATACTTTACACCCTGATACAACTGGGGCGATTGCTTCACGTTGTTTTTCAACGGATTCATCTGTTGTGGGAAAATACGCTTCCCTTTTGGCTAAAACTTATATGGAAAACGGAATCTGTCCATGTGTGAAACATTTGCCGGGGCATGGTTTGGCCAATACAGATTCGCATATCGGTTTGCCGGTTATTGATGCATCAATGGACTTGATTCAAAGGGATTTTTTACCCTTTCAACAAATGGCAAAATTTATGCCCTTTGGTATGACGGCGCATGTTGTGTTACCGATGATTGATGACAAGCCGATAACGCAATCTGAAAAAGGTATAGATTTTATCCGAAACGAAATCGGCTTTGATGGTTTATTGATAACCGATGCCATTGAGATGAAGGCATTGAATGGTTCTTTGGTTGAAAAGGCTCAAACATCTTTACAGGCCGGTTGTGATGTTGTTTGTTATTGTTCCGGCCATGATCAAAATAATCCCGAAATGGTGGCTGAAAATATTTCGGTTTTAAAGGCGTGTCCTGTTATTTCGGATAAAACGTATGAGCGTTTACAAAAGGTGATTCAGGTTATAAAACAACCGTATCAGGCAAAAGATATATCGCATTTGGCAGGACGTTATAACGAATTGGTGCAAGGAAATCAATTCCAAGCAAAAGGTTCAGATTGCACGGAAAATTGGGCCAAGAATAAATAAAAAAGACGCCTGAAATTAGGCGTCTTTTTAAAATTAAATTGTTATAAACTGTCGGTCGGTAATGCTTCACCACCTAAAATATGGGCGTGCAAATGCGGAACTTCCTGTCCCGAATTTTTGCCTGTATTCATCACAATGCGATAACCGTCTTCTTTTAATCCCAGCATATTGACAACACGCACAATGGCACGGAAAAAGTCGGTAATTTCTTTATCGGATGAATGTTCCAAAAAATCCTGAAAATTTGCATACATTCCTTTGGTGATGACCAAAGCGTGAACTTTGGCCTTTGGGTTGATGTCGTAAAAGGCTAAAACCTTTTCATCTTCATAGATTTTGTTACATGGAATTTCTCCGCGTAAAATTTTGGCAAAAACATTATTTGCATCATACATGATTTTTTCTCCTTTTTTCAGTTGCGTTTTAACAAAATTTTATGCTAAAATACACATATTCAGTAAAAAGGGCAACAAAAAAATGATAAAAAAATTTTTAAGTGGTGTGTTTTTGATGTTCATGGGGGCTTTACCGGCCCATGCGGATTTGTACTATGCATCCGGGATAGCGGTTCAAGCTGATGCTGATAATCCGGTTCAGGCCAAACAAATGGCTTTGGAACAAGGGCAAAGAACAGCCTTTGCAAAAGTTGTTCGTAAATTGTTAGGGCAAGATAAAGATTTTTTTGTGGCCGATTTACCCATTCAGGATATTGTCAATCAGGTGCGTGATATTTCCATTCAAAATGAAAAAAATACCGCACAAAGTTATTGGGCTGAAATCAATGTGCATTTTAACGAAAAAAACGTTCAGGATTTTTTAACCAACCATAATCAGGAATATCTGAAAACCGAACCGCCCACATATTTGGTCATCCCTGTTATGATGGCCGGCAACCGTTTTTACGGTTTGGAAGACGATAATGTTTTTTATCAACACTTGCGTCAAACGGATACTTTGTCCGATTTTTATCAAATGGTTTTACCGGTGGGTGATGTGGATGAAATGGTGGCGGTGCATCAGGCTTTGGGTAATAGCCAATATCAAGGTTTGATGGATTTGGCCAATCGCTATGGGGCCAATCGTGTTTTGTTGGTATGGGCCAGCCCAAAAACTGAGAATAATTGGCGTTTAACAACCAAAGTGGTTCCCGATGAAAAAATAACGCATCAAAATGTGGATGTGGACGATTGGTATGGGACGCTTTCGTTGGATGAAGCATGGCAACAGATGTTGGATAAGATAGAAGATAATTGGCGTCAGGCTGATTCAGCAGAAGTAAAAGATAATACCTACTATGCCCGATTGGATGAACCGTCTTTGCAAATGTGGGCAAAGGATGAAAAAAAATTCAGACAGTTGGAATTTTTACAGGATTTAACGGTGCGTGGTGCTTACCAAAATCAGATTTTGATGTCATTTTCATTTGTCGGATCCAATCAGGAATTGGCCGAAAATTGGGATAAAGCCGGTTGGACGTGGCAATCTGATTTAACCGGACCGGGTGGAACTTTAACCAGAAAAGAGGTGTATTATGAATAAAAAATGGATTTTGCCGATTATTCTTGTGGTCGGTTTGTTGTGCTTTTTAAATGCTATTCAGGGGGTTTTATTGCCGTTTGTTTTGGCGTTTGTTTTGGCATATTTAATGAATCCGTCTGTTTCATGGTTGGGCAAAAGAATTGGGCGTTCCTTGGCCTCGGGCATTATGATTTCATTGTTGGTGATTTTTTGTGTTTTGCTGGTGTTTTTATTGATACCTGTTTTGCAAAGCCAAATTTCAAACTTTATCGGTCGGGTACCGTTGATGGCGGATAATTTTGTGGGCTATTTAAAAAAGCTTGTTTTGTGGGCAAAACCCGAAATATCGTATCAACAAATTGATCGTTTGTCCGATATTACCACCCAAACAATGATCAGTGTTTTGAAAACATTGGGGGTCGGCTTGAATCAGTTGGTGTCGGGTGGTTTAGCTGTTGTCAATGTGTTGGCATTGTTATTTATCAGCCCGATTATTTTGTTTTATTTATTAAAGGATTTGCCAAAAATGAAAAAGAAATGTCAGGAAGCTTTACCCAATAATCATCGTGAAAAAATTCAATCTTTCTTCAAAGAATTGGATAAAACCTTATCGGGTTTTTTGCGTGGTCAGGCCTGTGTGTGTTTATTGTTGGCGCTTTATTATTCGGTGGCTTTAAGCATTTTGGGCTTGGATTTGGGCGCCGTTATCGGTATCACAACGGGTGTTTTGTCCTTTATTCCTTATGTCGGTTTTTTAATCGGTTTGGTTATTTCGGTTATTTTGGCCATTGTTCAAACAATGGGATGGTCTTTGGTGTTGTGGGTGTTGGCCGTCTTTATTGTCGGAAACATTTTGGAAGGATATATTTTAACGCCGAATTTGGTGGGCCGTCGTGTGGGATTGCATCCGCTTTGGATTTTATTTGCCTTGTTGGCAGGTGGAGCGTTATTCGGATTTTTGGGTGTATTGGTGGCGGTGCCGATGGCGGCCGTTATCGGTGTGGTGGTGCGTCATCTGTATGCTTTTTATAAAACAACACGTTTTTATCAAGGGGAAAAATGACCGAACAGTTGGTATTTGATTTGCCCCATCGGGCAGCTTACGGGCGTGAAAAATTTTGGGTAGCCCCATGTAATCAAGAGGCGATTACATGGATTGACCGTTATCCCAATTGGCCGTCACATGCACTGTTGATTTACGGACCGGCCGGTTCAGGCAAAACCCATTTGGCCAGCTTATTTTGCGATACGTTGATTCAGGCCAAAGATTTAAACATTGATTTTCGACCGACTTTTCAAAAAAAGATGGTGGTTGAAAATTTACACGAATTGACCGATGAAGAAGCCCTGTTGCACTTGTTTAATTTTGTATTCGAAATGGGTGGGGATTTATTATTGACATCCCGTGAAATTCCCAACTTTAAATTACCGGATTTGCAATCACGTTTAAATATGATTTCCAAGGCCGAAATTATGATGCCGGATGAAAGTGTGATTCGTGCGGTGGCCAATAAAGCCTTTAAGGATAGACACATTTTGGTGGATGATGCTGTTTTGGCATATTTATCCATGCATTTGACACGTTCGTTTTCGTTGTTGCAACAGGTGATTGAGCGGGCGGATAAGTTGTCATTGGAAGTCGGCCGTAAAATTACGATACCGATTTTAAAACAGGTGATGCAGGAATTAAAGGGAGATGAAGATGTTTAAACGGTTTTTATCACATCCAAAAGTGCGCAGTGTTTTTTGGGCGATTATATCCGTTTTAACGATGGTTAGCTTGATTGGTTATCATGCTCAGGATAATTCGTGGAATACATCCAGTAATGAAGTGCAAAATTATTTAGGGCCAATCGGTGCATGGACAGCGGATATTTTATTACAGGTGTTGGGCGGTATGGCCTTTGTTTTCCCGATCGTCTGTTTGATTTTTGCTGTCTTTTTATGGCGAGAAGTTCGTTGGTTGAAATTACGTTTGTTTTTGATTGTATTGGGCTTTTTATGGACCACATGGTTATTGGGCGATTATCAATATGAAACCGTGCGTTCTTGGTTCAAGGCTGGTTTAGGCGGTTTTATAGGTCATTATTTAAACAGATGGTGGATGATCCCAAAAGGGTATTGGATGATTTTATGGGTGGCATTGGATATGGCTTTGTTTGTTTGGGTTTTAAAAATCCCCTTTGGTAAGATCAGCCGTGCCACAGGCAAAAGTTGTTGGTGGGTATTACATAAAACAGGGATTAGATTGCCAAGTAAAATTTCTGTTTTATTTAAAAAATTACGCATTCATCATCAGGTTGAAAAAATTAAAAAGTCGGCCCCGAAATCCAAAGTTAAAGCGGTTAAAAAAACACCACAGACTTTGGTACAAAAGCCTGTTTCTGGGCCACAATTACCGTCTTCGGATTTGTTGGCGCCTGTCAAAGAATCCGCCACTGTGCATTTAAGCAAGGATCAGATGAATCAAATTTCCCGTTCTTTGGAAAGCGTTTTAATGCAATTTAAAGTGCAGGGGCAGGTTGTGGGGGCACGCCCAGGGCCTGTGGTGACTTTATATGAATTTGAACCGGCCAGCGGTATTAAAATTTCCCGTGTGATTACTTTGGCCGATGACGTGGCCCGTGAAATGAAAGTGGTATCCGTGCGTATGGCGGTGGTGCCGGGCAGCAATGTCATCGGTATTGAAATGCCCAATCAAAATCGTGAAACGGTTTATATCCGTGAAATGATAGAAGATGACGGCTTTAAAAATCATAAAGGGGCTTTACCGATTGTGTTGGGTAAAAATATCGGTGGGCGACCTGTTTTTGCGGATTTGGCCAAGATGCCTCACTTATTGGTGGCCGGTACGACCGGTTCGGGTAAATCCGTGGGTATCAATACGATGATTTTATCCTTATTATATCGTTTTACACCCGAACAATGTCGTTTAATCATGGTGGATCCCAAGATGGTGGAATTGTCGGTTTATAACGGTATTCCACATTTATTGACCCCTGTGGTAACGGAACCGGGTAAATCGTTGATGGCGTTAAAGTGGGCGGTTCATGAAATGGAGGACCGCTATCGGAATATGAGCCAACTGGGCGTGCGTAATATTGAAGGCTTTAACGAAAAACTGCGTGAAGCCAAAGAAAAGAATTTAACCTTAAAGCGCCGTGTGCAAACGGGTTTTGATCCGGCCACCGGTCAGCCCATTATGGAAGATCAGGCCTTTGATTTAACACCGCTTCCGTATATCGTCTTTATCATTGATGAAATGGCCGATTTAATGGGGCAATGCGGTAAAGAGGCTGATCCGTTGATTCAACGTTTGGCACAAATGGCCCGTGCGGTGGGCATCCATTTGATTTTGGCCACACAACGTCCTTCGGTGGATGTGGTGACCGGTACGATTAAATCCAACTTCCCGTCCCGTATTTCATTCCAGGTCAGAAACAAAATTGACTCTCGCACGATTTTGGATGAACAAGGTGCTGAACAATTATTGGGTCGTGGGGATATGTTATATATGCCGGCGGGCAATAAACCGACCCGTGTGCATGGTCCGTTTGTGTCGGATGAAGATGTGGCCAATGTGGTGAAACATTGGACGGCCCAGGGTGAACCCAAATATTTGGATGCAGTTGTGGAAGAATCGGCCCAAATGGCGGGCGCTGAATCCGGTGGTTCAGGCGGTGCATCCAGCGGGGACAGTTTATATGACCAGGCGGTGGCCATTGTCTTGCGTGATAAAAAACCAACCACCAGTTATATTCAACGCCGACTTTCCATTGGTTATAATAAAGCGGCCAGCTTGATTGAAAAAATGGAACAAGAAGGTATTGTATCGGCCCCCAATGTTGCCGGTAAACGCGAAATTTTAGTGGCTGGGGGAGAATAGGATGTTAAAGAAAATTTTGTTAACAACAATCATTTTTATATCTTATAATGTGTGGGCTTCTGTACCAATTTGGAGTTGGTATTTTGTTTCTGATAAATGTCCAAAAGATAAACCCATTGCTCATTCTATTGCTTTCGCCTACGAAATTCTTCACAAACAGGATTTAAAGAGTATAAAAGTTTTGGATTGTTTATCTTGTGATGAGCCAAAAGGTTTTCCGGTTGTTGTAGGGTATGAGCGAGATTTTAAACGAACTTGCCCAAATAGAAAAATAATTGATAATAAGATTTTCAAAATAGGTCATATAAGTACTTTGAAAACATGTCCACCAGAACTCCCCCTTAAAAATGATGAAAATGGGGGTTGCTTAAGTTGTGATAACACAAAAGGATTTTTTGCCACCAACTGCGAAGTTTGCCCAAATAGATATTACGAAAATAAAAGCTGTATATTGAAAAAGTGTCCAGATAATCTACCTATGCAGACAGATGCAGGATGTTATCCATGTGGTGAGTTCTTCCATGAATATGCTACAGAAAAAGGGTGTAATTCGTGTCCAAATCTAGAATATGTGGATGGAAAATGCATTTTAAAAAGGGAATCCAAATGAAAAAATTATTATTATTTTTACTTCTAATTTTTTCTCTGCCGTCCTATGCTGTGGTGGATAAAAAAATTGATACCCCCGAAACACGGGCGATTTTGAATAAAGTGGAAAAGGCCTATAACAAAATGCGTACTTTACAGGCAAAGTTCGCTCAATTCAATTCTAAAATGAAGGACGATTTGCAAACGGGGACAATCTATATTTCACGCCCCGGTCAAATGCGTCTTCAATATGAAAAAGGATCGCCTTTGGAATTTGTGGCGACAAAGGGTTATTTTATCTATCATGATAAAGATTTGGAAGAGGTCAATTATTTTGAATTGAATTCAACGCCTGTGGAATGGATTTTGCGTGATAAGTTGGTCTTTGATGATGCGGGCTTTGTGGTAACGGATGTTCAGGATGTTTTGGATGAATACTATATCACAGCCCATAAAAAAGATGCCAAAGAATTGGGTGAATTGACATTGATTATTGATAAAGATACATTGGAATTGAAACAATGGGACGTGTTGGATATTCAGGGAATTAAATCCACGGTTTCACTTTTTGATATAAAACAAAATATTTTAGTTGACAAAAAGATTTTTTTGTTCAATAATCCATACAAGGATTAAAAAATTGGGGGAGGTTATCCGATGAAAAAACTTTTATTGACATGTGCTTTGGGGATTTTGATGGCTGGTACAGCAGAAGCCGCCCCGAGAGGTATGAACAACTGTGCTTATTCGCCACTGCAAACATTAGTGCGTGATGCTCGTGATGCGACACAGATTTTAAATTATATTAATCAAGGGGTTGTTTTTGATGAGGTCTCTCGTTGTGGTGGTACATTGATGCAACTTGCAATTTTAAGAGGCAATCCTCAGGTTCTTTTAGCTTTATTGGAACAAGATTTAAAACGTGCTGCACAGATTGTTTCGTTAGATGACTTTCCAATAATGGGAGCCCCCAAAAGAGTACCATTGTGGTTTTTTGCAGCTTATTATGCTCCTAATGAACAGATCATTGATCTGATGAAACAGGCGATGCTTAAAATCGGTGCAAATATTGCACAGACAGATGAAAATGGTAGAGGTGTTTTATGGTATATAGAACAAAATCCGGTCTTACGTCAAACGGATTTTTCTGATCGATTGAATGTTGAACTGTTAACATCTTTGGGAACGAGCAATCAAGGTGGTTTGGTTGGTGGTTTGATTCAACCAGGTGCTATACCTGCTCCTGTTTTGCCATCGCAAACGCCAGCGTTGTCAGAAGGAAGTTTAACAATAAAAGATGAAGCTAAATCCGGTTCTTTGCAGCCCAATAAAAATCAGATAGTGGAACCAACTAAATAAGGCTGTATTTTCCGTCTTTGGCAATAATAAACTCATCCTGAAACGGGGTGAGTTTTTGTTTTAAAGTATAAATATGGCTTTCCAATGTATGGGTATGAATATCATCCTGATAATGCCAAACGGCCGATAAAAGTTCTTGACGAGTGGCTGTTTTTTGGGGTTGAGAGGCCAAAAAAGAAATAATTTCAGTTTCTTTTTGTGTCATTAAAATAATATGATTGGTTGGTTTGTAAAGTAACTGTCGGGTTTTGGGATGCCATTTGAATTTTTCATTTTCATAAATACTATATTCCAAATGATTGATTTTATCTTTTAAATCTTCAAAAGAACATGGTAGTGTAATGTCTTGTCCCAAAATAAGCGAAGGCGTATTCGTATTTTCTTGGTCATCATCCGTCAAAATAGCCCGATAAGTATGATTTTGATTAAAAATTTCGGCTTGATTGGAAAATAAATCCAATAAAGCTTCTTGCCAGATTAAATTTTGAACTTTTATGCCAATCATCTCTTGCCTTTTTTGTTAAAAAAAGATATAAACTTATTTATGGTTAGTATAACAAAAAGTCAAAAAAAATGATACTATTATTTTTATATCAGGTTTTATTTATTTTACTGATGCCCTTGGGGGTGTTGATTTTTCTGTGGCGTTTAATGAAGGGCAAGGAAGATAAACAGCGTTGGCGTGAACGTTTTGGTGTTCCGGGTCATGCACGTCCTGATGGCAAATTGATTTGGATGCATGGGGCCAGCGTGGGTGAATGCTTATCTATGTTGCCGTTGATTCATCGGTTGTTGGAATTGGATGAAAGCTTGCATATTATGGTAACCAGCGGAACCACTTCATCAGCCTCATTGATGGCCAAGCGTTTGCCTGAACGCGCTTTTCACCATTATTTGCCGGTGGACGTTTGGGGGGCAACGGCACGCTTGATTCGCCATTTTAAACCTCAGGCAGTATATTGGTTTGAATCGGAGTTTTGGCCAACGACACTGTCGGCTTTTAAATCATCTGGTGTCCCTTTGATTTTATTAAACGGTCGTATTTCGGATAAATCTTTTGCCCGATGGCAAAAACACCCGAAGGTTATCAAAAAAATGCTGTCCTGCTTTACTTTAACATTGGGGCAATCCGAAGAAGATCGCCGTCGTTTGGAAGTTTTAGGTTCTTCGGATACGGCCTGTGTCGGTAATATCAAATGTGCCGCCAAAGGCAGTCCGTTTAAGGCGGAAGAGTTGGCTGATTTATTGAATAAAATCGGTAATCGTCCCTGTTGGTGCGGGGCATCTACACATCATAATGAAGAAGAACAGTTGGCCGAAGTTGCTCTTAATTTAAAAAATGATTTTCCAAATTTGTTGACGATTTCGGTGCCACGTCATCCCACCCGTGCCGATGAAATTCAAAAGACTTTTGAATCAAAAGGATTAAAAGTGGCCCGCCGTTCAAAAGGTGAAGAAATAACAAATGATATTGATGTTTATTTGGCCGATACCATCGGTGAAATGGGATTGCTATATCAATTGGCCCCCATTGTTTTTGTCGGGGGCAGTTTAATCAATTTTGGTGGGCAGAATATGTTGGAACCGATGTATTTATCCCGTGTTGTGTTGGTGGGCCCTTATACCCATAATTTCCGTGCTTTTATGAAAACGGGTAAAGAACAAAATGCCTTGGTAGAAGTTCAGGATAAAAACGAATTGGAAAAAACGGTACGTCATTATTTTCAAAATCCGAATGAACAGGTGGATATTGCTCAGCGTGCCAATCAGATGGCCGTTTCGGAAATGGCTGTTTTGGACAGATTGTATGATTTGTTAAAAGAAAGGAGTTTTGTGTAATGCAGGCACCCAAATTTTGGCAAAATAAAAATTCCAAACGGGCAAAGATTTTAAATCCGTTGGGGCGAATTTATACTTTTTTTGTGCAACGCCGTTTGCGTAAAAATCATCCTTATCAGGCACAAATGCCGGTTATCTGTGTGGGAAATTTGTCTGTGGGAGGTGTAGGTAAAACACCGGTTTGTTTGGCTTTGGGTCAATTTTTGCGTAATAAAGGTCAAAAATTTTATTATTTAAATCACGGTTATAAAGCCCGTCAACAAAGTGTTTTGGTGGATGTGCATATGCATACGGCGGTGGATGTTGGGGATGAGGCATTACTGTTGGCATTACAGGCACCCACCATTGTGGACAGCATGCGTGCCCGTGGGGCTCAGTTGGCCGAAAAATTAAAGGCTCAATTATTGATTATGGATGACGGTTTTCAAAACCCGAGTTTAGTGAAAACCCTTTCTTTTGTAGTGGTTGATGGTTTTTTAGGCTTTGGCAACGAACGTGTTTTGCCGGCCGGTCCTTTGCGTGAGCCGGTTTTAAGTGGTTTAAAAAGAGCGGACGCTGTTATTTTGGTGGGCGATGACACTTGGGGTGTTCGGGATTATTTAAAATCTTACGGACTTGACATTCCTGTTTTAACGGGGCGTTTTATGCAAGATGAAGCCGTTTTAAATGAATTAAAACAAAAATCCGTGGGGGCTTTTGCGGGGATTGGTCATCCGAATAAATTTTTTGAAATGCTCACCAAAAATGGTATTGATTTAAAGGCAACACGTTGTTTTCCGGATCATTATTTTTATACCCGATTTGATATTGACGAATTGAAAAAAGAATATCCGAATTTGATATGGGCAACCACCACCAAGGATTGGGTGAAAATACCCGAACAGGTTCGCACCAATATCGTGGCAATTACGGGACGGTTTAAATTTGATAATGAAGAAATGTTGGAAGATCTTTTGAAAGAGGCTTTATTATGAAAAGTGTTGCCGTTGGTAACAGAACTTTTATGCAAAAATATCTGACCGACCCGTTGGTGGGGTTGATTGTTGCGGTATTATTGCTAATTTTTAAAATTCTACCTTTGCCTGTATCACGATTATTGGGGCGTAATTTAGGCTTTGTTATTGGTTTGTTTATGATACGCCGTAATAAAATCGCTCTGTTGAATATGCAGTTTGCTTTTCCAGAAAAAACATTAAAGGAACGAAAAAAAATCCTGCGTGGCATGTGGCGTCATTACGGTCGTTTGGGTGCCGAAATTTTTCATATTCCACAGGTGATGAAAAAAGTTCATTTTAAAGGTCGTGAAGAAGCCATCCGTTTTTATAAGCAAGGCAAAGGCGGTTTTTTATGTTCGGCCCATATCGGTAATTGGGAATTACCTTTTGCCCAATATATTTGTCCCGATTTTAAATTAAATCCCGTTTTTCGTACAGCCAACAATCCGTATTTAAACAAACTGTTGTTCAAGCGTCGTGAGGGTGTTTTAATACCCAAAGGTTTGGCCGGCACCCGCACAATGATTCAGGTTTTAAAACAAGGCCAGTTTATTTCCATTTTATGTGATCAAAAATTTCGTGAAGGGATAACGGTTCCGTTTTTTGGTCAGCCGGCTCAAACGGCCAATTCGGTGGCAACATTGGCCTTAAAATACGATCTGCCTATTTTGATGGCTCGTTGCATTTATCAATCGGATGGTCATTATTCGGTGGAAATTTCAAAGCCTTTGGAATTGCCAAAAGATTTACCTCGAGATCAGGCTGAATTAAAAATCATGACACAGATCAACCAAATTTATGAAAAATGGATACGTCAAAATCCTGAACAATGGTTGTGGATACATCGGCGCTTTGATAAAAAAATCTATCGTGAACATGGCATCCGTTGATAAATAAACAAAAGATTGATTTTTAATGCAAAATCTGATACAATAAAGGCATGAAAATAATAACTTTCGGCTGTCGGATGAACACCTTTGAAAGTGCCGTTATGGCACGGTTAGGTGTTGATTTATCGGATAATGTGATTTTGGTCAATACCTGTGCCGTCACCCATGAAGCCGAACGCCAATGCCGTCAAACCATTCGTAAATTAAAGCGGGAAAATCCGGATTCCACTTTGATTGTGGCAGGATGCGCCGCTCAATTGAATCCGGAATTTTACGCCCAAATGCCTGAGGTGGATCGTGTTTTGGGCAATCGTGAAAAATTGAACAAAGAATTGCTGTGCGGTGAACAAAAATTATGTGTGGGCGATATGAATGCCCCCTTTGATTTGCCGATTGTCAGCGATTTTGAAGGACGTACTCGGGCCTTTTTGCAAATTCAACAAGGTTGTTCTCATCATTGCACTTTTTGTATTGTGCGTTTTGCCCGTGGCAAAAATCAAGGCTTGACCCCTGAACAGGTCATTGAACAGGCCAAAACATTTGTTCAAAACGGTTTTTGTGAAATTGTTTTAACCGGTGCTGATGTGGCATCATATCCCGATGGATTATGCGCACTTTGTACGCGGTTATTGGATGAAGTTCCTCAAATCAAACGCTTGCGTTTTGGGTCTTTGGATCCAGCCGCATTAAAGGACGATTTTATCGAATTGGTCAAAAAATATCCATGTATTATGCCACATTTCCATTTATCCATTCAATCGGGGGATGATTCTGTTTTGCGTTTAATGGCCCGTCGTCATCGTCATGCGGATATTTTGACATTGGCCCAAAAATTGCATCAGGTCAGGCCGGAAATTACTTTGGGTGCTGATTTTATTACAGGCTTTCCCCAAGAATCGGACGAAAATTTTCAAAATACATTGTCTTTGGTGCGTCAGGCGAATATCACACATCTTCATGTGTTTCCTTATTCGGAACGCCCTGGCACACCGGCCGTTAAATTGAAACAGGTGCCGGTGAATATTCGTAAAGACAGAGCCAAAATCCTGCGTGAGTTGGGGCAAAAACAATATGCGAATCTGCTTCAATCCATGGTTGGTAAAAAGGTGTCAGTTTTGGTCGAATCGGATAAAATGGGCTGGACAGAAAATTATTTACATGTTATATTGAATGAAAAGGTGGCCCCAGGTCAGCTGATTCAAGTTTTAATCAAAGGAGTTCAGGACAATGCGTTGGTTGGATAAATTAAAAAAAGGATTGCAAAAAACCGCCCGTGTTTTTTCATTTAAATCTTTGAATTTGGATGATTTGGAAGAAACACTGTTGATGGCGGATGTTGGTGTGAAAGTCAGCGATGAAATATTAAAAAAAGTGCGTGATGAAAATCCAAAAGACATTGATGAAATGCGTCAGATTTTGCGTCAGATTTTTATTGAAAAATTGCAACCCGTTGTACGTCCGTTGGTTTTAAAAGATTGTCAACCCTGTGTGATTTTGATGATAGGTGTGAATGGGGCCGGTAAGACAACCAGTATCGGTAAATTGGCACAAATGTATATCAATCAGGGAAAATCAGTGGCGGTGGTGGCGGCGGATACTTTCCGTGCCGGTGCCGTGGAACAGTTAAAAAAATGGGCCGAAAAAACAGGGGCTGATTTTTATTCAGGGGCCCAAGGTTGTGATGCGGCCGGTTTGATTTATGATGCGTTGAATGATGCCCGAAAAAAGAAAACAGATATTGTTTTTGTGGATACGGCGGGTCGTTTGCAAAATCGATCTGATTTAATGGATGAATTGAAAAAAATTAATCGTGTGATTCATAAAGTGGACGAATCCATGCCCCATGAATGTATATTGGTTTTGGATGCAACGGTTGGTCAAAACGCCCTTTCTCAGGTTAAAATTTTTAATGAAACAGCCCCATTGACCGGGTTGATTATGACAAAGTTGGACGGCACGGCAAAAGGCGGTGTTTTGGTGGCGTTGGCCGATCAGTTTAAATTACCCGTTTATGCGGTGGGTGTTGGTGAATCAGCGGATGATTTAAATCCTTTTTCGGCCGAAGAATACGTTGATTCTTTGTTGGGGGTGTAGATGCAAATAAAATGGAATCGGTTGCTGACACGATTAAAAAAGATTTCATTGCCTGATTGGCGTGTTTTGTCGTTGCTGGTTTTGGGGGCTTTCTTCCAGGCGATGGCCAGTGTTTATTTGGATGTCGGATCGGTTGCATTATTTTTGAAAAACCATGGTTTATTTAGCCTTGGTTTTGATTTTTTATGTTTGGGTGTGATTTTATCTTTTGTGGGTCGTTTGACGGTTAAATTGGACAGACGGCACGGTTTTGGCGGTGTTCCTTTGACGGGCGCCCTTGTTTTGGGATTGATTGCATTGTTGGTGGGTATTCGCCAATATGGGGCCAATCAGTTTTTGATTCAAACATTATTGATTTATCGTTATATTGTGTTTGTTTTGACGTCGGTTATTTTTTGGTCAATTGCCACACGCTTTATTGTTTTACGATTTAATTCATTTAAATTTTTGGGTGTTTTGGCGGCTCAGTTATTGGGCTTTTGGGTGGGTGGATTGGCCTTATGGCGTCCGGATACTAGTGCAATCGGCCATTTGAATGGAGCCGTGTTATGGCTGATTCTGTTCTATGTTGTTTTGAAAATTTTGGTTTGGCTGTTGCCGGTGCCCAGCGAAACATTTGTGCGTAAATCCGGTGGTGTTCAGGGGCCAGCGGAAAACAAAATGGTTATTTGTATTTTGTGGATGTCCTTTTTATACACCTGCGGGCGTTGTTTGGCGGATTATTTTTTGTATGATATATTGGTTAAAAATCAATCGGATGTCGGTCAGGTTTTATCGGGTATTTGGTTTTTTCAGGGGCTGATAGGTGTTGGTCTTTTGATTTTGTCTTATCGCTTTGCCTTTGTTTATTTGCAAATTTTAGGGCTTTGGGGTGTGTTGCTGTCTTTTGCCAGCGTGGCATTGGGGGCATTGTTAAATAACCCGATTTTATTGTATATTGGTATGACATCTGTTGGGTTATTGGGTTATTTGTGTTGGCCTTATTTTTTAAAAATGTTGCCTCAGTTATTGTCTTTGGGGTATGGTCGTCGTTTGCGTTGGCGCCGTCAAGTTGTCTTTCAACCGTTGGCATTTGTTTTGGCTGGTGCGGTGATTTTAACGCTTTCTTTTACGTCCTTGGCAATTTTATTGTGGTCTATGACCTTATTGTTGGGATTGTTTATGTTGTTAGGCTTAGGGTTATATTCCCGATTTTTATTGCACATGTGTCAAATGCGCCGTTGGTGTCAAGGGCCTTTAATGTTGATATCAGATCAGGTTATTCAATATGTGCGTCAAGGTGCGGAATCGGATAATGTAAATGATGTTATTTACTTTTTACGTTTGATGCAACAGGCCGATTATCCGGGGTATAAAAAACAATTATTGCGCGCATTACATCATCCGTCGGAACAGGTGCGTTTATTTGTATTGGATAAGTTGGATATGATGGGTATCGGATCATCTTTGTCCAAAGTTTTAAAAAAACGTTTTGATAAAGAAACAGATGATAATGTACGTTGTCGGATATTGGCATTGTTGATACGGTATTATGGCGAGCAAAACCCCCGACATTTATTTCAAAAATTTGGCTTTTATTTGGATGATAAACATTTGCAAGCCGGTGCTGTTTTGGGATTTTTGCAAGCCGGCGGAGATAGTGCCTTGTTGGCCATGGACGGACTTCAAAAAATGGCCCAAAGTGCCAATAAAAATAAAAATTTAAAAGCATTGGATATTATTGATTATATTCCCCAAACAGGTTTGGTTCGTTTGATTTTGCCATTGTTAAAAAGTTCAGATGTTGATGTCATGCGTCATGCATTGTTGACAGCCGGCCGTATCGGCCATGTTCAGGCGCTCAGTTTTGTTTTATCGGCATTGGATGTACCAGCTTATCAGGAAGCCGCTATCAGTGCTTTAAAAATGTACGGCGTGCGTGCTTTTCCGCCTATTGAAAAAATGTTGGCCAGCCCCTATGTGCCATTGGACAGACGTAAAAAGTTGATTTTGTTTTTGATGATGCAAAACAGCGGGCAGGGTAAACAGGTGTTGCTCAGAAATATCAACATTGCCGAGCAAAAATTGCGCAAAGATATTTTAAAGGCAATTTTGGATTCGGATATTATTTTGATTTCCCGTCGTCGTAAAAAAGCGTTAAAGCAAAACATTTTGCATGATGTGGACAGATGGCATTGGTTGCAAAATAATATTCAAAAATGTCGTCAGGCACCTGATGCCCGTTTAGCGGACTCTTTTGCCTTTTTAACTCGTTCTTTTGAAGATTCATTGCAAGATACCCGATTGGTGATTTTATATCAATTGATGTTGTTATATCCGGACAGTGTGATTGAACGGGCTATTAAAATTTTGTTATCCAAACAGGTACGTCTTTATGAAACGGCGCTCAGTTTGTTGCAGGATTTATTGCCTCATTCGTTATGGCAAAAATTATTACCTGTTTTAATGAATCAAACAGAGGATGAAAATCAATCATTGAATGTTTCTCAGGCAATCAGCTTTTTATCGCAATTGGTGGGACACTCGGCCTTTTCGGTGGACAGATGGGTGCAATCATGCGCTTTATACGGTTTAAAACAAATCGGAAACGCTGATTTATTGACTGTTTTAAAAACGGCCTTTCATACGCCATGGCCAATTGTATGGGAAGCTGCCTTGGATGATTTAGATGCATGGGTTCAAGATTCAACACAAAAGAGGGATTTTTTAAATTCGGTGATGATGCAAACACCAAATTTGGCCTTTAATTTTTATTTAAAACAACAGGAGAGTTTATGATTACATACGAAAAAGTGTTGGTATTAAAAAATATTGTTTTATTTGAAAAGGCATCCGAATTGGCTTTGTCTGATGTGATTCAGGCAGCCAGTGAAAAAACGATGAAAGCGGGGGAAGTCTTATTAGAAAAAGATCAAGAAAATGATGCCTTGTATATTGTATTAGCAGGAGCCTTGGAATTAAATACATTAGAAGACAAGAAGATTTTAATCAATCCCCGTCAAATGTTGGGTGAAACAACGGTTTTTGCGCCGGCCAAATTGGGAACGGTCAAAGCAAAAGAAAAAACTTTTTTAATTAAACTGACGGCGGATAAATTATATGGATTGATGGCATTACATCCGTCTTTGGCGTATGCATTTTTGGCAACATTATCCCATCAATTGAGGATGGCGCAAAAAAATGAACAAAGTGCTTGACCTTTTTTAAAAAAGTCGTTATAGTCAATTTAATCATTAAAAGAAAGGGGAGAATTAAATGATTAAAAAAGCATCTGATAAAAAGGCAGTTCATAAGGTTAAAGTAACGGTCAGAAAACCTAAAGTAGGCAAGAACATTATGGTATCACCGGTGCATTTACCTGTGGCCATTGAACAACCCAAAAAAGTTTTCTCTTTTACTCGCTTAATGGGGTGGACAACCATCTTGGCGGGTACTGCTGCGATATTGGCCTGTGTTGTTTATGGAACGGTTTCTTTATATAAAATGTCTCAGCCACGTGTATTGCCAAGTCCTAATAAGATGGTTATACAACCTAAAGAGCAGTTGGTACCTGTTGTTGAAGAAAAACAACTACCAGAAAATGCTGTAGCCACTATAGGTGATGAAGTAATTACAATTGAAGAAGTGAAGGAATTTGTTAATGAAATTCCTCAATTGAAGGATGTTCCTTTTGAACAGGTTTATCCTAAAATGCTTGAATTAATGATTAACAATAAGGTTATCGTTTTAGGTGCTGAGGAAATGGGTATTATAGATCACCCTGAAATTCAGCGGATGATTCAATTGACCCGTGAACAAATTATTACTCAGGCTTATTTATCGCAATTGATGAATCAGGCAGTTACCCAAAAGGATTTAGAAGATATTTATGCTGAACAGGTCAAAGCTTTTGAACCAAAAGATGAAATCCATGCCCGTCATATTTTGTTGGCAACCGAGGATCAGGCAAAGGATACTTTGATTCAATTGCAGGCCGGTGCAGATTTTGCCACGTTAGCCAATCAAAAATCATTGGATAAAAATGCAGCAAACGGTGATTTGGGTTACTTTACAAAAGATATGATGATTCCTGAATTTGGGGATGCTGTCTTTTCAATGAAAAAAGGTCAATTATCAGGGCCTGTTAAAACTGCCTATGGCTGGCATATTATTCAGGTGGAAGATATTCGCAAAACGCAAGCGCCTTCATTCGAATCGCAAAAGGATTTTTTACGTCAAAAAGCGATGGAACGCAAGTTGCCACAAATTTTGCAACAAGAAAGACAACGTCGCTCGGTTCAAATTATTCGTCCGACTGTTGATGCTGAATAATTTTATTGTGTGGAAATCCCCCGATTCTTTCGGGGGATTTTTTTGTTGCATTTATAAAAATAATCTAGTATATGTATTTTATGTTAAACAAAATGAAAGGATAAAAAAATGACCGATATAAAAGATTTAGAAACATTAAGTTCATTAATGGAAAAGGGAGTTATTACAAAAGAAGAATTTGAAAAGAAAAAAAAGGAGATCTTAAAAGATCCTGAAGAGTTTGGACCAAAAAGTCAATTGGCTTATGCATTACTGGCATTCTTTTTTGGTGCTTTAGGGGTTCATAATTTTTATATTGGACGCTGGAAAAAAGCATTAGCTCAATTGTTGATAACACTCTTTACTTTGTTTTTAGGGGCTTTTATCACATATTTATGGGCTGTTATCAATATCTTTACCATTTCAACCGACGGAAAAGGTAGGAAATTACAACCATGCAATCCCGCTAAATATATCTTGGGGATTTTGGGAATAGTTTCTTACTTTTTTTCGCTTTTGCCGATAGTTGGGGTATTGTCTGTTGGTGGAATGTATGGTTATACAACGGCTATGAATCGCTATCATGCCAATGAAGTGGTAAGTTATGCAAGTATGGTCCAAGTTTTATCCTTTGCTTCTAATGCTGGAGAAGGCATTGCCAAACCGACGAATTGTTTAGATATGTTACCGTTTGAAGGTGATGAGGTTGTGTTTGGTTCTTGTGTTGCTCAAGTTGGTGGGGCTGTTGAAATAACAGGACTTTCCGATCTGTTGGAAGAGGAAGTATTAAAAATTTCAAATGCTCGTCCTTCGGCAAATGGGATTGTTTTTCCTGCCAATTAAACGGGCTATTTTATAAAAGGCATTGATAAAAATCAATGCCTTTTTTTTGTGGCTTATTTTTTACTTTCTTTTTTGGTGCCTTTTTTTGTGCCACAACCGCAACCACAATCTTTTTCTTTTGTCATATACCTCACCCCCTTTCTTTTTTTAAAAAGGGATAAAAATTTTACTTGTCAATGCGTCTTTGGTTTGCTATAATCAAATCATGAAAAAATTTGGGATATTTTTTGTGCTTTTATTGTCGGGATGTGCTTATCATAATCCTTTAGATAAGGCCGATTTTCGTTTTCAAACACTCAATACACCGCCTTATATTTTATCCAGTTGGTACCATATCAATCAACGGGGCAATCCGCTGACTGTCTATGTTGAAAAGCCTGTTTTGGATGATGAAATGCGTGAACTTGCGGTGCGTGATAAATCGGATAACGTGGCCTATGTGGCCCGCCCGTGTCAGTACTTTCAAACGGATATCTGTCAACAGGATATTGCCCAAACACAATCTGATAATGCCGTGCGTCAGGCAATTCGTCAATTGCAAAAAAAAGCTGGCACTGAACAGGTGGATGTGAAAGGATTATAAATGATTTGGATTTTGGCCGATGATCGTGCGGGAAATGTGAACCAGTTGTTGGGGATTGCCGAAAGTTTAAATCAACCCTTTGAACGCAAAGACATTCGCTATGACAAATGGGTGAAATTGCCCAATTTTTTGCGTGGTTCCACTTTTATCGGTATTACCAAAGAATCACAAAAAGCATTAAAGGGCCCTTGGCCCAAAGTGGTATTGAGTGCCGGTCGGCGTTCCTTTCCTGTGGCATTGGCCATTCGGCGTTTATCGGGTGGTAAAACACGTGTGGTTCAGTTGATGAGTCCCGGCAAATGTGGTGAAGGAAAATGCGACTTGTTGATTTTGCCCGTCCATGATGAATATAAGGGTAATGCCAAAAATGTCATGCAAGTGGTGGGTACACCCCATCGTGTCAGTGTTCAAAAATTGGCGGATGAAAAAAAGCATTGGCAAAGTAAATTAAATAAATATCCCGCTTCCCGAGTCGGGTTGATTGTGGGTGGGGCTACCAAAGATAAACCATTCACATCTGAAATGGCCGAACGTTTGGTGCGTGATACTTTAAAATTAAATCCCAAAAGTTTATTGATAACCACATCGCGACGCACCCCAAAAGAAGTGGTGGCTGTATTAAAGGAAAAATTGCCCGAACCCAAGTTTTTTTATACCTTTGGTGATAAAGATGAAAATCCGTATTTTGGTATTTTATCCATGTCTGATATGATTGTTGTGACGGGTGATTCTATGTCCATGTGTACGGAATGTTGTGCCACGGGGGTTCCGGTTTATATATTTGCGCCCGATGAAATGATTGGCAAAAAACACGCCCGTTTCCATCAATCGTTATATTATCAAGGCTATGCCCGTCCTTTGGGTAAAAAGGGGGTGCAACCCAAAGGTCGTTTAAATCCGGCACCTGAAATTGCCAAACGTATTCAAAAGGAGTTTTTATGAAAGTTGTTTTATCCCAAATTGACACCAACGAAGCCTTGAATAAATTATATACAGCTTGTCGTACATGCTATAATGCGGGGCGTCCCGAGGATATGTATGCCACCGTGGATGAAATAACCCCTGAAAACAAAATGAAGCTGTTATCGGCTGTGATTCGTTCGGGTCATCATTCGGTTTTGGAACACCAAACACTTACCTTTTTTATCAGCGGTGTTTCCCGTGCCTTGACACATCAATTGGTGCGCCATCGGATTGCCAGTTATTCGCAACAAAGTCAACGTTATTGTGAATTTAAAGACGGTCAGTTTGAATATGTCATACCGCCTAAAATCAAAAATAATCCTGAGGCTTTGGCTGTGTTTGAACAGGCTATGCGACAAGATATTGAAAATTATGAAAAGCTGATTTCGTTGGGATTGCCGGCCGAAGATGCCCGTTCTGTATTGCCTCAGGCGTGTTGTTCCAATATCGTGGTCAGTATGAACATCCGTTCTTTTATGCATTTTTGTAATGAAAGATTATGTACCTGTGCCCAATTGGAAATTCGTCAGTTGGCTCAACAAATGGCCAAATTGGCGGGCGAAGCGATGCCGTTTTTAAAGCCCTATTTTGTGCCCAAATGTGAAATGTTCGGTTATTGCAACGAATCCGCCAAACGTTCATGCCACCGCCGTCCAACCTTTGATGAATTGACTGGTAATAAAAATTAAAGAATATTATTTATATCTGGAGCAAATTTCACGGCCGATACGAATCGCCAAAGTTTTACTTTTTTCCAATTTTGAACCGTTATAATAATTGCCGGACATAGCCAATTGAATTTCTTCGTCCAAATCGTTTAAGGCATATTGTTTTTGACATGGATCTTTTTCAAAAAAAGCATCCAATGTACGCATACCAAAACGTAAATAAGTTCTGGCCAGTTGTAATCTTTTTTCGGCGGTTATGCTTTTGCTTTTTCTTTGGCCGATTTGCTCAACAGCTTCAGTCAATTCTTTTGTATCGTGTTCGGCCTGAGGCGTTAAAATTCTTTGTTTAAAATACAAACCTATCGCATAAAGCTTTAATAAATTTTCCATGTCTGGCCAATTTTTTGAACGGTTGTGATTATGCCTTGGATGATTCCATCCTTTTGTCAATAATGAAGGCAATAAAGCAATCTTTGATACAGATGATTCCAATTGCTGTCTTTTTAATCGGGCGATATTTTCATCACAAACAAGGGCTTCATAGTAAAGGGCAGGTTCTGATTCTTGCAAATCTTCCAATAAATCATCGGGATACATTTTTCGAATCTCACGCCGACGAGCAAGCCAATCCGACAAACATGGTTGATGATAAGAAGATGATGTCAGTGTCATACCGTCCCTCCTTTTGGTATTTGCACAAACAAAAAGAGGACGACAAAAAGAGGGGGGAGAAATCCACGACTTGTCCGACATGTTGAGGAGTATTACGTTTAACAAGCCTTTTTGCCGTCCGAGAACAATTATAACACGGACTTTATTTTTTGTCAAGTGTTTTTATATTTAAGCGATTTATTCTAAGGTCTTTTGTTTTTTAAAGGACAATTTTGTATGCTGATGTTGGGTAATCAAGGACGGTTTTTGACGGTTTGGATTGACAAAACGCACAGCAGGAATATCAAAATATTCCCGCTTGGCCCACGGATCAATCGGAATTGTCCAACCACGCCCCGCAACAGGTTTATCGGGATCAAGACGCGCGTAAATCGGTTTGCCGATTTTATTTTCGCTTTTGGCTTTATCATAAAGCTTTTGAAATTGGCCTAAAATGTGCAAAATATGGGGTGGTATTTTATCAATAAAGAGCCCGTCAATATTATCTGTCAGATATTGAAAAGATCCTCCACCGGCGGGATAATATTTTCCTGTTTTTGTTTTGGGGTTTGTAATATCGTCTTTGGGATCCCAATAAACACCCAAAAAATCGTGCTGACGAATATCTTTATCTAAATGCATGGGGTAAAGTTGGGCGCAATAATCCCGTGTATCGGCCAAAATTATCGGGCGATCGGATTTGGTATTACCTTTAAAATGAATCAAACCATCGGAAAGGCTTTCCATTTTGCGATAAAGTTCACCTTGCAGTCCCCCCGGCCAATGGATATGCATTACCTGAGACATAACCCCCATATAAACCAATCCGTTTTCCATTTGTATCAAAACAGAATAAGGTTTTCCTTCCATGGCCATTGTGTGATCGGTCGGTAAACCGGCATATGTCGAGCCGATAAATTCAGGAATAATTAAATTTTCCTGTTCTTTTGTCAAGGCAAAGGGGCGAATTTCTTTAATATTGCAGGGTTCAACCACCTTTCGGGCCAAAAATTTTGTCTCGGCATTTTGATAGGCTTTCTGACGCCGTTCGTCATCACTTTGTTTTTGGTGCGAATTTGGATCGGCTTTTTGTTGATTTTGCTTATTTTGATGATAAACCTGTATCAAAATGCGATTGATATCATCTTCATCAAGCTCTGTCATAGCCCTAGCGTCCTAATAATTCCTGACGACGTTTTTCCCAAGCCCGATATTCATTCCAATCGGATTGAATTTCATCACGCAATTCGGGATTGGCTTTTACAAAAGATTTCACACCTTGCAAAACAATCCCGGCATCATCATGATGTTTGGGGCCATCCCAAGGCAAAAATTGAACCTTTGACTGTCCGCAAGACGGGTTATAATAAACAGTACCGATTGAAACAGTTTCGTCAAAGGCAATGTTATTATTTCTTAAATAATCCCGATGGGAACATTCCCGATTTTTTGAATCACGATATTGGCTTTTGGTCCAAATGGCAACTTCGGGGGCTGAATTTTCTTTTTGAATCACTAAATAACGCATAAAAAACCTCCTTTTAAAGGGTCTGTAATAGGATACCACGATATCCCGAATTTGTCAAGTTGAGAGTAGAAAATATAAAAGTCGCCATTTCTGACGACTTTTTTTAACTGGTGGAGGCGGACTTGCACCGCACGGACTGAAAAAGACAAAAATTATCGGCAACGTGGACACATTCGTACTGAGCCAGTGCATTCCGTAAGATCTGAATTACAGCAGTCAGATTCGCCTTCTGGGTAGTCTTTTAATTGATATTTTCCACACCGTCTTTTAGCTTTGATAGTAACACAATCTTTTTCTTCTGTATCTTTGCAACATTTTCTCAATGGAGAATACGGATATTCTTCCATTTTTCCAGTTCCACAAAGATCTTTATTATCCCCCAAATAACGGCAATTTCCTTCTGTTGATGAAGTACAACACTCTGATGATACAATTGGCAAAGAATGAGGATATGCCTTCCATTGTCCTACTCCACATTCTTCAATTTCATCTCCAAGAACAATGCACTCATTTCTGTTCGAACTTTTGCAACACTTTTTTGTATAAGAAAAACCATCTGGACACGGTTTACAATTTGAATTTCTGCAAGCATAAGAATCTAATGAGGAAAAGGTTCCAATACACAGAGCAGTAAAAAACAATAAAATCTTTTTCATTTTTTTCCTTTCAAAATAATTAAAATTCTTTCTCCTTCTTACTATAAATGAAGAATTAAATCAACATATTTTTTCTTGGGATAAATTTTGGCGTTCCCAAGAGCGTGATATTGAAAAATAAGGATTTTTCTGATTGGGGAGTCCGTGTAGGTGAAAATTTGACGATTTTTTGACCACTCTTACTCAGACTTGATAAGAGCTTGGAAACAAAAGAAAAAGTCGCCAAAATTGGCGACTTACCTGAACTGGTGGAGGAGGTCTTGCTTGACACATACTGAAAAGGGCAAAAAATAACCTCTACCATCGCGTAGGTAGAGGTTGAAAATTATCTAATATAGCTACCTATCTTGGTTCGCCATACTTATTCGCTTCCTGTTTTCCTGGCAAAGCAGGAAAGACCAAGAACCATACGACTACTAAAACAGGTAAGGCAAAGCCGTAAATCACATAGACAATACTACGAAATGTTACGAATGCTTGTGGAATTGTTTCTCCATAAATATAATCCAGAACATAACTAACAAGAGTAAGCACTGTAACAAACAAAGTGGCAAATGTCGGTATAAGAGCAAATTTAGCACTTCGTCCCAGATCATGAAACCGTCGAACTAGCACGGCTAAATTTGGGCATATAACTGCAATTCCAAACAAAACTGATAACACCATAGTTCCTATTAAACGAGATAAACAGGAAGAAATTACGAAGTTAATCAAAAAGGGCCACCAATACTCCGCGCGTGTAGCACGTCCATGCCATTGAAAACTTTTTTCCCAATAAGACTTATAAGTTGTAGTCCATGAAGACTCTGTAAATATTTCAGAAAAAGTAGATGCATTTTCCTTTTTTGTTTCTGGAACCTCATTTTGTTTCTCAATACCCATGTTGTTTCCTTTTGCGTAAGTTGATCTATATCCACATTAGAACAAAAGTCCATTGAAAAGTCAATAATTTTTATGATTTTTTTGCCTGTTGTACACGGACTCATCCATCCTTCTCTGTCATGCCCCACTTGATGGGGCATCCAGTGGTTGTATATTCCTTATTATTATGTGCTTACGCATTGGATTCCCGATCAGGTCGGGAATGACACCAAATAAAAAAGCGTCCTTTTCGGACGCTTTCAATAACTGGTGGAGAGGGGTGGATTCGAACCACCGAACTCAAAAGAGGGCAGATTTACAGTCTGCTGCCATTAACCACTCGGCCACCTCTCCTTAAGGTGTTGGATGCTATTATGCCTTATTTTTTTTTAATTGTCAAGAAAAAAACACAAATTTATTGACTTGTTTTTCATTTTTAATATAATTTTTAATAAAGGGGGAAAGATAAATGCCAAAAATGCCAGAACAATTATCCCAATGGATAAAACAAAAAAGTAAAGCCAAAGAAAGCCAAAAAAAATTTTTAATCAACTTGATGGATGATGAAAAACAGGCATTGTCTTTTGTTGATTTCGTTGTAAAAAATCCCCGACTGAATAAACGTATTTATCGTTTTTTATCCCAAATAATGCCCATAAAAAGCCTTTCACTTTGGATGGAAAAATACGCTTTGATTTACAATAAATACATTCATCAAAAATGGAAAAAAGCAAAAAAAGCAGAAGATGTTTTAAAAATCATTCCGAACTTTTCACCTTGGGCCCTAAAAGACCGTTTCGGGCAATTTGATTTGGGTAAAGTGCCGACCGATTTCGGTGATGAAAAAAATTATTTCAAGCTTTTGGATAAAATCCGCCAATCCGATGTTGTGCAAAATTACAAACAATTAAAATCTTTGGAAAACAACTTGAAAGATTTTGAAAAACATTATCCCGAAATCAAAAAAATCAATTGGTTTGATATTGGCCAGCGAACCCATTTTTTATCAAAACTGATGTTTGAAAAAACAGGCCATCCCTTCTTTATTAAAATCGCCCAACAAAAATATAAGGTTCAATTTTTATGTAATCCTTTTTCATGTAAAATGGTTTTTGAAGTTATTTCCCCAAAAGGGCAGGCCTATATATTAAAAATGACATTAAATCCCATCACCGAAATTTTAACGGACGATCAACGCAAAGAAATGGAAAATCAGGCTATTCGGGCCGATTCACCCTATACCAATTCCATGATGGAATTTTATTTAAAATTAAACAAATGCCCCCACGTATGCGATATCCAACATTACACCAGCCTGTATGAAGTGGTCTTATACAAAAAAGAAAAAGGCACGCCTTTGTCGGCCTTGGGGAAAACGTGGGATTTTTATAATTTAAACAACAAACTTTTAAAAGATGCCAATCGTTTGGGAATTTACATCAATGATGTTTCTTTATCCAACTTTATTTTAACGGATAAAAATGTGGTTAAAATTATTGATATCGGACATGCCAGCTTTGCCAATCCTTTGACACAGGGTATCCCCGGTTTGACATTTACCTTTGGCAACTTATCCGGTCAGGATTATTTAACCCATTTTGGTGTTTTAAGTATGGAGGATTGATGTATCAAGCTGATAAATCATATATTCAGGCTTTGGCAGACGGTTTAAAAATTTCCGATTTATCTTTGTTGGATAATGTCATGGGCCCCAATGAATTAAAGGCTGTTTTAAAAAAAGCGACTTTGGATGATTTTGTGGGCAAAAATGCATGGATAAATCTGCACACACATTCATCGGCTTCGGACGGCAGACAGACCCCAACACAATGGTTGGAAAATGCCCGTCAATGGCAAACGGAAAAAAACATAAAACAATATGTTATTGCACTGACCGATCATGATTGTATTGATGGGGTGATTGAGATATTAAAAAAGCTGGTTCTAAATCCGAAAAAATATCAAAACTTAAAAATCGTTTTGGGTTGTGAGTTGAGCGTGGCATTTCAAAATGAAACAACCTGTTTACCATTGGATTTTGAAATGTTGCATTATGGCCTCAATCCGTTTGATACAACTTATCAACAGGCTTTAAAAAAACAAACGGATAAGCGCAAAAAAGCTCTGCCGATTATTTTTAAAAAATTCAAAGAACACTATCCAAATTTAATTGGGGATTTAAAGGATTTTAAAACAACCCGATTTTTTAATGCCAATGTCAAAAAAGGATTAGGGTGTAATTTGCCCTATGATATCTGTTCCTATTTTACCTTTAAAAATCAGGATGGTTTTAATGATGAAATGCATCATTTCGTATTTTCTTTGGGGGATAAAAATCAAGCCCTTGATTTGTGGCATTTTGCACCTGATTTAATGAAAATCGTTAAAGCTCAAAAGTTTGGTTTTACATCAATTGCACATCCTTATCGCATTCAATTAAAGGGGCGTATTTCGGATGATTTTTTACATCAACATCCTTTTGATACAGCCGATTGTTTTATTGAAAATTTATTCAATAAACAGGCCGATTTCGGGGTGGAAGCATCCGAGCTATATTACGGCAATTTAAACCCTGAATTGCAACGGGCCTTTGACAGTGTTTGGTATCACCACTGCATCCAAAACGATACGCAAGGGTGGATAAACATCATTATCAATCGGGCCAAAGGGGCCTTTAAAATCATCACAGGCGGCAATGATAATCATTATTGTTTTTTGGGAACAAAACGTGAAAGATTAAAGCGAGAATCTTGGGCCAAACTGATTCAATGTTGGCAATCATGTCAGGATTTGATTGATCAGGGCTATCGTATTTTGGATAAAGAAGTGACAATGGGATTGCCCGGTCCCTGTATGCCGGCCGTTTCAAATGAACAGGATATCGGTATTGGTTCGCCCTATGGTTTGGGGGCAAAACGGATATGGGATTTTTGGGGTAAAAGTTTGCACAAAATTTTGTTAGGCCCTGATGGCAAAACAACGCCTGTGACAAAACATTCGCCCTATGTTTCGGATGTCAGAGCGAACCCGTTTTTTATACCCGTTGAATATCTGAATCAAAAAGGATTGATTTCAAACGAAGATTTAAAAACGGTTTTTCAATATGAAAAAACTGTCGGCAAAATTGATTTTAATCAGGTGGAAAAAACTTTTGAAATGCTTTTAAAAAAAGCTCACAAAAATGCTAACACAAAAAAATCTTTTGATGATTTTACGGATGATTTGGCCAATCGTATTAAAAGGCAAAATAAATATCCTTATATTGCCGATTTACAGGTACAGATTCCCCAATCAATCATTGAAAAAAATGAAAAATTATTTTTGACGGATTTTACATTGGGATCCCCACCCGATTCTTTTTCGGATAAAGCACGCAACTGGGGCTTTCGGGTATTAAATCCAAAATACCTGTGGGACAAAAAAGGCCAGTTAGGTGCCGGCGGACGGTTATGGCGTGATATTTTGGCCCGTGCCGTATCGGGTGCCAAAGGTGGTTTGCGTATAGATCATTTTATCGGCTTTGTGAATCCTTATGTGATTTCACAAAATCCCGAAATTAAAGACGGGCGATTGTATTCATCCTATTATCATCCTAAATTGGGGCAATATGCTTGGGAAGATGAAAAAGATTTTGGCAAAATCATTGAAACAATTGTCTTACCGGTTTTACAAAAAGCCGGTTTAAGCACCAATGATTTATATCCCGAAGATATCGGTTCACGCCCCGAACAAATGGATGAGGTTATGGCACGCTTTGGATTGGGGCGTTTATTGGTGGCCCAATTTAAACAGGTCAACAATCCCACACACATCTATCAATTGATGAATGCCAGCCAAAATGATATCGCCACCTTGGATACACATGATACACCTTCCATACAAATGTTTTTTGGTGCATTGGATGATGCCAATCGTTATACACACGCCGTCAATTTGGCACGTTCTTTACGTTTTAACTATAACGATTCATTAAAATCAACCGAACAATTGGTGCGAATGCAATGGGCGGAATTATTGGCCTGCCCCGCCAAAAGGGTTCAGGCTTTCTTTACATCATGGACCGGCCAAATCGGCCGTTATAATGAACCTGGAAATCCCGATAAATGGCACCTCAGATGTATCAACGATTTTGATAAACTGTATTTTGAAAATTTGGGTAAAGGTTTGGCCTATAATCCGTTGGATGCGATTGCGTTGGCCATCTATGCCCGAGGGGATGATTTTTATAATCAACACAAAGATTTTGTGGCACAATTACGCCAAAAGGAAAGCGAATTATTAAACTGTATTTGCTTATGGAAAAATAACTTTTAAAATTGACTTTAAACTGCTTTTGTGTTAAAATACCCGTATTCAACGCAACAAAAGGAAAGGATCACCCATGCGTCAATCAAAACTTATATCCAAAAAACATAAAGAAAAACCCGCCGAAGCCACTTTGGCCAGCCACATTTTTTTATTGCGTGGCGGTTATATGCGTCCTTTAGCCAACGGTATTTATTCGTTATTGATGCCGGGCAAACGTGTGCAACAAAAAATTGAAGCCATTATTCGTCAGGAAATGGATAAGGTGGACGGTCAGGAAGTGATGATGCCCGTGGTAATGCCCAGGGAATTGTGGGATGAAAGTAATCGTTGGGACAGTGTCGGGCCCGAATTGTTGCGTTTTAAGGATCGTACGGGGCATGATATGTTGTTGGGTATGACCCATGAAGAAGCCTGCACTGCTTTAGCCAGAACCGAAGCAACCAGCTATCGTGATTATCCGTTTATGATGTATCAGATTCAAACAAAATATCGTGATGAAGCCCGTTCCCGTGGCGGTTTGATTCGTGTGCGTGAATTTACCATGAAAGATGCCTATTCTTTCCACATTGATGAAGCGGAATTGGATGCCTATTATGAACGGGTGGCCAAAGCCTATCACACCATCTATCGCCGTATTGGTTTGCCCGAAGTGGTGGCCATTCAATCGGATACCGGCATGATGGGTGGAAAAGTGGCCCATGAATATCAGTTGGTTACCGATTGCGGTGAAGATAAAGTCGTGGCGTGCGATACATGTCATTCGTATTGGAATGCCGAGGTAGCCACAACAAATTACACCTATGAATCAGAAGAATTATTACCATTGGAAGAAGTTGAAACACCCAATACAAAAACAATTGATGATTTGGTTCAATTTTTGGGTATTCCTGCCATAAAAATGGCAAAAATCGTTTTCTATACCACTGAAAAAAATGAAACGGTGGCAGTAATGATTCGTGGAGATTTAGAGGTCAACGAAGTGAAATTGGCCAAGGTTTTAAAATGTCTGTTTAACTTTGCCACCGATACAGAAGTAATGAATGTTGGTGGTGTTCCCGGCTTTGCCACAGGTATGGGATTAAAATGCCCTGTTTATGTGGATAAATCCGTATCAAACGCTTTTAACTTGGTTTGCGGGGCCAATAAAGAAGGCTTCCATTTGAAAAACTTTAATGTATCCCGTGATTGCCCCAATGCCGAAATCGTGGATATTGCCACCGTTTGTGCGGGTGATATTTGCCCCAAATGTGGTGCACCGTTGCGTTTGACCCGCGGTATTGAAGTCGGTAATATTTTTAAATTGGGTACAAAATATACCGAATCCATGAAGATGACTTATACCGCCGAAGACGGTACACAAAAAACACCGTTGATGGCCTGTTATGGTATTGGTGTAGGCCGTTCGTTGGCATCCGTTATTGAAGCACATCATGATGATTACGGCCCCATTTGGCCTTTGTCCATTGCACCGTGGCAAGTTCAAATCAATGCGATGGGTATGGATAAAGACGGTATTCAGGAAACGGCCGAAAAATTATATAATGATTTGGAAAAAGCGGGTATTGAAGTTTTATATGATGACCGTAATTTATCCGCCGGTGTTCAATTTGCCGAAGCCGATTTAACCGGTATTCCTTTGCGTTTGATTGTGGCCCCAAAAGCATTAGCCCAAGGTATGATTGAATACAAAGTACGTGGCACGGATGAACGTGGTTTGATTCCTGTGGATGAAGCCGTCCAATTTACACAAAATTGGATTGCTCAGGAAATGAAAAAATATCTTTAATTACGACCAAAATGGCCCCAGCGATCTGTATTGGCACCAAAAGTGCGCTTGATATCTTTTGGGGACATCAGACGTGTTTTTGGTTTTAAACGGATGTTTGCCGATTTTATCAAACTGCCGATCGAAAACAATAATAACGCATCCCTGTAAAGTTGATGCATACATTGAACAATTTTGGGCGAGATAGGCGTCTTTGTTTGTTCCTGATATATTTGGCGAAATAAATTTAAATCTTGAGTTTGATATAGACCAGGGCGAAATTCAGCATAAATATCAGCACGAGATAAAGTATCAAAGTCCAATAATCCAACCAATTTTTGATTGCCATCCAAAACAACATTATTTGAATGCAAATCAGTATGACACAAGAGGTTGTTTTGTGGATAAATTTTATGTTGAGCTAAATAAGATTTAACCTTTCCTGAAAAAAGAGCCTGCTTTTCCGGTTCGTTTTTAAACAAAAACGTGGCTGTTTGTTGTAAAAAATCAGGAAAAGTATATCCCAAAGAATCAGCCTTAATCTGATGTATTTGCTCCATTGCATCGGACAATTGTTCGAAAAAATGTATTTTTTGTTTTAAATTTCTTTGATAAAAAGTTGCTTTTGAAAGTGTTTCCCCTTGTATCTTTGGATAAAAACATCCAAGGAGATTATTTTTCCCAAATTGAATATTTGAAACAACTGGAATCGGAATTTGGTATTTCAATCGATCCTGTAATTTGGGCATATACTGACTTTGATCAACCCAATGGTCTGTATCTGTTCTGTGGCTGGGTAATTTTAAAATCCACTTGTTGTTGATTTCATAATTATAGGCAATTTGTCCGCCGGATTCTTTAACGGAAAAAACAGGGCGCTGAATAATCTGTTCTGCCAATTGAGTGATTAAATCTTTATCGTTGGCCTGTTTTGGTGTTAAGAACATTTTGCAACCTTTTTCTTTTTTTTATTTCTTGCTTTAAAAATTGTTTTTCTTTTTTTGGGGTCAAGGTATTTGACAAACGATATAAAATCGCTAACCATTGTAAAGTGGATTTAAATTGATGAATACGTTCTGTATCGCAAGGATCGATCTGAATGCCGGTATGTCTGGTATAAATTTTTTGAAACAAACGGGTATCAGAAGGATCATAATACAATAAAGGTCTGAACTCCCAAAAATAATCACCGCGACCTAATGTATCAAAATCTAAAAGCCCCACCAATTTATTATTATCATTCAAAACAACATTACCACAATGTAAATCGGAATGTGTAAGGATACTTGTTTTTTCAGCCGATTTCCCCAAACCCAAAACAGAATTGTGAACCAACTTTTTAAACATCTTTTTTTGGTAATACGTTGGTTGTGATTTTTGGCGGGCAAAAAAATATTTTTCCAAAATTTCTTGTTTTGTTGGCAATTCAAACGGAAGCTTATCAGGGGCAACGGAATGAATTTGGTGTACAGCCTGAGCCAATTGTTCAAAAAAACGCATTTTAAAATAATTAGTTTTTTGAGCAAACAAAAACGTGTTAGGAATACAATAACCATTTATTTTTTCATAAGATGAGGAAATGAAAGGTGTTTTGGTATCCTTATCATAAACGGTCGCTATCATTGGTTGGGGAATTTGATAGGATAGTTTATCTTGTAAAACCCGCATGTATTGGCCTTGTCGCAACCAATCATCTGGATTCGTTTTATCCGATGGCAATTTAAAAATATAACGGTGATTGACTTCATAATTATAAGCCATCTCACCGTTTAATCGTTCCACCGAAGTAATCGGAAAATGAAAAGCCTGTCCGGCAAAATATCGGATTAAATCTTTATCATCGGCCTGATCTGGTGTTAAGTGCATGTTTTCCCTTTTGAATATGGGAATTATAACACGAAACACGTTTTTTGTCAATATTTTGCTTTTTTTTAGCCTGACGTTCCTTTTCTTCCTGAATCAAACGTTGCATAATACGCATTGTTTCTTCGGGACCACTGACCGAATAAATGGAACCGCCGCAATCCACCACTTCGTGGGCAATGGAATTGTCATTACCACGTTTATAAATTCGATCACCAAAATAAACAATTTGATAATCATCTTTGTAATGTTTGACCACCTGAGCTTTATCGCATCCTTTTTTAACAATATCCACGGAAATTTGACCGCCATAGGTAAAGTTATATTCGGGATGTTGTTCCACCAAATTATCAATAATCCATTTGCGTTGGCCGTTTTGGCTGTCCCATTGAACATATTCTTGACGATCTTCCAATGAAGGTTCCCCCACTTCCGGGCGTCCCAACATGGTAAAATTGATGGCGCAGTTTGCATTGATTTCGTGATGGCGTGGGAAAGATTTATGATATTGAATCGGACAGTTTTTCAAAATATCCTGCATAATCGGATTGAATTTGTCAAAATCAATGGAATTACGAGAATTATGTAATTCCTTACCACAGTTATACAAAATGTTACCCATACAGCACCAATAATCAATATTGGGATTATGTAATAATTCAGGGGGCATTTGTTCCACCATATCTTTATAAGGCGAACCCGTCACAATGGCAAATTTAAAAGTGTTGGCAAATTCCACCATTGTTTTGGCCATTTCACCACGAATCGGTTTTCTAGCAACTGTTAAAGTGCCGTCATTATCTGATAAAAATACTTTTGGTTTTTGCATAACTATATCCTTTTTCTTAAGTAAAGAATTATGCCATAAAATGATAAAAAAATCAAGATGTTTCTTTAAGATAAAGTCATATTAAGTTCTTGATTTTGTAAATAGGTTGACTTTTTTTTATAAAAATGTTAAACAGCCTTAATTAAGCAAAGGAGTTTTTTATGAAAAAGTTATTTTTCGCATTGTTGATGATGGCGGGCATTGCCAAAGCCGACACAAATATCAAGGGCTTTTGGACAACGATTGACGATGAAACAAAAACCGCCAAAAGTGTGGTTCAGGTTTATGAATATCAGGGCAAATACTTTGGTCGTGTGGTGGATTTGTTGAAAAACAAACAGGCTACAGCAAAATTACCCGGAAATCCGCCGGTCATGGGAATGGATATTATTTGGGATTTGGAACAAAAAGGCGATAAATATAAGGGTGGTGAAATTTTGGATCCGACAAAAGGAAAAGTTTACGGATGTGAAATTTGGCGTGATAAGGAAAATTTAATTGTGCGTGGTAAAATTGCCTTTTTGGGACGTAATCAAACATGGTTGCCGAATAAAGATTTTAAACCCGTTGACACACAACCTTTAATCCCCAATAAACCGAAACTGAAATAAGTAGGTTTTTGTTGTTATTGATTTTCCTTGACTTTTTTGGGGTTATCTGATATAATAATGCCGTTTTGCCGAAGGGGCCGGAAAGTTTGGCTGCCCCCAGGCGTTGTTTAAACAATCAAAAAAAGGAAGTAAAATGCCAAAATTAAAGTCCAAAAGCTGCGTCAAAAAGCGTTGCAAATTGACCGCCAGCGGAAAAGTTAAAGTGGGCCACGTGAATAAACGTCACTTGTTGATGAACCACCCGCACAAACGGGATCGTCAGGCTCGTCGTATGCATACAGCCAGCACAACCGTTGGTCGTATCTTGAAATTCTTTATTCACGGGAAAGGAGTGTAAGCCATGGCAAGAGTCAAACGCGGCACAACTGCCCATGCAAAGCATAAAAAGATTTTGAAATTGGCCAAAGGTTATCGTGGTCGTAATTCCAAAGTTTTCAGAATTGCTAAAGAAAAGGTCGAAAAAGGTCTGCAATACGCCTATCGTGATCGTAGAAAGAAAAAGACCGAAATGCGCCAATTGTGGATTGCCCGTATCAATGCGGCCGTCCGTGCAAATGGTATGGTTTATTCAACCTTTATGAATGGTTTGAAA
This sequence comes from Alphaproteobacteria bacterium, assembly GCA_045631185.1. GTDB lineage: Bacteria > Pseudomonadota > Alphaproteobacteria > CAAHEQ01 > UBA3637 > UBA3637. Next base: position 12,238 of record JAZQUH010000011.1, on the reverse strand, counting down.
AGAGCCGGCATTATGATGGACCGTAAAATGTTGGCCAAAGTGGCTGTGGATGATGCAAAATCATTCGCCACATTGGTTGAAGCGGCCAAAAAAGCATTGGTGAAATAACCAAATAGAAAATAAAACAGCCCCTGATTTGGGGCTGTTTTTTTATGTTGATTTTTTGAAAAAGATAAGCTATAATTTCAACCATCGGAATGCCCATTCCGATAGTGGAGATACAAACTCTAGAACGATATGGGCAAAAGGTCACTTTTAATTGTGGCAATTTGTGAAAGGGCGTTCACCCGTTTGGGTGGATGCCAGTAAATAAGGCTTCTGCTCAATAGCTGGGCTACTTTCATATCGTTCGTAGTTTTGTACATCCACCCACTTTTCAAAAGTGGGCTTTTTTTGAAAAAGGAGCTAGAATGCGACAGATTATTTTTATTTTTGCTTTTGGGTTGTTTTTAACGGGTTGCACCTATGCGGGGCCTTTTATCACAAATGTTTCGCAAAATAAAGATGGCACTTTGACCATTGAAAAATGTTTGGTGGAACACAACGGTTTTGGGATTGCCACAACAAATTGCACTATTGGAAAAATATAATCTTTGAATAAAATCTTGGCTTGCATTTTGTTGAAAATCGTTTTATATTCTAGTCTATGTTGACATTTTTATGGCCATGGTTTGCACTTGTTTTACCATTGGCGTGGGGGATAAGGCGTTTGTTAAAGCCGGCACCACGCATGTCGCAGACTATGGGCGCTATTCGTGTACCGTTTTGGGACAGATTAAATCAATCGGGATCAGGTAAACAAGCCACAGAAAACAGTGCTTTTTCAAAGTTTTTAACCATTATGGCTTGGCTTTTTTTGGTGTTGTCGGCCATGCGTCCGATATGGTGGGGCGAACCGATTGCCAATCAACAATCATCACATAACATCATGTTGGCGTTGGATGTGTCGGGGTCTATGGAAGAACAGGATTTTGATATCAATCGCCAACCTGTCACCCGTTTGCAAATGTTAAAGGCTTTATCGGATCAATTTATCAAATCACGCCAAGGCGATCATTTGGGGTTGGTGATTTTTGGATCTGAGGCCTATACCTATGCCCCTTTATCGCCCGACATTACCACTTTGCGTGAATTGTTGGGCGAGGTGGGAATCGGTATTGCCGGCACTCAAACAGCCATCGGTGAAGCGTTGGCTTTGGCGGTGCAGGGTGTGGCCAGCGTGCCGACCGACAGCCAGATTGTGATTTTAATGTCCGATGGGGCATCCAATGCGGGGCGTGTTTCGGTGGATGAAGCCATTAAGTTGGCTGTGGGGCAGGGGATTAAAGTTTACACCATCGGTATCGGTTCGGATGCCAAGATGATTCAGGACTTTTTTGGTTTGATTCAAATCAATCCGTCACAAAATTTGGATGAAGAAACATTGTTGGGAATTGCCCAAAAAACGGGTGGGCGTTATTTTCGGGCAAAATCCACGCAAGAGCTGGCCGAAATATATAACCTGATAAATCAATTGGAACCGGTGGAACGGGAAAGTGAATGGATTCGCCCACGCAAGGAATTATTTTATATTCCGTTGATGGTGGCAATGCTTTTATTGTTGTTGGCCCAAAGGAGGATAAAATGATTTTTTTGCGACCTTGGGCATTTTTGGCTTTATTGTTTCCTATTTTATGGTTGTGGTACCGTCATCATCAAAATGGTGAAAGTCCGTGGAAAAAGTTTATGGATAAAGATTTATGGCGGGCTTTAAGCGTTAATCAGACTTCGGATAAAACAGTAGTCCGAAAAAACCGTTTGATATTGTTATTATGGTTTATTTTGACATTAGCTTTATCGGGACCGGCTTGGTATAAATTGCCCACACCCGCCCGTATCAGCCAACCAAATACCGTTATCGTGATGGATTTAAATCCCGAAATGAATAACGATACGCTTAAAAAAATGCAAATGCGCCTGTATGATTTATTGGATGCGTTAAAGGGGCATCGGGTGGGTTTGGTTTTATATGGCACGGATGAAGGTTATACGGCCATGCCCTTGACCCCTGACAGGACTTTGATTCAACAATTGATTCCTGATTTAAGGCCAAATGTATTGCCTCAGGTATCGTTGAATCCCAAGGTCGGTATTCGTCAGGCCGAACAATTGTTAAATCGTACACAGCAACAGGGACAGATTTTATTTTTAACGCCTGATGATAAAAATCTTTCGGCCGATTATCCTTTGACGGTTGTGAATTTAAAAACAAACCTGAACGAATTGGTACAAAATTTAAAAACACAGCAGGCGCTGGGTGAAAATCAAGATTATAATGCCGATACATGGGCGGATATGGGGATTTGGTTGGTGTTATTGTCTTTGCCGATTATGTTGCTTTGTTTCAGACGTAATGTGTTGTTTTTATTTTTGGCTTTGGTCTTTATTTCGCCCGCCCATGCCGGATGGTTTTTGCGTCCCGATCAACAGGCTTATCGTTTGAATCAACAAGGCGTTCAGGCCTATCGTCAAGGGCAATATCAACAGGCCTATGATTTGTTTCAAGATGCCTATAATCAAGGTAATGCTTTGGCCTTTCAGGGAAAAATAAAACAAGCAATTGATGCCTATGATACGGCTTTGCGTGAAAATCCCGATGATATGGATGCGAAATTTAACAAAGAATATCTGGAAAAACAATTGCAAAATCAGGATAAAAATCAATCAAAGGAAAATCAAGATTCATCAGATAATCAACAGCAAAATCAATCGGACAGTGATAACCAAACAGAAAATCAAAGCAATTCGGATAAAGAAAACGAACAAAATGAAAATCAATCATCCGAATCCGAATCAGAACAATCAGAACAAAAAAATACCGAACAAGAATCACAACCCCAAAATGCCCAACCCACGCAAGATGAAACGGCGTCGGAATTAGAACAGGCTTTATCCGAACAACCCAGCGAAGAACCCTTTAATCAAAAAGAACAGCAAATCCTGAACCGGTTAAATTTGGATCCGTCCCGTGTTTTGCGTTATCGTTTAAACTTACAACATCAAAGGAATCAAAGATGAAAAAGATAATTGCCTTTTCCTGTGCTTTGCTTTATTCTTGTTTTGCCCAAGCTGTTGAAGTGACCATTTCGGCTCAACAGGTCAATCAAGGGGATAGTTTATCATTAAAAATTTCGGATTCAAAGCCTTTGCAAAAGGTGGATTTGGCCCCATTGACCAAAGATTTTATGTTGGGTGGTCAAAGTCAAAGCCAATCCTCCCGCTTTATTAACGGAGTTGGTTCAACAACTTATGAATTGGGTGTTGTTTTATTTCCGATAAAATCGGGAAAATTGGAAATTCCCGCCTTAAAGGTTGGCAATGAAACAACCAAGCCTTTAACTTTAACGGTTCATCCGGCGGGAACAAAATCGGCCACAAATACAACATCGGACAATATCCAATTAAAGGCGGTTGTTTCTGATGAGAAACCTTATGTCGGTCAAAGTTTATTCTATACGCTTCAATTGACGGACGGTGTGGGTATTTTGGATGGTGAAGTGATTCCTTCTCAAACGGATAAAATCAATATTATGCCTGTGGGATCGGATACACAAAAAAAAGATATTCAAAACGGTCAAGTGATTCGTACCATAGAACGCACCTATCGGGTTGTTCCTGAATCGGTGGGTAAAATAACTATTCCGCCGGCCATTTTTAACGGCCAAGTTGAATATACACAAGAAATTGGTAAAAACAAACGTTCTTTATTTGGTATGTTTGATACATCGGATGTGTTTGGTAATTTTATGGTATCCGCCCGTCCCGTTCAAATAATCAGCAATTCCATTGAATTGGATGTTCAGGCGCAACCGGCCGATTGGTCGGGTTGGTGGTTGCCCAGCACGGATGTGCAATTAAATGTATCTTATCAGGTGCCACCGGATATTCAAGTTGGTGATGCCATCACGGGCGAATTGATTTTGTCGGCTTTGGATGTGGATGCCAACGATATGCCGGTACCCAAAATACCCGCCCAAAGCCAATTCAGGCTTTATCCCGAACCCGAAGAAAGAACCACGCAGCTGACATCAGACGGACATGTTAAAGGAACGGTAAAGGCTAAATTTTCTTTGGTGCCGTTGCAATCGGGTGCTTGGGAAATACCGGCGGTATCTGTGCCGTGGTTTAATACGAAAAACAAACAAAAAGAGGTTGCTCGAATTGAGGCCTATCCTTTAAATGTGCGTGTGGGGGAAAATCCGTTGCCTGTTTTGGCACCGCCTCAACCCACTACGCCAGTTCAAACAAAGGATATAACGACTTCTGCGACTAAAACAAGTGGTTTTGTGGCGGGTCTTTTATGGGGCGTTGGCGGTGTGTTGGGTGTTATGGCATTGGTCGGTGGTATTATTTGGTTGATTTATCGTCGTAAAAAAACAAAAAATAAGCCGAAAAAGAAGCCAATTCCTGATTTTTATGCTTTCAAGTGAAAAAAGACTTGACTTTTTATTAAAAATAGTGTAAAAATAACGCCAATATTTAAAAAAGAAAGGATATTGGCTATGACAAAAAAATGTATGATTACGGAAAAAGGCGTTCTGTCCGGTAATAACAACAGCTATTCAAAACGTAAAACACGCCGTCGTTTTATGCCCAACTTGCAAACAGTGGCAATTTACAGTGAAATTTTGGGATGCGCTGTTGATATTCGTATCACATCCAACGGTTTGCGCACCATTGAAAAAAATGGCGGTTTGGATTTGTATTTGTTAAATACACCGGTTTCAAAATTGTCGGCTGAATCCAAAAAATTGCGTGAACGTATTGCTTCGGCCAAAGCTGCCAAAGCCCAATAGTTTTTCAAGCTATTAAAAATCCCCCTTGTAAAAGGGGGATTTTATTTTGCCGTTTATCTTATCGGCCCGATCTGGCTCGGCTCATCGCCAAAGCGTGGGCGGGACCAGCCGGTTTTGTGCTTTCCTTTTTGGGCTGATGTTCGCTTGGTTTCGGATTGCTTTGTTTTTGTGTTTCGGCCTGTTTGGATTGCATGTATTCTTTTGGCACAAACTGAGTCAATTTGTTCCACATTTGAATGTTGCTTCCTTTTTTTGCCAAGTATTCATTTTTCAAATTGTTCCAAAACTCGGGTGATTTTGGTAAATCCCCCTTCACCGCTACACCTTCATTGATGAAGTTTCGGGCAAAAGATTCCATGATTTCTTCTTTATTTTTGATGTTTTTTCCAACTCTGAGACTTGCCAAAGGCTTTTTGCCATTTTTCATGGCTCGTAATTTTATATATTTGGCTAATTTTCTGTGGAAATCATCGATGTTTTTGCTTTTGATGACAACCCCATTGGAACCAACAGCACTATACACGCCATCTTTAAAGCTTCCTTTAAAGACCAAACCTGAGTTGTCCTTCATATTTGTTTCATCGGGATTTGGTTTATCTTTATCCTCTGATTCGGGTAATTCAATTTTTTCTTCTTCGAATTTATATTTTTCCAAATCATCCAATGTAATGGGCGTGCCGGCCTTTACATCCTGATCAAATTTTTTTTCGTTGAATTTACCTTTCAATTCAGCTTGAAAGCGTTCTTTGATTGAGTTTGTTTGTGGTTTCATGTGCACTCCTTTGTCTGCACTTATATTATACCACAGATCTGAAAACCGTCAACTTAAGGTTAGAAAATCAATATATTTCATATACTTATTTCGAATTAAATAAAAGCCACCCCAAATAGAGTGGCTTTTATTCTTGGTGGGGAGCAATTAGCACTTATCGAGCAACCCATTTGACCGATGTCAAAGAATTAGCCTTCAAAATCCAAAACCTGTTTTAAGTTTTTTCCCTGGGGAAAAGTCATCTGTCAAATTTCAAGGCTGTTCGACGCTTTACACCAGCAGGACTTTGTTGCGAATGAAATTCCTTTAATGCCGCTCTTTTACCCTCTCTTGATTTAGTTTCTAATACCTTCTTTAAAGTAGCAGAGCGCCCTTCTTTATCTTTTTCTTTCTCTTCTTTTAAAGTAGTTAATAGCTTTGATGGGTTTTGTTTTGACAAATGTTCTATGAAGCCATCAAAAGTATAGACTTTTTTGGGGTCAATATGATATTTTTGAGCTAATTCTGATATACGTTCTTTATTTTCCGTAGTGCTGACTATTGCCACAATTCTATTGGGGTCAGATTTAAAATCAACTGTTTCTATGTTGTGTTCAGTACCTGTGTTTTTATTAGCATATTCTCGTTCAGCCTCATCCTTTGGAGAAATAACAAATAAACAACCTGCGGGTAAAAATTTGTCGTATCCACCGTAATTAAGTCCTGTAAAACCTTGAATGGATGTTTCAACAGAATCGGCCGTTGTCACATCAACCGTTCCTGGATTCGTGAAAGAGCGTGTTTTTTCACCAAGCAAATATCCCAAATGACCACTGGACAAAATTTGTTCCAAACTGGTTAAATCACGCATTCCATGAAAAAATAAAGGATTTTTTTCTGATACATGTTTTCGAAGCAAATCGGGATATGTCATCATAATTCTTTTTCTTTCCTCTATATCTGCTTGACTATCTGGACGAGCTAAACTAAGCTGTGCTTGAAAGTGTTTAATCAATCTTAGCGCGTTTTGTTCTAGGTTGAAAAATGATTCTATTCTTGTTTCTCGTGCATTCGATTGGACTGCTTGTTCGTATCGTTCATGAAACTTTTTGGCATCCCCTTGTTGTTTATTGAGTAGAGATTTTTTTATTTCTATAAAACGTTCAAAATCTGTTGACATAAGTGCCTCCTTTTTCATCATAGTACTAGATTATTAAAAAAAACGCAACATAATGTTCTATTCTTTGTAAAACTTGGTAGCCCGACAGGATTTGAACTGGGGATAAGTGATTGTTTTATAAGAGGGAGGTATGCAAAAGTTCGATACTGCGAAAGCAAAAATAATCCAGTGAATTATTTTTGTGCGCGAAGCAATGAAACACAATGAATTTAAGCGGTAGCGCAAAATGAATTGATGTCGGAATTGTAAAGTCCGACGGGCGGATATAAAAACCCCCGAACGAATCGGGGGGATTATGGTGGAGTGCAATTAGCACTTATCGAGCAAGCCATTCGGTTGATTTAAAAGAATTGACCCTTAAAATTCAAACCCTGTTTTAAGTTTATCACCCAGGGGAAAAAACTCTCACTCTTTTTTAAAATCAAATTCAAGTTGCTTCTTTGCTTTAAACATTTTTCTTTTACATTTACCACAATATAGTAGACCATGTCGGGTTCGAGAATTGGGTGTTGCCAGCCATTCCTTTCCACATTTAGGACATTTCCACCATCTTTTGATGCCACTTTTAGGTAATACATCTTCTGGCTTAACAGGATAATTCTTTTTATAATCCCATTCTTCTGCTATTTCTGGGTACTTTGTTTTTAAATCATTCAGCCCTTTTTTAGGAACCCTACCACAACAACAAGGGCATTGAGGAGACCTCATCCTATTATTAGGTGTAGCTTGCCATTCATGTTGACACTTCGGACAAAGCCACCAAACTTTTTTATTACATTTTGAAGTTATATCCTTGGGTAAAAGTTTACCATTTTTTGTTGGATGCCATTGTTTTGCTAATTCTGGATTGTGTTCTGCTAACGAACCATTTTGGGAAAGTTTGTATTTTTTGAAATTTTCTACTCTTGTTTTTTGCGAACACACAGCACAACCACATCGTCCTTCTCTGGTCATACTATTTATACTCGTTTTCCATTCATTACCACAATCAGGACACTTCCACCAAACCACTTCATTTGAACTTACCGAAAACATATTTGGCGTAAGAGTACCATTTTTTTCATAATTCCATTTTGCCGCTACATCTGGTCTCATATCAGCCAGTGAATTGGGCATTTCCGCAAGGTAGGACAAAATTTCATTTCTATCTTGTTCAATATTCACCCAAGGATAATCAGGTCTTAATCCGCGTATGGTACCTAATAAATGAAAAATAACCCGATCTAATTCTCCATAATTTCTTTTATTAACTTTAGAAATATCATAAATTCTGTCTGCTGTATCTTTCCATGAGTTATCCCTGTGTTCTTTAATCCTAATTAAGGATATCCCCTGCTTCTTACAGAATGCATATTTCTTTTGTTCTCTTTTGTGCTCACTTTCAGTCTTATGCCATTGAGCTCCATCATACTCGATAGCCATTTTAATTTCGGGAATGTATACATCAAATTCCATCCCATCGTTAAAACAATCCTTATACTTATTAATAGCGCTGGGCCAAATTTTTTTGACATAATAAAGTACTGCTTGTTCAGGAAATGATGTGGATTTTCTTAAACTACACATTGGACAATTTGTATGGTCATGATTTCTGATGGAAACAACTGCCTGATATTCATGTCCAAGAGGACATTTCCACCAAACTCGTTTTCCACTCCCAGCAGAAACATCTATTGGTTTTAAATCTCCATTTTTAGTCGGATGCCATTCACTTGCTAAATGTGGATTAACTGTTGCCAAATCATTATGGCCTTTCCACACTTTTTTACCAGAACAATAAGGGCAGTTATATCCTCGTTTAGCCCTTTTAGAAACACTTTGTAAAAAACTATGACCTTTTTCACATAACCACCACACTTTTTTGCCAGATCCGGCCATTACATCTGATGGTTTTAAATTACCATTTTTTGTAGGATGCCACTCTCTTGATATTTCGGGGTGAGTAATTAGGAGGTTGTATGATTCTGGTTTAACCTTTGTTTTTTGATTTTTGTCAAGTTTAAAGATTTTAACATGTTTACAATAAGGACAGCCGTGCTTTCGGGTTGTTCTCAATATTATTGATTGTAAGAAATCATGTCCTTTGGGGCATAGCCACCAAACCTTTTGGGAAGTGGTATATTTTACATCTTTGGGGTTTAAGTCGCCATTTTTTACTGGATGCCATTCTTTAGCGATTTCTGGAAATTTTGTGGCAAGATCATTAACTTCTGGCACCAGAACTCTATTTGAACAAGCAGGGCAGCCATTGTGGTCTCGTGTCCTATCAGAAACCCGAGCTTGCCATATATGACCACATTTAGAACATTTCCACCAAAACTTCTTGTTACTACCCCAAGTAAGCGTGGTAGGTGTAATATCACCATTTTTATCCTGAAACCACTCTTTTGCTACCTCTGGATATTTGGATTGTAAGTCATTTATTCCTTGAGCCACTCTTTGTCCGGAACATATTGGACAAGAGTTGGGATGTAAAACTCGTGCATTAATAGCTTGTTCATATTCATGACCTTTGGGACATATCCACCAAACTTTTTTTGAAGTACCTGGCATTACTTCTGTTGGTTTTAGGGCATTTTTTGTTGGATGCCATTGTTTTACAACATGAGGATATTTAGTCGCAAGATCGTTAAAACCAGCAAGAACTTTTTGACTAGCACAATATGGACAGCCAGTATGATGTTTATTTTCTTTTCCTGTTCGACCGCAAATATGAGTTTGCCACTTACCTCCACATTTAGAACATTTCCACCACGCCTTTTTATTGCTTCCAATAGTCAATTTTGTTGGATCTAATCCGACATTAGCTTCCCAGTCCCATTCTTTCATGAGTTCTGGAATTTCGGAGATATATTTTTTCTTTTCCATACTTTTTATTGTATCAGAAATAGTTGTGGTTTTCAAGAAATTCGGCACTAAAATTCTCGGATGCCCCTACGGGACTTGAACTGTGTGTAAGTGATTGATTTATCAGGGGGAGGTATGCAAAAGTTCGATAAGTTACGGAAAGTTTCGTTTTTTCGCCCCTCAACAATCGAACTTGCCGAATGGCTTGCAAAATATGAAAAAAGCCATCCCAAAAGGAGTGGCTTTTAATCTTGGTGGGCCCGGTAGGACTTGAACCCACGACCTATCCGTTATGAGCGGACAGCTCTAACCAACTGAGCTACAGGCCCCAAACAACCCTGTATTCTAGCAAAAAAATATGAAAAAATCAAGCCCTTTTTGTCTTTTTAAAAATAAATTTTTTTCGGGCGTTTTTTGCTGGAAAAATCAATAAAAATATGATACAATACACCTGTCTTTAAAAAACAAAACGAAAGGAAAAAAATGTCCAAAGACTTTACGTTTAATCCTGGCGATTTTGTTGTTTATCCTGCGCATGGGGTGGGGCAAGTGAGTGAGCGACAAAGTGCGTCCATTGCGGGCAAAGAAGTAGATTTGCTTGCAATTCATTTTGAAAAAGATAAATTTACAATGCGGATTCCGTCCGAAAATGCGGTCAGCAAAGGTTTGCGTTCGGTGTCTTCACCGGCGGTGATGGAAACGGTTGTATCAACATTGAAAACTCAGGTTAAAACTAAGCGCTTGCCGTGGTCAAAGCGTTCGGCCGAATATGTGAATAAAATTGGTTCGGGTGATCCGATTGCATTGGCTGAGGTGGTGCGTGAATTATATCGTGATCCAACACTTGCAACAGCCAATTACAGTGAAAAGCAATTATATGAAAAGGCTTTTTCACGGTTAGCACCTGAATATGCTGTTGTGCAAAAAATATCAGAAACCGAAGCAATTGTTCAATTGGAAAATATATTGCAAACCGCTGGTGAAAAACAAGCGATGGCTTAAGCAAAATCGGCATGGGGGGAAGGGATGAGAAAGTTGTTTTTTGCTTTAATGCTTTTTGTTTTGTCGGGATGTGCTCAATTGCGTCCTTTTGAGGATATGCGCCGTGAAGCCGGTCAGGAAAAGACCGTTGGAATGTCCACATCAGATGCACCAGCCATCTGTTATAATCCGATATGGTCGGATGAAAAAATGGTGGAAGAATTGGCGAATCAGGCTTGTCAAAGAACAAAACGTCAAGCTGAGTTAGATTATAAAAAGCATTTTTCGTGCTCTTTGATGTTGCCGTCCACGGCCTTTTATAAATGTCGTTGATTGTTTTTTGGTTAAAATGAAAGCCGGATAAAAATCCGGCTTTTTAAATTTATATTTTTATTATTCGGCAATGCCCAATAATTTTTTGTATTCATCACGCAAAAATTCGGTTTCCTGACGATCGGCCGGATCCATTTTACGCAAACGAATAATTTGACGTAAAACTTTCACATCAAAACCGGCGCCTTTGGCTTCGGCGTAAACTTCACGCACATCTGCACCCAATTCGCGACGTTCTTCTTCCAATCTTTCAATGCGTTCCACGAACTTATTGAGTTGACCGGCATCGGACGTAATATTTTCTGTCATTTTCTCCCCCTTAAATGTTATTTATTTTTGTTTGCAATGGCAACGGCCTGATTCAAGTCAGCCTCAGAACACAATCCCAAGGTAACAGGGTTTTGTGGTTGAATCTGATTCAAATTTTTATGAGTCTTTTCACGAATAGACAAGACCGTCGGTTTTGTGGAGCGCACCAATTTGATAATTTGGCTGTTTGTCAATTGTGGATGATTTTTCACCAACCACAAAATAGCCGCGGGGCGCACCAAACGTTTGGAAGTGGATAAGAATTTGGATCCTTTTGACAAAAGCTTTTCGATTTCGGGATGAACAGCCATTGTCAAACAGGCGTTTTCATCGGCTTCACAACGTTTAATTTCATCCAAAGTCAATTGACCGTTGGCAATGGGATCGGAACCCATGATATGGCTGGCCACATCGCCATCGGCAATGGCTTGAATTTCCAAGGCATGCATACCGCAAAATTCCCCGATTTGTTTAAATGTTAAAGCAGTATTTTCCACCAACCATACGGCGGTTGCTTTCGGCATTAAAGGTAAGCTCATCTTTTATCCTTTCGTTCAATTTTATTCTGTTAGCATATCATTTTTGCCCCAAAAAATCAAGAACTATTTTCTGATGTTTGGAAAATCCGCTTGACAAAACGGAATAAAGATGTAAAAATCTGAAAACAGATAAAGGGAGTCATTAATGAAATATTTATCATTGTTGAGTGCGTTATTGATTTCATCATCTATGGTTTATGCGGGATGGATAGCCACTGGTATAGATTATAAAGGTGATTGTTTGGAAATGATGTGCGATTGTGTGGAAGACAGTGAAACAAGGGACGGATATTGTAATCGTAATATTTAAAAATGCTATAAGAAGGAGAAAATCATGAAAAGAACATCGCAGTTTGGTCGTACAATGTTGGAAACAATATCAATTTTAGCGTTGATTGGTGTTTTGGGTGTTACGGGTATTTATATGTATAAAAAAGGAATGGATTCTGTTCGGGCAGATTCT
>JAZQUH010000010.1:0-1167 GCA_045631185.1 Alphaproteobacteria bacterium | reverse complement strand
AATTTTCTTACGCTGTATAATATAACTTTTTTTGCCGGCTTTGCTATGGACTTTTACGCAAAATATTGGATTATCTTGCAAATAGTGCAGGATTTTACTGTTTCTGAGCAATCAAAACCACCAGCTGAGCTGGTGGTATGCACTGTGCCTTGAAGGCATTAATACCGGCAGCCCGACACGGGCTCTGAATAAAATATCAGTCGCATCAAGTTCACTGGCTACTGCTGAAGCAGTCAGTGAGCTTTTTTTACAAACAATACCGTGATACAAAAATTCAGCTTAAACGACCTGCCAACAATTATTCAATGCCTATTAATTCTTGCTACCCGTGAACGGGTCAATATACTCTTTGAACGATAATTGCTCATAGGCAATATCCTCGTCAAGTTGGTGACGAATATATTCGGCTATTGCATTTTTATTTGCCCCAACCGTATCCACAAAATATCCTCTACACCAAAAATGACGATTACCATATTTATACTTCAAATTGGCATGACGATCAAAAATCATCAGTGAACTTTTGCCCTTTAAATAGCCGACAAACTGTGAAACACTTAAATGAGGTGGTATGCTGACCAACATGTGAATATGATCAGGACAAGCCTCTGCTTCGTGAATTTCGACTTTCTTCTGTTCACACAATGTTCGCAATATGCGCCCAATATCGCTACGTATCTTGCCATATATAACTTGACGACGAAATTTGGGAGCAAATACCAAATGATACTTGCATTTCCAACGTGTGTGTGATAAACTATTAATAGTATCTTTTGTCATTTTAACACCTTTATGGTTTCATTAAGTTCGACTGGCAGGTCTATGCTTAGTGTAGCTGTAAAGGTGTTTTTTTGCAAGCTTTTTCTAAAGTTTTTTTGATACACACCGGCAAAGCCGGTGGTTTTATTGACCTTAAGGTATACAAGAAAAAGGCTGTAAGCTCAAAATAAAGAACTTACAGCCGAAATCAAGGCAAAAAAATGGTGGTGGATTTAAAGAAAAAATAAAATACCCGTTCAGCGGACTTTTCCAAAATATCATTACAAAAATCCACACGATTTTTTTACAGGTTCAACACAGGGATTTTCCGGCTCCAAACAGATATTTTGTATATGTGATCCCTCTATTAAAGATTTCTGCAAGTTTTGACAGTTTTCGTCATTTTTA
>JAZQUH010000009.1:0-10940 GCA_045631185.1 Alphaproteobacteria bacterium | reverse complement strand
ACCGGATGGATACACGGATTATGATGAATCGGATGAACAATTTACCTTGACCTTAGAAGGGTTGGATGAAGAAATGTGTCAACAAATGCAATCGATGACCGGTGGTTCACGTTCGGTTGTGCGTGCTGTTCTTTGTGATGGTGATAAAGCCATTTTAACATTTAACAAAGATTTATCGGCAAATCCTGTTTCTTCTGATTTTGATGGCAATAAAGAAGGTTGTGAATCCAGTGGTCGCAAATATTGTGATAACGATACCTGTATTCCTGCTACAGAAGAATGCCCGACAGGGGGTAATAGCACTTCTTCTTTTAATCCCAATGGCCCAACCAAGGATGACGATGGGGCTGTTTGTTCCGGTGATCGTCCGGGGGAATGTTCTGTGTGTTTAAGTACAGGTGAATCCACAGCCCATTGGTTTGACAGTGATGCCCTGTGCACAGAACCTGGACAAACCTGCGTGGATGGCAGTTGTGTAACCAGTGCGGAAGAGGAGTTCTATCCTAATGGCTCATGGTGCATATGTGAGAATGATGGTTACTGTGGTGGTAGAGAATATGGACCAGATGTGCTTTGTCTCAGTGATGCTGACTGTGCTCAATATGGTGCTATGACTTGGCTTGAATATCTAGGGGTGGAAGTATGTGTTATTGAAAAATACTGTACCAATAACAGCGATTGCACCAGTGATGAGTATTGCCATTATAACAGTGTTGATTATAATACCTGTAAACCCGATAAAAAGGGAACGTGCGTGGCCAAAGCAGATGCCAAAGGGGACTTTGCCACAGGTACGACCGCTGAAGCGGCTGGCTTTATCCGCAGCGCGAGATATATGGATTGGTTTAGTGCCCAAAACTTCTGCCGTTCGTATGGTAAAAATCTGGTGACACTCAGCCAAATGGGGCTGGGAAGTGCCTTTCCTAGCGAAGAGGATGGTTGTTCTGGCCCAAACTATCCTTGTCAAATAACCGCAGCTGAATGGTTGGCAATACAAGCGAAGTTTGGAGATGATTTTGGTTGCTGGACAGCGAATTTATCACCACATTATTCTTGCTTCGCGTTCTCCGTGTACTTGCCCAATAGTATTGCAAGCGTGTACAGCTATGGGCGCAACAGAAGCGACGGCAGCTACGCGTTGTGTAAGTAGTCTTCTCGGCTTTTTAAAACCTCAGCCCCTTGAATCCCAAGGGGCTGAATTTGCATAAATCGCCTCAATAAATCATATTTTATTTTTCGCTTGCTATTTTTGGCATAATCGGCTAGTCTGTGTTTTATGATTGATACTTTGGAAAAACAGGTGGATGAAAATTTAAATCTTGCGGGTAAAAAGCGGGATAAGTTTTTGCGTCAGGCCAGGGCTTTACGTGCCAATCTTAAATTACGCCAAAAACAACAAAAGGAACGAAAAAAATGTATTACTTTAAAATAAAGGGCGGTAAAAAATTATCCGGCAGTTGCGAAATTCAATCGGCCAAAAATGCCATCTTGCCGTTGATGATTTGTACTTTGTTGACACGTGAACCGATTGTGCTTAAAAAAGTTTCCTTATTGGCGGACGTGAAAACCTTGATGCAGTTGTTGGAATCTTTGGGTACCACAATCACCATGGACGGCGATACAATGACATTGCAAACGCCCCAGATTAAAACAACTTTGGCGTCCTATGATTACATATCAAAAATGCGTGCGGGTTTTTGGGTTTTGGGGCCCTTGTTGGCCCGCATGGGCCATGCCGAGGTTTCTTTGCCCGGTGGTTGTGCCATTGGGGCCAGGGCATTGGATATTTATTTTTCGGCCCTGACGGCTATGGGCGCCACCATTGATAACGATAATGGTTATATTAAAGCTTCCGGTCAATTAAATGGTGCCGATATCAATTGTTGGCGTGTGACGGTGGGCGGAACCCACAATACCATTATGGCGGCTTGCTTGGCCAAAGGTAAAACAACCATTCACAATGTGGCTTTGGAACCCGAAGTAATGGATTTAATCCAAATGCTGACCCAAATGGGGGCTAAATTTGAATGGATTGGGACTCGTGATTTAATTGTTTATGGTGTGGATGAATTACACGGCACACAATATACGCCCGTTCCCGATCGCATTGAAATGATTACTTTGATGTCGGCGGCGGCCGTTACCAAGTCCCATATCTTTTTGAAAAATGCCCGATTGGATTTATGCGAATCGGCCTTGGGGGCGTTTCATGTCGGTAAAGTTGCTTTAACGCAAACGGATACAGGTGTGGATGTGGATGCAACGCAGGCTGAATTGATGGGGCTTCCCATTACAACGGGGCCTTATCCCGAATTTCCGACAGATGATCAACCGCTTTTATGTGCCATGTTGTCGCTTGCCAAAGGTGAAACGATTATCAATGAAAAAATGCACGATAACCGCTTTATGCATGTGCCGGAATTGGTGCGTATGGGGGCAAATATCCGCTTGATTGATAATACACACGCTTTGATAAGTGGTGTTGAATCACTAAAAGGGGCCACCGTTATGGCATCGGATTTGCGTGGCGGTGCGGCTTTGGTTGTGGCGGCGTTGGGTGCAACAGGCGACAGCATTATCCAGCGTGTCTATCATATTGACCGTGGTTATTACCATTTGGAAGAAAAACTACAAAGTCTGGGTGCTGATATTGAACGCCATTGGCAGGATTAAATATTTCGGCAAATCAAACTTTTGTTTTGATTGTCATAAATGAAAACCAACTTGCCGTCTATCATTTGTTGAACGTGTTTTCCAAAAATTCTTTGACGCCATCCTTTTGTAAAGGCGACCGCTTCATTATTTTTGGCATAACGCATTAAATCATCACTGGTGGCCACCAAATAAGGGGCAACTTTTTCTTGATCACAAACAATATTTAATAATAAACGCAAGGCCTCCACAGTGTTTTTTTGTCCCATTGTTAGGGTTATTTTTATTGGTACATTCCAATCTTGCGGTTCTTCCGAACAAGCTTGAATAATCGTTTTGATTAAATCTTGGCCCAACTCGGATTTTCCAAAACCGTTGGAAATGGTCCTGAGTGCTTCTAAATCAGATTCGTTTTGAGGGGCGACAACGGCGATTTCAGCCACAGATTCATCGGTTAAAATGTGTTTGCGGGGGCGATTCTTTTCTTGGGCCCATTTTTCCCGCCATTGACAAATACGGGCGCACAAATGGATGTTTTGCTTTTTTTGTGAGGGCAGGTGAATTTTACCCATAATATTTTCAATATTTGGTTCGTATAACTTCGGATCAGTCAGGTGTTGCATTTCTTCTTGAATCCAATCCAAACGATTCGCCTGACAAATCTGATCCATCATCTTTTGATAAACGGTTTTTAATTCAATCACATCATGCAGGGCGTATTGAGTTTGCTCTTTTGTCAAAGGTCTGTGCGACCAATCGGTGATGCGCATGCCTTTATCCAGTGTTTTTCCGGTGTAATCTTTGACCAATTGTTGATAGCTGACGTTATCATTGTATCCACACACCATGGCCCCGACTTGGGTGTCAAAAACAGGGTGGGGCATTTGCTTCATCAGGTGGTAAAAGATTTCCAAGTCCTGACGACAGGCATGAAAGACCTTGATAATGTTGGTGTCTTTCATGATTTCAAAAAAGGCCGTTAAATCCAACCCTTCGGCCATCGCATCAATCACCCAGGCACTTTTATTGCACCCGACCTGAATCAGGCATAGCACAGGATAATAGGTCTTTTCACGGATAAATTCAGTGTCCACTGTTATAAAGCGGGCACGTTTTAATTTTTCGCACATGGCGTTTAATTGTTTTGTCGTTTTAATCATCATATATATGTTATACGCTTTTTTTTCTTGCGATGCAACTAAAATTTTGCTATAATATAGACATGGAAAATTTATGGAATTCGGCTTCAATTCAAATTTATAAGGCCTTGGATGGTCAAGTTCGTCTGATTGGCGGATGCGTTCGTGACTTTTTGTGTCGCCGTCCGATTAATGATCGTGATATGGCCACACCGCTTACGCCTGATGAAGTTGAAAAAAAATTGGCCGAAGCCGGTATTGATTTTATATCCATTGGTAAATCCCATGGGACAATCACGGCCAAAATCGGTGGTAAACCTTATGAAATCACAACTTTGCGCAAAGATGATAAATCGGATGGTCGCCATGCCGTTGTTATATGGACAACATCTTATAAGGCGGATTCGGCCCGTCGTGATTTTACCATTAATGCTTTGTCGTCGGATGTGAAGGGCAAGATTTTTGATTACACTACGGGGCGCAGTGATTTGGCCCAAGGCTTGGTTCGTTTTATCGGGGATGCCGAAAAGCGTATTAAAGAAGATTATCTGAGAATCTTGCGCTATTTTCGTTTTTGGTCGGCAATCAGCTCTTTACCGATTGATGAAAAAGTCGTTCAATTATGTGTTCAAAATCAGGATGGCCTATCCAATTTATCCAATGATCGTTTGCGTGATGAATTTTATCGTATTATTATGACACCACGGGCCGAAGAAGTTTTAAAGATTATGAAAAAGGCCGGCTTATTATCTGAACGTATAATAGGTATTTCTTTTTCAAAAAAACAAAAAGAACAATTAAAAGAAATGGAAATTCAAAAAACATTGAAAAAATTGGGTTTCAAAATTTAAAAGGGGGAAATATGAAACAACAAATTTGTTATTTTAAAGGTCGTTCTAATCAATTAAAGACCAACGAATCCGGTCGTACCATGCTGGAAATGTTGGGCGTTCTGGGGATTATGGGTATCATTATGTATGGTGCCGTTGCGGGTATCAATTATGGTATGAGTACCTATAAAATTAACCAAACATATAATGAAATACAAGAAGCAATTCAAGGAATTCAGGATATGTATTCTTGGAGTCGGGATTATGGAAGGAATATTTCTTTTGATACATTGCGGGATAACGATGTTTTTCCGAAAGACACCAATCCTTTTGCTGGGGATATAAGTGTTGAAGGAACCTATTGTGAGGGAAATTACTGTGGATCCTTTATGATTATTTATGACGTATCGGATGAAGACAGCCAAAACAGATTGATGGAAATGGACTGGGGAGATATACTTGCTCATAAAGATGGAGGAAATATGGTTTTCTGTCCAAGACCTCCAAATAACGCCACTGTCTGCGATTAGTTTGTTAGCAATGTCTTAACCAATTCGCGATTTTGTTCTTTATAACGTGACAGCTTTAATAAAGCATGCAATTGTGCCAGTTCATATAACGGCAGAGTGCCTGTATCCATCATTAAATCGTCATCGGATTTTAAAAACATTTCGGCGGCAAATCCGTTTGTTTCACCTCCATCATCCAAAAAGTCATTGGCCGAATCCATATACAGCCATTCCTTTCCTGTTTTCAACGCCATTTGCATACGTTTTTCACCGTGGCTGACAATATATTTTATCAATTCATTGGGCAATACATTTGGGGACATGCCGGCAATATGGGATGTTGGATTTTTGGGCTTTTCTACAATGCGATTGTTGACCAAGATGGCATTGTTGCTGACATCTTCACGCCATAAACCCGTGATTAAAACACGTTTTGGATTTTTCAAAAACTCGTCCACCAATTTTTTAAGGTGCGGATTTTTTTCATCCTTTGATAAAATAATATCATCAGGGAAAATAATCACCACATGGCGATCACCAATTTCTTTTTGGGCGCAATATAAAACATGGGCTGTTCCCAAAGGTTTATCCTGTAAAACAAACTTTAAATCCGTATCATCGGGTAAAAAGGTTTCTTTTAATACATCAGCAATGTCATTTTTACCTTTTTGACGCAATTTATTTTCTACACGTTCATCCGTTTGCAGGGCACGTTTAAAACTGTTGATAACATCGTTGGATGAACACACAATGGTAATATGTCGTCCCCCCATGGAAGTGATATCCTTTAAAACATAATCAATCAAACGCATATCGCCAAAGGGCATTAAACTTTTATGGGGAATTCCCTTTGAATGTGGAAAATTACGGGTTGATTCACCACCACAACAAATAACGAATTCTATATTATCATACATTTTATACCTCCTTGATTTTAATGATACTGAACTGACGGGCGGGATCTTGTGGATTACGCCGATAACTGTTATAGTTTAAATCGGTAAAAGTATCCGTTCCGTCCGATTGAATGTTTTCAATGCCTGCATGATTCAGGCGCATTTGCAAATAGCCGTCAAAGTCAAATAAAATTTTGCCGTTATCAATGGTGAAAAAGTGTTGATGAACTGGCGGAAATAACGCTTTCATTTCGGGGGATACTTCAAAGCTTTGAATCTGTAAATGTGGACCGATACCGGCAACGATATCTTTGGGATTACAGCCACGCATTTGCATTAAATGAACGGTATTTTCAATCAATCCCTGAACGGCACTTTTCCAACCTGCATGTATGGCGGCCACAATATGCTTTTTTGTATCTGCCAATAAAATCGGCCCGCAATCGGCTGTTCGTACACAAAGCGGCAAATTAGCTTTATCAGTGACCAAAGCATCACAATCCAACCATTCAACCGGTTTTTCATCCACCCAAATAACATCAGCAAAGTGGGGTTGCTTCATACAGATTGTATCGGTTATTTGCTTTGATTCTTCGGCATTATAAAAATGCGCTTCTAACCAATCCAATCCTTGAAAAATGGGCAGTTTAATCATTTTGCTTTTTCCTTTAATTTTCTTTCACGTCTGGCCAAGCGGGCCTTTTCAAACTTTAATGTCAAATAATAACTTAATACCCCAAAAACAAGAGCCCACGGCAAACAGCCAACCCCCATGGCCAAGCCCCAATCATAGGCCAACATTTTGAAAAAAGCCCCCCATTTTTCCCAAAAGGTATAATCGGCCAAAAAGGCATTTTCCATGGTGGATTTTAAACTATCAAAGCCTTGAATGGGTCGGTTTAGCATCAACTGACCGGTTACATAAAAACCGTAATAAAAGAAAATCATTGTTACCACATTGGTAATCCAGGTATACGCCAATCCCAAAGGTAAAGAAAAATTCCACTTAAAGACCTTTTTGGCAATAATCCATGTCATGAAAACCAAATACATCTGAATTCCGACTAATGGTGTCATTGCCCATACTGTTCCGACACATACACCACCGGCTTTGTATTCGGGCGGGTGAGGGGAACGTAAAATCGGAATAACCAAACGATAACGGCAAATACGTTTTAAATTTTCCCATATAGTTCTTTTTTTCATTTTGTTTTTTCCATCCTTTTCAAAATTGATTTTGGTGAGGCATAATTGATTAAAGTTAAACCGAACAATGCCATCGGAATACACAATATTTGCCCCATGGTAATTTGTTCAAAAATAAAGCCCAATTGGAAATCCGGTTCACGGAAAAATTCTAAACCAAAGCGCATCAGGGCGTATAACAATAAAAACAGACCGCTTAAAAAACCAGTCCGACGGCGATATTTTGGGCAAAACCACCAAAGCGTATTTAAAATTAAAAACAATAAAATGCCTTCGCATCCGGCTTCGTATAATTGGCTGGGGTGTCGTGGTTCACTGCCCCCATTGGGAAAGACCATGACCCAAGGGACAGCGTGGCTGACCCGTCCGTATAATTCAGCGTTGATAAAATTGGCCAATCGCCCTAAAAATAATCCGATAGGGGCTACACACGCCACGATATCGCCCATGGCTAAAATGCTGATGTGGCGTTTTTGGGCAAATAAAACTGTTGCTATAACAACGCCCAATAATCCCCCGTGGAAAGACATACCACCTTCCCAAACGGCAAAGATTTTTAGTGGATATTCGAAAAAATAACGCAAATTGTAAAATAAAACATATCCCAAACGTCCGCCGGCCACAATACCGACAGTGGCCCAAATTAAAAAATCATCAATTTTAAGCGGTGTAAAAGTGCTGTGTGAATGGGCGGACATTTTTCGTGCCAGCCACCACGCACCCAAAATCCCAAAGATATAGGCCAAAGAATACCAACGAATGGCGAACCATCCGAATTGGAACAAGACGGGATCAATTTGCGGAAAAGGAATACCTGAATACATGCGCCTCTCTTTCTTTGCTTACATCTAAGCCTAAAATAAAAAAAAAGTCAAGACTTGCAATTTTATTTTTACTTTGCTATGATACAGACTCTTTTTAAGGAGGTCGTATGACAAATTTTTCACAAATATCAGTAATCGGTTGCGGTCGTTGGGGTGGTTTTTTGGGCTATTATTGTGCCAAATATAAAAACTCGCAGGTTTTGTTTTTGGGTGTGCCTCAGGATCCGGCCTATCAATCTTTGATAAAAACAGGCAACAACGGTTATGTGACCATGCCCGAAAATGTCAGTTATACGACAGATATGGCCGAGTGCCTGAAAAATGATTTTGTGATTGTTTCCATTGGATGCCAAGGTTTTCGTGGACTTTGCAAACAACTGTCGGGCTATGATTTAAAGGGCAAGACCTTTTTGTTGGCCATGAAAGGGCTGGAAGAAAACACCGCCCTGCGTATGAGTGAAGTTTTTCGTCAGGAAATTACAGAACCAACCGCCCGTGTTGTATGTTTGATGGGCCCCGGTCATGTTCAGGATTATATCCGTGAAATCCCCAGCTGTGTTGTGTTGGATTCCCCGGATGAAACGGCAACCCATGAAGTGGCGGATTATTTAAACAGTACTTTGATTCGCACCTATTATGGGGCCGATTTAATCGGTAATGAGGTGGGGGCAGCCATGAAAAATGTGATTGGTTTGGCGGCCGGTATTTTGGATGGTTTGGAATGGTCGGGCTTAAAGGGGGCTTTAATGGCGCGCGCCCCTGTGGAAGTCGGCCGTTTGATTGAATACTTTGGCGGAAAAGCACAAAGTGCCTATGGTTTGGCGCATTTGGGTGATTATGAAGCCACGCTTTTTTCACCGCACAGTCATAATCGGGCCTATGGTGAAAGCTTGGTCAATGGTCCCAGATTTGAAAAATTGGCCGAAGGCGTACCGACATTAGCCGCTGTTTATGCTTTGCGTGATCGGGTGGACATGCCGATATGCCGTTCGTTATATCGTGTGGTTTATGAAAATCAAGAACCCAAAGCCGCCATTGGCCATCTGTTCCGCCGTGAAAATAAAGTTGAATTTAAAAACTAAAATAATCGAATTTTTTAAATGTCCTCAAAATCAATCAAATCTTGGAATTAGTTATACGATTGATTTTGTGATGAATAGGAAATTGTAAATTTTATTTTTCTTGACATTGTTCTGTGAATCTGCTATAATTCTCTTCGGATTTTAAGTAATCCTTTCTCCCGCATTGCCGGGGGATGTGGCCCCGGGCGGTAAACCATGGTGGTTTATGCGGCAAAAACAAGGGGTTTGACAACCGAAAGGAAAATAAAAAGCATGTCTTTTTACGAAAATTTAATACTCGTGCGTCCTGATTTAACACCGGCTAAGGTGGCCGAAGTGTCCAAAAAGTATGCCCAAGTCGTTGCTGACAAAGGCGGAAAAGTGGTCAAATCGGAAGATTGGGGTTTGCGTGATTTGGCCTATAAGATTCAAAAGAACCGTAAGGCCTTTTATGTTTTAACTTATTTGGATGCTCCGGCTGATGCCGTGTTGGAATTGGAACGTTTGATGCGCTTGGATGAAAATTTGTTGCGCTATATGACATTGAAAATTGATTCCATTCCCGAAGGCGCTTCTGTCATTATGGAGCCGAAATCCCGTCATGCCAAGGCCGATAAAGTTGAACTTCAATTAAATGAAGGAGATAGATAATGGAAAAAATGAATCGTGGTTGCCCGTTCTGTGGCGCCGGTATCCAAGAAATTGATTACAAGGATATCAAAACTTTGAACCGTTATGTAACAGAAAACGGCAAAATCATTCCCGGCCGTATGTCCGGTTTGTGCCGTTTCCATCAATCAGCCATCACAAAAGCCATCAAACGCGCCCGTAACGTTGCTTTGATGCCGTTTGTCAATAACGATTAAGGAGGTTTCAAATGGAAATTATTTTATTGGAACGTATTGATCGTTTGGGTCAAATGGGTGATGTGGTGAATGTGAAAAACGGTTATGCCCGTAACTTTTTGTTCCCGCAACACAAAGCTTTGCGTAAAACAGCCGATAACTTGAAATTGTTTGAAGCCAAACGCAAAGAATATGAAGCTATCAACGCCAAATTAAAAGCAGAAGCTGAAGAATTGGCACAAAAAATGGCTGGTTTGTCTGTCACAATTATTCGTCAGGCCGCCGAAACAGGTCAATTATATGGTTCTGTAACAGGTCGCGATATTTGTGAAGCAATTGCACAAGCTGGATTCAAAGTACAACGCCGTCATGTTAAAATCAATGAAGCATTTAAAATGATGGGTATCTTTGATGTGGCTTTGGCATTACATCCAGACGTTGAACAAACTGTCCGTGTTGTGATTGCCCGTTCCGAAGCTGAAGCCAAAAAGGTCAAAGACAAAAAGGCCAAGGAAGTCAAAGCTGAAGAAGTGAAAACAGAAGAAGCACCTAAAGCTGAATAAGTTTTCATCAGGATATAATAAAAATACCGCTCTGATTCAGGGCGGTGTTTTTTTATTTTATTTAACCAAATCCCTTGACAAAGTGTTAAAAGTTGGCAAGTATGGGGATAATTAATAAACAATAAAGGGAGATAAAAATGCAAAATTTAAGAAAAACAAACGAAACAGGCCGTTCTATGGTTGAAATGCTAGGGGTTTTGGCAATTATCGGTGTTCTAAGTGTTGCCGGTGTTGCGGGATATAAAGCCGCTGTCAGAAAGTCTTTGGCCAATAATTTATTGAATCAAGCCTCTATGCGTGCCACGGATGTCGCCACTCAAATAGGTTCAGGTAATTTGGATTCTTTGGGTAATGATGCTTTTGATGGTAATTTGGGTAGTGGTGTTACAATGTCCTCTGCTGTAAAAGGACCGGA
>JAZQUH010000008.1:0-50601 GCA_045631185.1 Alphaproteobacteria bacterium | reverse complement strand
AACAATTGTTTCCAAGGCACTCATATCTCCATTTGGTGTCTTATAGGGAATATTATTGATTTTAGAATCTGTAATGAAATCGTAATAGGTTTGAGTAGAAATGACACATCCCCCTAATAATTTTTTGGTTAGAAGCTTATCCGGTTGCCCCGCCTTGATATTTTCACGGGCCTCATCCAACATTCCCTCATGCATAGGCAATTTGGGAAAATTCACATTATCTTGTGGGGCAAGCAACACCACTTTTTTAAGATGCGCTGGCTGATGATTTTGTAAATAATGAACGATTTTATTGCATCCCAAACTGTGTGCAATCACATAAACATCCTCATAATCTTTAAGAAAGGAAAACCAAGCATCCAGATCATAAATGCAATCTTCAAAGTGTTCATAAGCTGCTCCTTTCATGATATTGGACAACTTTCCATCCTCCTTTAAATAAGGGAAAGTGATGGTTTGAAAAGAACCTTGATTATGGGCAAAGAGAAAATCTATTTTGTTTTCAATGCACGCTCTGGCTAATTCCCGTGCAAATTTGCTTTCCATAAAACTGCCGGCTAATCCCGGAATAAATAAAACGCAAGATTTATGACCCTCTTTGGCATGAAATCCATTTAGGAAGATATTTTGTTCTGTTTTTACTTCCACATATTCATACTGCATGCTTATTCCTTTTTGTATAAAACTTTAAATTCTTCACATTCCAGCAAAGTATTGGATGGGATATTCCCCCAGAAGGCTAAATGAATCTTACGCCAAGTTTCTAAAGATTTATCTCCTTCACCTTCCTTTTGGGTAAATTCTTTACTCACCTGACTAAAGGGAACAATACTTACTTTTGTCGTTTCAATAATTGCATGGGCTTTACCGATTGAATCCAAAATAATACTGATATCCTGGACCTTACTTGGATTGCCCCGATAAAGACAACTGGTAGCCTTTTTTTGCCCAGTCAGGACTAACTTCAACAGCTCATCTGGACTATCACCAAAGGAAAAGGTATCATAAGACTTCCCCTTGTATTTAGGGAATTTTTTAACAAATTCTTGCCATAAATTTTCAGGTGTCATTTTGAATCCTTCTTTACTTTTTCAATCGCATAGCATTTGGAAGCTCGTAAAATCCACATTTTTGATAAAACTCTTTCACTCCTGGATTATGTGGATTATAAAACAAACTGACCGACAAAAAATCATTTCTTGCCACATATTTTTTGATTTCTTCAATAATTGTCCAACCAATTCCTTTCTTTTGATAGTTTGGATGTACCGCCATATCATAAATCATACAAAAGGTACCATCATCCACACATCTGCCCCAACCAACAGTTTTACCTTTATCCAAAACCTGAACGATGAAGGTTGACCTTTCCCGTACTTTTTCCCAATCTTTAGCATCATAGAGTCCAAATCCAAGTGATGGGTAATAAGCATCAATATCCGCCGTATGAATATCATTTCCAATTTTAATCGTATAAGTCACAAAATTCCTCCTACTGGATAGAGTAACAAAAACTCCAAGGAAGTTCAAGAATTAAATCAGTTTACAATCAAATTAGCCTATCATTTTTTTGTTGGGTTTAAAAATGAAGTCGTGAGGTTTTCGTTTGGCAGATGCACCAAAATATTTAAAAACAAGAAATAAGTAAAAAAGGTAAGCGTTTGGAAGAATTAGAGGAAAAATACCCCCTACTTTTTTAATTACATACTATTTATACAGGATGTAAAAATTAATCAGGTGCCCAAAATTTTTTATCTCTAAATCCCCTCTTATGACGATCATAGGCTTTGGCAATATGTCCCATATCCAATGCTTGATACCCCTTTAAACCTAAATCATAAGCCAATATTGTTGCAGTTGGCCCTAAGATAATAATAACTAGTTTATCTCTATCAACTTTTAATGCTTCTGCCAAAATCTTATCATAAGAATCAAATGCATTTATATTGGGGGCTGTTTGATGTGTAATTGATTTTACGTTATCAAAAATATCATATTCAAAACTATGAAAGATTCCTCGGCCATAAATAAGATGAACATTTTTATTCTCCCAAATTGTCCGAATCTTTTCAAAATAATCCTCTATTGCTTTTTTATCCGCAAGTTTTGCAACAAAATGAGATACATAAGTTGGACAGTATTTTTGTCTTTTCCGCAAATACTTATTTAACAAAGGCAAATATCTCGGTTTCCATTTTTCCCATACATTTTTTTTCTTTAAGGTAAGTTCTTTCGTATAATATAACTCTGAAGGTATTCCTATCATAATATTTTTATTTTTGGAAGATAAAACTTCTAGCAAACGAAGCTTTAATTCATCTGAGGGTTCCTGAAATAAAGCAGCCTTCCCTAAAATAAGTTCAAGTTCTCCATCTCCAAAGCGAGCCATACTCATTTTTCTTTCCAGAAGAAGATTTATCGTGGAATCCATATCATAAATTTTAGGAAATGGGATATCGTAATACGAAATCTCTTTCTTTATTTTTTTTGACATACCCTCTCCTTTTTTATAATAAGATACCCAAAAATTATGCCACAGCTTTAATGTGAACGATAATTTTTGATAGTGTACTCATAAACGGAAATAAATTTCGACACCATTTCACTAAAATTATACTTTTCAATTTTTTTAAAACAATAAGGAAGTGAATTTAAGACATTTTTGGGATTTGAAAAATAAAGAATAGCTTCACGTAATTCCAAAAAGCTTCCCGTACGAGTAAGATATCCTGTTTTTTGATTTTCCACTACCTCAGGAATACCTCCACTAGCCGAAGCAATACAAGGCATTCCACTCATATAAGCTTCCAATAAAACCAACCCAAATGTTTCAGAAAAAATTGATGTACTAGTAGAAGGTAAGATCAAGACATCACATTCTTGAAATACATGAAGTTTTTCATCGCCATTCAAAAAACCAACATTATGAATACGAGAATCTAAAGCAAGCATTTTATTGATTTTTTCTTCCTCAGGTCCTGTTCCCATGAAAAAAAGTTCAATATTCTTGTTTTTTATATTTGAAAAAACATCTAATAATAAATCTATTCCCTTTTCAGGGACAAAACGCCCCACAAATAAAAATTTAATTTTTTTCTGTGATATAAGTTTTGTTTTTTTTCGAACGTATAATGCCTTAACCGCTTTTAAATTATAAGAAAAAGCATTTGGAATAACTTCTTTTCGTGAAAAGCGATAATATCCTTCTTTTTCATAAGCTTGCAAAGCATAACTAGATGGTGCCGTGACAGAATCTATTTGGGATAATATCTTTCTCTGAAATTCTCTAATACAATTAACAAACCATCCTGGTTTAGAATTTAAAAGTTCATGAGTTCCCTTTCTTACAAAAGGATTAAAGTTCCATAATGAATACAATTCATGCAGTGTTTGAACCATTGGAATCTTCATCTTGACCGCTTCTTGGATAACTGACGGGGAAAACATCCTGAGCATTTGAATATGGATAATATCCGGTCTTTCACGCTGAAAAAGTTCTCTGAATATTTTTTTATGAAAAGGGTTATACATATGTAGTAATTTATTAATAAACTTCACAGGATAAAAATTGGGAAAGAACCTTATATTAAATATTTTCCGTCGGTATACTTTTATATTCCCAACTTTTGAAACACTATCTTTTTGCCCCATACAAACGACAACAACCTGATGTTTTCCATAATGGTATAAACCTTCTGCTAATGTCTGAGTAAAAACCTCCGTTCCACCACAGTCCAATGGTGGATATCCACCAACAATCATCATTATTTTCATTTGCGTTCCTCCAATAAAGTGATATATGCCTCCAACGGAATGGGCTTTATATCTTTTTGTATCAAAAATTCAAAGTTAGCATATCTGTTTTTATAACACCAATCACATTCTATTCCTTTCTCTTTCAATACAGAAAAGTCCTTTGTTGCGTGATATTTTCTGATTTGAAGCATCTGTTCACTGTTCCATATTTCCATAAATGACTTTTTAGATAAATCACCTATTAATGATGAATTTTTACATAACAGGTGATCACAAAAACCAATTTTTCCATCATATCTAAAATAGCAATAGGACCACGGATGAATGCAACGTAATTTATCATTTGTATTAATCGCATCCAAATTGGCAGAAACACAAACATTTACATTTTTTTTATGTGCATAAGCTGATACTTCCTTAAATTGTTTCAATACAGAATCAGTCGTCTCAAAGCCTATATTTGGATATTCTGTTCCTATTTTTTGTCTGGATATAGGCGAAAATTGTAAAAATTGAGCATTATATTTTTTTGCTAAATCAACTAGGGAACGCATATCTGTCATATTATCTTCCAGAATCGTTGCTGCAATATATAATTTAGCCACACCAGACTTTTTTATAATCATGAGGTGCTTTTCCATCTTCTCATAATTACCCCCTCGCCTAAATAAAGCATACCTAACAGGATCAGCACTTTCAATAGACAAAATAATATTTATGGGTAATTTTGATAATTTTTCCCAATAAAGCTCATCTCTGGCATTTAAATTAGTATATAAATTGATGGTCTTAGTACTGGCATATTTTTCAATAAAAGGTAGCAAGCGACTATCTAAGGTTGATTCTCCCCACCCTCTTACATCAACACACTCAGCATAAGGAACTACTTCCGTTTCTATTTTATCCAATATATCCTGTGGCATAAATAGCTCTTTAGATAAAATTTGTCTTGATCTACACATGCCACAATATAAATTACAACATCTTGTAAACTCTATAAAAATCATTCTAGGAAAGCTTTTTAACAATACCTCACCATTTTCCCATTCCTTATGATTCAATATGCTATTTTTATTTTGTAGTGACATGGGTATGAACTCCTTTGTTTAATTTGAGTACATTTTATCAAAAATTTCCAAAAAAAACAATTAATTATTTACTTTTTGACTCTTTTATGCTAAACTTCGTTTTATGAAGTTTTGTGAATATATACATCATAGACTGCAAGAGTTATCATATGACCATGTATTTGGATTACCTGGGTATTATATTATGCCATTGTGGCAACAGTTTACCTCAAAATGCCCTAATCTCGTTTTAGCAACTCATGAAGCATCAGCCGTCTATATGGCTGATGGTTGGACTCGCTTTAATCGTGATAAACCAGCCATTGTTTTGGTAACCCTAGGCCCCGGAATTACGAATACTATCACAGGCGTTGCATCTGCTTACAAAGACTCTATCCCTATGATTATTATATCAGGACAAGCAAAAACCACTGATATTTCATCTGGATCTTTTCAAGAATGTGCCCCAAACGTTTCACACAGTTTTTCGCCGGCAGAATTGTTAAGACCTATCACGAAAATGTCACTGGAAATAACGGATAAGAAAAAGGCTGTTGATGATTTTGAAAAGGCATTAAAGGTATCAATGTCTGGACGAAAAGGACCTGTTTACTTAAGTATCCCACTGGATATTCAACTAGCTGATGTGACGTTTAAAAAAGGTTATAACTTCAAACCTAGCTTCAAAAAAATTTCACATAAAGAAAAAATAATAAAGCTAATTAATCAGTCTGAACGCCCTTTAATTATATCGGGCTGGGGAGTTTTTTTATCAAATACAGAAAATCTACTTAAAGATTTTTCAACAAAATTATCAGCTCCTATTCTTACAACCATAAAAGGCCTAAGTACAATAGATAGTCATTTTCAAAATTTTATAGGCCACATTGGACATGGGCAAAGAAAAGAAACGATGGATTTTTTGGAAAAATACAAACCAGATTTAACAATCGTCCTTGGGGCCAGCCTTTCATCCTACTATTTATCAGCCATTTCAACTCTTCTGAACAATACGAAAATAATAAATGTAAATTTGGAAAAAAACACACGTATTAATTGCGTAAATGTTTTATCCGACTTAACCAATTTTTTTGGAAAAATTCTTCCTAATCTTAAGCAAAAAAATAAACATCTTGATCTGCCATTAAGTTTTCCCTCAAATATGCAAGGAAAGCATATAATGGCTAATTCCATTGCTCTGTTAAATAACATTTTGCCAGCAAATAGTATAGTTGTCCCAGACGCAGGAAATCATTGGTTAAACACTCTTTATTATTGTTTTCCCCAAAAAACAAATGGTTTTTTCACAAATGCAGGACTAGCCGGTATGGCCCATGCTATAGGCTTTTCCATAGGTTTAGCTTTTACCCAAAGCAAAAGAAAAATCATATGTATTACTGGTGATGGTTCATTTTTAATGGGCGGAAACGAAATTATAACAGCCCAAAAATATCGTTTAAATGTTTTATTCATTGTTTTTAATAATTCTTCTTTAGGGCGAATTCGGATCGCACAAAAACAGAACTTTAAAAGAAACTATGTTGCAACATCTTTAAATAATGTCAGCTATACTAAATTGGGGGATGCTTTTAGTATTAAGTCTTATGTTGTCAAAAGTGTTTCAGATTTCAAAAAAAATATTCAAAAAGCCTTAAGCTATAAAGGTCCTACTTTAATTGAAGTTATTTCTTCTGCTGATGAAATACCACCTTGTTTAGAAGGAAGGAAACAATCATGAAAATTTTACTCACAGGAACCACGTCTGGCATTGGAAAAGATCTTTTAGAATATTTATCAAGAAAAAAACACGAAGTTTATGTCATAAATAGAAAGAAAACAAATGGGCCCTATATCGATGAATTTATATGCGATCTATCGAATATAAACGAATTAAAAAGATTATCAACGAAACTGAGAAAAATCAATTTCGACGTTTTGATTAATAATGCGGCCTCTGGTAAAGTAGAAGATTTCGAAAAATTAACATCAGAAGATTTAAAATATGAATTTTCTTTAAATACTATCGCCCCAATAACCCTGATACAAATACTATTGCCCAATATGTTAAAAAACAAGTATGGAAAGATTTTAAATATTTCATCAATATCTGCAAAAGAAGGAACGCCATATTTGTATACTTATAGTGCATCAAAGGCAGCATTGGATTCTTTTACACAAAGTTTGGCAAAAACTTATACTTCAAAAGGTGTTCGTATTAACTCAATCTGTTTGGGTGGAATAGATACACAAATGAGTAAGGGTGGCCGGCAAAAAATTTCTTTATTAAGAGGACTATCTCCCGAAAAATATCAAAATTCTATGATAGAAAAAATGGGACGAACAAATTTAATCTCTGCAAAAGATTTAATGGAGGTTTTTGATTTTTATATAACACAGAAATCAGATATTATTTCAGGTCAATCAATAAATATTTGTGGAACATTGGAGTTAAGATAATGTCATTTCAAATTATTTCAATAAAAAAAGAATTACGAACATGTTTTACGGAATTATTATCCACTAACGGCGAATTCATAGTACTAAAATCAACTGACCCAAACCCGTTAGTATACCATAAAAAGACAAATCAAATATCATATATTAAATCTGGCAGCGGTTTTGTGACCCTAGGACCCCAGAATCTTAAAATTTGTGCGGGCGATTTAATAATTATTCCTAAAAATCTACGTCATTCATTTACAGCAAAAACATCTAAAATGGAAACACTCCATATTCATTGGCCAACCATGTATCTAGACAAAGATCGGTATATTGAAAAGGAGCGTGTTATTTTATGATATATTTATATCTTTGGAATGACTTGGATCTATTTATAAATAATTCTGAGATTATTTCTCTTGCGCAAAAATTAATGGAAAAAATTACAACCTGTCCAAATGAGAAAGTGAAATATAAACTTTTTAATGGGTCAGAGTATTTAAAATGGGTTAATTCAGTAAATGATAAATCTGAAAATAAAATTGCTATTGGTACACGTCCCCATATTATATTGGAACGTTTAAAAATTAAACACAGCCAATTAAAAATTACTAGACAACATCTAAAAAACGGTAAAAGTAGTATTATTCCAACAAAAATATCAGATACTATAAAGAAAGTATTTCCTAAAAATAAAAAAATTTCTATTTATGAAGATATAAGTGTTTGTGGTACAACCATTTTGGAACTTAAACGCATTACAGATTCACTTAGCTTGGAAGCAAAAAATATATCTATTAATATATTTTGTATGAATAATAATACATTAAAAAAATTAACATCTGAAACAAATTTTAATTTTCAAATTCATAATATTATGGAAGGAATCCCCATAAAAAATTCTACATTTCTTTGCTTATCAGATT
Organism: Alphaproteobacteria bacterium; assembly: GCA_045631185.1. Classification (GTDB taxonomy): domain Bacteria; phylum Pseudomonadota; class Alphaproteobacteria; order CAAHEQ01; family UBA3637; genus UBA3637. Next base: position 42,413 of record JAZQUH010000008.1, on the reverse strand, counting down.
TGATTAATGGATATATCGGTGAACGAAAATATATTGATTGCAAAGATTTGTTAGAAAAATTTTTCCCCGATAATTTTGATAAACTATCAGCAGCTATACACCAATTAATAGAAAGGATTAACAATGGCTAAAATACTCACCATAACAGCTCATCCAGATGATTTGGAATATTATGCTGGCGGCTTTTTATTAAAAGCAATTCAAAAAAAACATGAGATTTATTCTATTATTTTAAGTAATGGTGAACTTTCTCCCAAAGACAAAAGTCAACGTCAGAATATACAAACTAGGCAAATGGAAACAAAAAAAGCCATTTCGTTTGTAAAAAAAATATTTTTCTTGAATATAAAAGATGGTCAAATATCCAATTTAAAACAAACAGAGTTGAAAAAGTTAAATCATATATTTGAGAAAGTTGTGCATCCTGATTTTGTTATAACGCACAATTCAAATGATTACCATGCCGATCACAGATATGTGAGCCAAATTTCAAAGCAGATTGTTTCTTTTAAAGTACCTATTATCTATATGGATACATTTTCGGGATATCATCATTTTCCTGATTTTTTTGTTGACATCTCGAATGAATTTTCTGAAAAAATTACACTACTTGAACAACACGTTTCTCAAAAGCATTTGTTGTTACCTAAAAGAAGTAAAATTTTAAATCAGTATCGAGCACTGCAATATTTAAATGAAATAAATAAATACGCCGAAGCCTTTTTTGTGGACAAATCTAATGGAACTAAAAAAACAGAACAACTTTTTTTTAATTTAAATAATAAGGGGTAATATATGAAAAAGATAGTGAGTGTCATATTTTCCGTTTATGGCTTCAAACCTGGACGCGAAATCAAAGTTATTTGTGATTCTATACGCCATCAGTCTGTCCCCTGCGAAATTATACTAGCCGAACAATCATTACATCCAAATAATGATACGATAAAATTTTGTGATGTAAATAAAATTCAATATGTACATTCTTTACCAAATATAAATAAAGATAAAACCTATACGTTTAACCCTGGAAGAGCAAGAAATGCAGGATTAAAACGTGTAGTGACAAAATACATATATTTTACCGACTCAGATATATTTTTTGAGGATAAAAATTATTTAAAGAAACTATTATCGTATGTAAAAACACATCCTTTAACGGCTCTAATTCGTCCTCAAATTAAACGTTTATCCGTTAAAACTACTAAAAAATTTTTAGATGATTATGAAAAAAATATAACTATCAAATCTTCCAGTTTTGTTCAAAATTGCTATATTGATTATAATCAGAAAATAAATTCATTTTCTCCAACATATAAGTATGAAAGATACTCTTTGATTCATAATATTTTGCATGTAACCCCGAACTCAAAATTCAAAGAAAATAGATATAATCCCAACCATTTTAAGGAATTCCAATGGTCTGTTTTATCGCATTTTGGTGGATTGTTTTGTACAAAAGAATTATTTCAATCGGTTGGTGGTTATACAGAAGATTATATCACATGGGGAATGGAAGATACTGATATTCAATGGAAATTTGATAATTATTCCGGAGTGCAATTAATAGATAATATTATTGGCCATTCAGCTTTGATCCATTTTGAACATCAACGTAGATGTCAAAATAATGATTACACATATAATTATAAGGTATTTGAAAAAAGAAAAAAAATGCCATTTACAAAAGTGTTAAAACATGATATAAGTAATTTGATTGGAAAAGAAAATGACTAAATTCATAATATCTGTGCATCCGACATCCGAAAAAGAAGCTTTATTCGAATTAAAGGAACACTTTAATGGATTACAAATAAAGAAACTCTCAACAGGGGTGTTTTTGTGTAAGTTAGAGGGAGATATTGACTTAATTTCAAAGAAAGTTCATCAAAAACGAATTTGTTTTATCAGGCATATTGTACCGGTTAATAGGGAATTTGACCTATTGAATACTACAGATGATTATATGGTATTTTCCAAAAATATACATCTAATCTTACCCTTAATAAAAACAGCAGATATTATTTTACACGTTTCATTTTTAACCCCTTATCCAATGTATAACAAAAAGGACTTCGTTGAACCGATTATAAAAAGTTTACAAAAAAATAGAATTTCTATAGATAATTCATCAAAACAAATATTATCAGTTGTTTTATTTCAAAATAAAATGTATGTTGGTTATTCTACTGTAACACAAAGTTTGACATCTTGGCCACTAGGGCACCTACATTATGCTTTTAAAACAGAACAACCTTCACGGGCAGAATTTAAGATTGCAGAAAGTGTTGAATTATTTAATTTAGACTTATCGAAATATAAAACAGCAATAGACTTGGGTGCTGCACCGGGTGGTTGGTCGCGTTTCTTGCTTGAAAAAGGCATGAGTGTTGTGGCAGTTGACCCAGCCGAATTAAATCCTGGATTATTTAAATATGAGAAATTGAAACATTTTAAATGTCTTTCTCAAGATTTCTTTAAGAAGCACCCAAACAGTAATTTTGATATGATTGTCAATGACATGAGAATGGATGTTCAAGGATCTGTTGAAGTAATGCTTAATGCCTTTGATCACCTAAAAAGAAATGGAATTGCTATCATGACATTAAAACTTAATCCACGTAAAAAATTAGAGGAAATAGAATACGGAATAAAAAATTTGAGTAAAAAATATACTATTCTTCATACCAGACAATTATATCATAATCGATCAGAAGTTACCGTTGTTTTATCGAAAAAATGATCCTTTTTTAAAATGGATAGTAGTTCTTTTTCAAATTTAATTAGGTCCTTCATACTTGATAAGGTTACTCGTAAAAATTCCGGAAAGCCGAACACGCTACAAGATTTTGTAGTAATCCCCCTTTTTAATAATTGATGATAAACAGAATCAGCATTTCCTACGTTAACTAAAATAAAGTTCGTACAAGATGGAACATAGTGCAATTGGTGATTTTCACAAAATTTATATAATCTCTGTTTCAATTTAAAAATATACTCAAACATCTTTTTATTCTTTGAAACTGTTTCATGTTTCAATACAAACTGAGCAGCCATTAAAGCAACTGTATTGACACTGTATACAAGTATTTTCTTAGAAAAATTCATCTGTTGAATAAAATCAGGTACGGCAATTGCATATCCACAACGTAAACCAGCCAAACCATAAAACTTTGAAAAAGTTCTCATCACTATCATCCGAGAATAGTTAGATAAGCTCAAAGCAGACAGATAATCATCCTTTTCGGCTTCTGCAAATTCACCATAGGCCTCATCTACCACCAAATACGCCTTTTTATTTTTACACGATTTTATTAATTCTTCTAATTTTTCTTTTCCTATATATGTTCCACATGGGTTATGTGGATTTGGAATAATAAGCATGCTATTAGGACGTATTTTTTTAATTAGCTTTTCAATATCAACAACATAATTTAACAATGGAGTTTCAATCAATGTTTTTTTATATAGGTTTGCTAAATACTTATAGCTATTAAATGTATTTTGAGGACAAATGACATATTTTACATCTGTCATTATACTTCCCAATATAAATAAAATTTCATCACTTCCATTTGAAATAAAAAAGTTTTGAGGGGCTAGATTGAATTTTTTAGCTAATAATTCTTTTAAACTAGATGCATTTGGATCAGGATAATAACATACCGCTTGATTAAGATTCTTTTTCAGAAAACAAAGCAGTTTTTTTGATAAGATATTATTGGAATTTTCGTTCAATCCCATATGAATATTTTTCATATCCCCTCCTTTTTTATTTTTTGTCTAATATAATCTACAATTTTATCATTTGTATCATAAAAAATAGCATTCTTATTTTTTATATTTAATAATCTAGGCCCAATGATAATTGAATGATAAAAATACTCTAACGCTTCTCTATCATTTTCATCATTTCCAAAATAAAAACAATTTTTTTTCTTTAGTTTTAAACAATTTATAATTTTTTTACATGCTATTAATTTATTTGCAAATTTATGTGTAATACAAGTAAATGAAGAATCCATTACAACTTTTATCAAATTAGGGTGAATTATATCTTCAAGGTCATCCAAATGCTCTCCTAGAACAATCAGTTTATCAGCTTTTTGGGGGGGATATTTATAAAAATCATGAAGAGGAAATGAATTTTTATCTAAACTATTTATCTTATCAAAATTAGAAAAAAAACAATTATCTGTTTCGACACCATAAAAAAGTGATCTTGACCTTATTTTTTCCAGAAAATTAATGACTTGTCCATACGGAATTTGTCTTCGATATAAAATCTTATCAAAAAGACTCACAATAGAACCATTATGTAAAACATAGCCATCCCATGAAAAAGGTGTATTTATCAATTTAAATTTTCTGAGAGACCTACCAGATACTGCAAAAATATAATTTCCCAAAGATCGCCATTTTTTTAGAATATAAGCCAACTCTGGTGATATTGTACTATCACTATTCAACAATGTTCCATCTAAATCAAAAAATAAAGCTTTCTTTTGTATGATATTTCCTTCCTTCAAAAAAAGTTTGTAAAATATTTATAAATGAAAAACAATAATAAATTTGGTAGTCATATTATAGTTTATCCTAGTTACTTATTTCTCTCATAAAAAGGCGTCATACAGGCATATTTCCACCAAATATCTGCGTTCGGTAAGGATAAATCTTTCCATGGTTTCCTTTGAGATGTATAGTGTAAAATTTTAGGGGCACTCAATTCTTTTAAATATTTAGCCCATATTTCAGGGGGAAAGCAACCTTCCTTAAAAAATAGATGCCATTGAACATTGTATTTTCCATCAAGATAGACGCATTTATTAAAAAAACAAGAATTTAAAACGTTTTGGTCATGAAAATATCTATTATTAATCTTTGCAATATCTAATAATTTTTTTTGAACATTATTTAATCTCATTAATTCTAAATTAAAAAGCATAACGCCGCTATTAAAATATAAATCTAGATTATCAATATTTAAGACATCTTTTGCATATTGAATAAAATCTTCTTTTTGACTAAACAAGCACGAAACAAAATAATCCTTAACAACTGCTGCATATTTATTCTTAATGTCTACGTTATACATCTCTGATAAATCCGTCAAAACAATCAAATCACAATCCAAATAGATAACCTTTTTGTATTCTGATAAAATCTCACTTATTAAAAGCCGATAATAGGCACTTTCTTTAAGGTGATTGATTGTCATAAAGTTTTTTATTCCGTATTTTTCTGAGATGCCTGAGATATCAAAAATTCGTATTGATGTATCATTCGTTGATAATCTTAATAATTCGGATTTTTGTTGAGAATCCAAACCTGTTTCAAAAATAATTATATCATATTCAGTATCTGCTTTTTTATTAACAATCAAAGATTTGATTGCAACTGCTAGGTATAGGTAATAATTTTCATCCGTAGAAAAACATACAGGAATAGCTGTTTTATTTTTAGGTGTGATAGTATCCATAAATTTTTCTTTTTTATTTACATTTTCTTTAAAAAACATAAACTTTCTCCTATAAACTATAACTATAAAGTACTATAATTTTTTTACAAAAGCAAGAGGAAACAAACAATAAAAGAATTAGCATACTGCTTAAATAATCAGATTTCACACAACATTAGAGACCATTTATGCATCACAGTTTGCATCACACTCTTTAGAAAGATTGTATTATGAGTTCGTTTTTGACAAAGCCATTTTCATAAGCGCATGAAAATTAAAGGGTTTTCAAAAGGATGGGTAGCATCAAAGCTTGCATGGCAAACATGAAAAAAGTCCTTGTTTTTCAAGGACTTATAAATGGTGAGCGCGGAGGGGCGCGCACCATTTAGACTCAGAACGCTTGATTTTATGGACTTCTTGCATGTTCTCTCCCATCAAAGAATCACAATTTGCATCACATTTCTCTTATTATATCACACCAATTTTGAATTGTACATGCCCATTTATCCATCCCAGAAAAAATTTAAGTCAATTCTGGAGTCGATGGATGAGAAAAACAGTACCTTTCTCTATCAATTTTCTCTAAAACTCACTTTCCCAAAATTAACTTATTTCAACAATGTTAAGGAACTGGGTCTATGAATCGTGGGACAGTAATTTCACCAAAGTGGGGTTAATGCCAAATTGTTTGCATAAATTCTGAACTTCTTTTAAAGGTGATTTTTTACCTTTCTTAATGGCTCGAATTAACACATTTTTGGCAGTATGTTCCATGGGGATAAACTCCATCACTTGGACAGAATAGCCCTCTGATTCCAATAAATTGGCACGGATAGCATCTGTTAAAAGGGCAGAAAAACGTTCCTTAATAAGACCATACTTTGTCATGATTGGCCAAGCATTTCTGATCTGTGCATTGATTTCATGTTGACAACAAGGAACAGATAAAATAATCGGCACATTCCATGAAATTGCATTATAAAGAGCATAGTCCGTTGCGGTGTCGCAGGCATGCAAGGATACCACCATATCAATTTCTTCAGTTGGCTTGAATCCATTGATGTCTCCAATTTGGAATGACAGGCTCTCATATCCATATTTTTCAGCCACAATATTGCACTTTTCGATGACTTCTTCTTTTAAATCCAGACCAATTACTTTTGCGTTTAATTTTTTTATTACTGTCAAATAATAATAAAGAACAAAAGTTAAATACGATTTGCCACAGCCAAAATCAATAACAGTAATAGTGGATTTCTTCCAATTTTTCAAAGTATCATCCACCATTTCTAAAAATTTATTGATTTGACGAAACTTATCCATTTGTGAATGAATAATTTTTCCGTCTTTTGTCATAACACCTATATCAATCAAGGGGGGAATTTTTTCATTTTCTGGTAAAAGTCTGTTTTTGGTGCGGTTATGCTCTTCTGTCTGAATATTGATTAAAGAATGTTTTCGGGTTGATACAAACAGTTTTCCTTTCTTACTTACTTTCATTTCAATATCTTCTTCAGAACCAAAAAAGTTTAATTGCTTGTATTTAATTTCAAAAAGTTCTTGAATCCGATTTATTGTAAGCAAAAGATTTATCTTTTTTATTGCTTAAAATAATTTTTAAAAAAGGTTTTGTCAAAAGGTCATTCAGTTGCATACTTTTTCCTCTTAATATGTCACACTTTTTATATTATATCATAAGCATTTTTAATTGTACAGGTCCATTTATCCATCCCAGTAAATTTTTAAGCCAATTCTGGAACCGACGCACTTGACAAACTATACCTTTACCCATCCATCTAGACTAGAACTGACTTTCCCAGAGATTAAAAATGTTGCTTTTAAATAGAGTTTCCTGTACCATATCGCCTATGGAGGTAAAGTATGGCACAAGTTCAAAAAAAGATTTTATCTGAATACTTCAAAAAAGTACTCTCTGGCGAAAAGAAAACGGAGTTAAGGCTTGCTGATTTTGAAATCAACAAAGGGGATACTCTTGTTTTGGTTGAAATAGATGATAATACCAAGAAAGAAACGGGGAGAAAGCTTGAGGTCAAGGTTTCTTATGTTATGAAAACAAAGGATTGTACCTACTGGTCACAAGAAGATATTGATAAGTATGGCTTTCAAGTGATTCAATTTGATCCGATAGACCAAAAATAACAAACATTTTCATTGCTTTTCAATGAATAATCCTGTATTCTGTAAAGGATAGGAGGTCACTATGCAATTACCTGAACAAATTAACTCTGAACGGATTATTTTAAAGCACCCTATGAAACCGACCTTTAAATTGGCTGATGAGCTTTATGCGATTGTGGATAAATCCAGAAATACTTTAAGGGAATGGCTCCCTTGGGTGGATAAAACGAACTCTGTGGAGGATGAATTTACAGGATTTTTGGTTGGTTCTTGTCAAAAAAACTGGGAAGAAGGATGTGGTTTTGCCTATATTCTCTACCAAAAAGAAACAAATCAGCCTTTGGGGGTTGTGGACTTAATTCATGTACACGAAAAAAATCAATCTGCCGAAATTGGTTTTTGGCTCTCTGATGATGCAACAGGTCATGGCTATATGCAAGAGGCAGTGCGTGCTTTGGAAAGTGAAACTTTTAAAGCTGGACTCAATCGGATTATCATCAGGAATGATTCTTTGAATGTGCGCTCTGCTCATGTGGCTGAACGTTGTGGATATGTGTTGGAAGGTGTCATGCGTCAAGATATTTGGGATAAATACCATAATTGCTTGCGTGATACCAATATCTGGAGCAAACTCAAATCCGAATGGGAGAAAGAACAGAAATGCTGATTATGAATATCAATGGGCCAATGAATTCAGGGAAATCTACGGTCTCTAAGATTTTGGTGAATACGCTTCCCAATGCCACTTTTATTGAAGTGGACGAATTAATGAGTGATGAGGAGCAGGAAAAACTGGGGCTATCCCTTCAACAAGGATGGCGAGAACGTCATAAACGATTGAAGCAGAAGTTGCAAACTCTTAAAGAATCTCGTGAATATGAAACAGTGATTTTTGCCTATCCGATTGCGGATAATACTTATCAGGACTGGAAGGCCCTGGAAGATACTGAGACAAAGTTTTTAAACGTTACTCTTGCCCCTAGTTTAGAAGAATGTTTGAAAAATCGTGGTACGCGTGAGCTTGATGATTGGGATAGAAATCGCATTCGTGAAATGTATGAAGAGGGGTATCAAAATCGCCCATATTTGGACTTTATTATCAATAACGATAACCAAACACCAGAAGAAACTGCTGAGATAATTAATGATTTCGTAAACAAAACTACTCAAAAACAAAATGGTTCAAATAAAGATTATTTAGGAAAAATAGTATCAGTTATAATGGATAGACCTATGGGATCGAAACATCCCAAACATGGTTTTGTGTACCCCGTAAATTATGGATATATTCCAGGTACAATTTCAGGGGATGGCGAAGAATTAGACGCTTATATCTTAGGCATTCAAGAACCATTAGAAAAATTCACAGGTGAATGTATTGCAATTGTTCACAGAACAGATGACAATGATGATAAATTGATAGTTGTTCCAAAAGGAATGGATTTTTCTGATTCTGAAATAGAAAAACAAGTTCAATTTCAAGAACAATGGTTTCATCACATTATTATCAGAAAGGACTTAAAATGACACTCTTTTTAAATGGTGGGGGATGTGGGGAACAGGTAAAGGAGAGCTATGCGCTTTTGAAGGAAAAAGTGGATACAAATAAGCCACTTCTTTACATTCCTTTAGCGATGAAAAAAGAAAAATATCCCAGCTGTTTAGAATGGATTTCGGGGGAACTTGCGGATTTTCATTTTCCAAAAATTGATATGATTACCTCGCCCGAAGAACTCTGCACCAAAAATTTGGCTGACTATGCGGCTCTCTTTATCGGGGGCGGGAATACTTATAAACTTCTGGCAGAACTGAAATCCTGCAACGCATTTTCAAAAATTAATGTCTTTTTAGAAGAAGGGGGAATTGTTTTTGGAGGAAGCGCTGGGGCGATTTTGTTTGGAAAAACGATAGATTCATGTCGCTATGCTGATCCAAATGAGGTAGGCTTAAAAGAGGCTTCAGGTTTTAACAAAGTTTTTGGAGCCTATATCGGGGCGCATTATCCAAATGACGATCCTGCCAAAACTCAAAGAGCTACAGAATGCTTTACTGAACTTTCCAATGATGCCCCTGTTATTGTCCTTCCTGAAGATGATACCTTGGTGATGAATCAAAATACCGTCCAAATCGTTGGACCTAAGCCTTATCATTTGTTCAAAAAAGGCTTTACCCATCAATTGGAGCCAAATCAAATTTATTTTACTCAGGAATTCAGAAAATTTATTTTATCTTCCGAATGACTTTACAGGGGACTCCGTAGGCCAAAGTATTGGTTGGAATGTCTTTTGTAACGACACTACCGGCACCGATAACTGCATTATCTCCAATGGTAACGCCTGACAAAATTGTTACATTTGCCCCAATCCATACATTATTGCCGATTGTAATATCTTGAACCGTTTGCCAACCTTCTTTGCGTTGCTCTGAATTCAAGGGATGTTGGGCTGTATAAATACCAACATAGGGACCAACTATCACATTATTGCCGATTTTGATTTTCCCGCCATCTCCAATAGATAAATGATGATTGAAATAACAATCGTTTCCAATCTCGGTAAAACAACCATAGTCACAGTTTAAAGGAAATTCAAACCAACTGTTTGTCCCCAATTTTTTAAAAATTTTAGGTAAAATCTGTTGATGAATTTCCACTCTTTTGTTTGGAAAAGATATATTGATTTCATACACCAACCGGGTGGTATTTTCTTTTAATGCTAACAACTCACTGTCGTTTCCTTTATAAGGTGTGTTTTGTTTAATCAACTTCTTTTTCCTCCTTATTTTTCAAATACTTCAAAAACGCATCACAACCTTCAAGGATATCCCAATAGGTTTCATCAAAGTTGCCGGTGTACCAAGGGTCTTTGATATTGCGGGGCTTATTTGCAAAATCTAACAAACGATGGATTTTATTGTCTGTATCTACGCCAACGATAGATTGAATATCCTCTATATTACTATCATCCATCGCTAAGATGTAGTCGTAATAAGCATAATCAGATGGCCGAATACGACGAGAATAATGTTCTTCAAAAGGAACGTGCATAGCGCTCAACATCTCGCGCGTGCCATAATGAATGCCGGCATGGCACATTTCATTATAGCTTTCGGTGGCTGCAGAATCAATTTCAAACTGATCGGACAGACCTCGCTCTTCAACCATTTGTTTCATCACAAACTCCGCCATCGGCGACCGACAAATATTACCCAAGCAAACAAACAAGACTTTAATCATTAAGCAACCATCACATTGTCTGTCCAAAGTTCACATTGAGTCATAACCGTTTCAACGGCATCCTCTACACCTTCTGGGGGATACTTATGCTTTTTCAATAACTTTTTAATAAGCATACGCATCTTTGCGCGAGCATTCTCACGCCTTTGCCAGTCAATTGTTTTATTTTTGCGAAGTGTTTCTGTTAGTTCTTTTGTAATGGCAACTAATTCGTCATTTTCATAAAAATCCTTAACTGCTTGAGGCTTGGTTAATGCATCATAAAAGGCAACTTCTTCTGGTGTTAGCCCTAAATCTGCCCCTTCTTTTTGGGCCTCCGAAATTTGTTTTGCCAGGCTGAGTAACTCTTCTATTACCTGCTCATTGGTAAGCATGCCATTTAGGTAGCGATTCATAATTGTCTGAATTATTTCACTAAACTTTTCAGAACGCACAACATTTGTTTTACGGTAAACAGAAATTTGTTCTGCAATTAATTTTTTCAAAAGTTCAAGGGCTAAATTCTTTTGTTTCATTTTTGAAATTTCTTCCAAAAACTTCGGATCAAACAAAGAAAATTCTTTTTTCACATCAGAAAATAAATTAATAACGCCATCACTTTTTATACTTTGTTTCAGTAATTCGTTAATACGTTCATTCATTTCCTTCAAAGAAATCTTTTTGCCTTCTCCTGCATTAGTTAAACGCAAAGTCAAAACACGAACAGCTTCCATAAAAGCGGCTTCTATGCGTTTTTCTTCCTTAACAATAGAAGAACACAAAGATAAGGATTGATGTAGCATCAAGGCTTGTTTCAAGAATTGTTCTTTTTTCTTATCTGTTCCAATAATAAAGTTTACTGCCCCACTAATAAGCTCAGCACGCTTTAAATTACTACCCGTCATAAATTGTTGATAATCAAAGCCATGTAATAAATCACGACAAACACTTAATTTTTCTTCAAATTCTTTAAGTGCTGTTTCAGCAATATTCATATTTCCATAGTTCTTTTTATCACGAACTGTGTAATCATTCATGGCTTGTTTCAGAGCATTTGCAATTCCGACATAATCTACGACAAGCCCACCTTCTTTATCTTGGAACACACGATTGACGCGAGCTATCGCCTGCATTAAATTATGCCCCATCATTGGTTTATAAACATACATTGTTGCCAAAGAAGGTACATCAAATCCGGTCAACCACATATCCACTACAATGGCAATTTTCAAAGGATCTTTGTTATCCTTAAATTTACGGGCCAACGCTTCTTTGTGAGATTTATTTCCAATGATTTGACGCCAATCTTCTGGATCATCATTACTAGAAGTCATCACAACCCCCACTTTTTCTTTCCAATTGGGGCGTAATTTCAAAATCTCTTCATAAATTTTCAAAGCAATAGGACGTGAATAAGCAACAATCATCGCCTTTCCATTAAGCAAGTTTTCTCGATAATTTTCATAGTGGTCTATAATATCATTTACCAAGGAATGAATAGTGTTGTCATTCCCCAGGATTGCTTCCATTTGCCCAAGTTTCTTTTTACTGGCTTCAATGACCTCAGGATCTGCATTTTGGGCCATTAAATCATATTCATCATCTATTTTCTTAAGTGTTTCCTTATCCAGATTCAGCTTAACCACACGACTTTCATAGTAAACTGGGCGAGTTGCTCCATCTTCCACAGCCTGTGTCATATCATAGATATCAATATAATTTCCAAACACTTCTTGGGTATTTCTATCTTTTTTGGAAATGGGTGTCCCCGTAAACCCGATAAATGTTGCATTTGGAAGACTATTGCGGATGACACGAGCAGTCCCAGTCTTAATTTTCCCGTCTTTAGTTATTTTTTCCGCCAAGCCATATTGCCCCCGATGAGCTTCATCCGCCATCACAATAATATTCCGGCGAGTGGACAATGGCTCCTCGGATTCTTCAAACTTCTGCATAGTTGTAAAGAAAATCCCATTGGCTTTGATACCATTTAATAACTTTTTCAAATGTTCCCGACTGGTTGCTTGAACAGGTTCTTGTCTTAAAAAGTCTTTACATTTGGCAAATTGCCCATAAAGTTGATCGTCCAAATCATTACGGTCTGTTAGTACCACAATTGTCGGACTGTTCAAAGAACTTTGTAGCAGGTGGGCATAAAACACCATAGATAAAGATTTGCCAGAACCTTGTGTATGCCAAAACACACCACCTTTACCATCTGTTTCTGTTGCCTTTTGGGTTGAAGTGATTGCCTTTTTCACCGCGAAGTATTGATGATATCCGGCCAAAATCTTTTTGCTTCCTTTGTTCTCATTGGAAAAGCAAATAAAGTTTTTCAAAATATCCAAAAGTCTCTCTTTGGGAAAAATGCCCTTAAAAAACGTATCAAACTGTGCATGTTGAGTATTTTCGTATTTCCCATCCACAGTTTTCCATTCCATAAAGCGTGTTTCATCCGAAGTAATTGTTCCTGCCTTGGATGTCAATAAATCGCTTGTGACACAAATGGCGTTATAGATAAACATAGAGGGAATTTCATGCTTATAGTTTTGGATTTGGCGATATGCCTCGGAGGCATCTGTTTCTTCGCGGGAAGGAGATTTCAACTCCATCAAAACCAAAGGTAATCCATTTACAAATAACAAAATATCCGGACGTTTTTCGCTGTTTTCAATAAAGGTCCATTGATTAGCCACGATAAAGGAGTTTTTTGCGGGATTATTATAATCAATCAAATAAACAATGGTATCTTTGGCTTCTCCCTTTTCCGTATAGCGAACCGTAATACCACTTTGCAAATACTCCATAAACACAGCATTTTTTTGGGTTAATTCTGCATTTTCAAAGTTCTTTAATTTTGTATAAGCTTCTTTAATAGCCACCTCAGGAAGTTTAGGATTCAAGCGGCGTAAAGCATCAATCAACTCATCTTCGTATAAGGGAGAATGAAAATCCCGATTTTCTAAATCAGGTCCATAGATATGCCGATACCCCATCCCCTCAAACAACTCTATCACAGAGTTTTCATAAGCTTCTTCGTTTACAGGATTGATAAAAGTATCGGTCATTTTTTCTCCTTTAACCCTTTAAGAAATTCAGACATTTTATTCTTGCGCTCTTTATTATCTTTAGCCAAAACACAGAATAAAAGCAATTGATAAATTTCATCATATAGGTTTTCTAATTCGTCATCACTCATTTTAGCGATAATCTCTTTTTTATCTGCACCCTCTTTGTTATTATGACGTATATGAGCATTGTTAATCATTCCGCGAACTGTGGTAAAGTACGAGGTAAATTCATCAATTCCTTTATCCAGCAATGGTTCATACTCTTTGGCGATAGTTAGCAATAATTTTCTTTTTTCCTCTAATTGTCCTTTTAATGACGCATGGTGATATTTTAAGATAGCATTTGCGCTCTCCTTTGATGAAATCTCTGCTACGGCTGTAGCTGCAGGATCTTTAGGAATAAGTAAAATTTTCTCTTCATCTTGAAAAATTTGTCTTTCATGATTTAAATGAGTGAGCAAAATAGCAATATTTTGTTCAAGCATCACAAACTTTTGTGTTTTGGCAAAATGCGGAGGAAGTAATTTAGTATTAACCAAATAAAGTATGTTGCAAAAATATTCTAAATTTAAAATGATTTGTTCTAAACTGGGATTAGAATCAACCTCTATATTCAGTTTTTGCTTTAGATCATTTGTTGTCAGACAAGAACCCCTTTGTTTCCAAGAATAAAAGCAATGTCTATCTACAGCTTGTTCTACTGGAATCGTGTCTCCATCGCAATATCGCCCATATTCCATTATAGTTGGAGAAAAAAATAAGTTCTCAATTACAAGAAATTCGTGAATTATATCATAGTTTTCCTCTAAAATTTCAAAAATATTTTTACGGGTCATGGAGTATCCTTTTTATTTTCCTGTGGTTTATTAAAACAATCGATATTCTTTTTTAGTTCTACCGTTAAATCGTTGGTTACAGCATATATTTTATAATCTTTTATATTGGCAATATCTTTATTAGTATTATCATCTATTTTGGGAATAAAAACAGTATTATAGGGAGATATCACAAGGGGACTCCCTAACGCGGTCCAAAAACCACTTTGCGTATTATTATCTTCTATATATATACGGTAAATAACTTCCGTTTTATTTTTATGATTAACAATGCAAAAGTTTGTTATATTTGCCTTTTGAGTCTTGTGATCATACATTGCTGTCGGCAAAACAATAGATAAATCATGACCGATCTTTTCTTTTTTATCATCCTTTGTTATGTCGGTCATAGTTTTATTGAGTTTATATGTAGCATTTGCTAATCTTAACATTAAAAGTGATAAAACAATATTAAGCCACCCAGATAAACCTATATTTGCAAATTGGCTAATCAGCTTGTCTATCATTTCAGATAGCATTCCCATAAAATAATTCAAATAACTCATTCGATATCCTCCGATATTTTCACATTATCGACATTGATTTTGCCGGACATGAGTTTGGGTAATAAAGTATCGCGAAGTACAGATAGTTTTTCACTTTCCTGACCATTTGTATATATTTGTTTGAAAAAACTCTTACATACCTTAGAAAAAATACTTAGCGTATTCTGATTCGGAATATTTATTTGTTCTGTTTCAAGAAAGCCAGATATATCAAGATTTTTAATTCCCGTTGTTCCATTTTCATAAGAGAAAAAGATATTTTTATCATATAAATATTGCCAATAATGATATATAAATTCGCTATAATTTGCTTTTGGTTGTATGGCCCTACAAAAATTTGTACATATTATTTTTTCATCATATCTACTGAGTAAGTAATCTGAAATTGCAGCAATTCTTCCTGTTGATTGTGTAGGACTTCCTCCTGATATTTCAACAACCAAATCCCCTGATTTTAGTTTTTTTGAAATGTAATTCTTAGGTAAAATATATCTTTTCGGCATCTTTCCTTTATTGCCAACTTTTACTTCAGGAATATCAGCTCCTCTTATACAATAAACTTCTTCTGTATAATTACTTAGAGGGGCATCTTTCCCCCAATCTCCTCCAATAGCATCTACTATTAATTCTGAAAAAGTACCAACCTTCCAATCATCTGGCATTTTGCCACCGAAAGGTTCAAAGTCCACAAACCAAGATTTAAACAAAGCCTGAGCCTGTTGTTCTAAATTATTATTTATCTTATTATTAAGCTCAATCTTATCATCCAACGCCGAGAGCACCCCCGCAATCTTCCTCTGCACCTCCAATGGAGGAATTGTAAATTCTAAATTTTTAACTTGTGTACCAGATATTTCTGCAAAAGTAGATCCTGATGCCATTCCTACTATATAATCAATGTTATTTTTGAGTAAATAATAAAAGAACTCTGAGCAATATCCTTCTTTGAGAACGATACTTTTGAAACCCTGGTTGGTACAAACTTCATTTTCTGCAATTGCCACATATCCAATAGGAGCACGACTTGTCAATAAAACAGTTTCTTTAGGCAACATTCTTGCACTACTGTTTTGTAAGCCTAATTTTGTTATATTCCTTTCCCCTTTTGATATGTAACGGAAATTATATCCAGATAAATCCTTTGGTGTTAACCATGGGATATCTCCATTCCAAAAATCATAATTCTTTGTACTGGGAGTTCCTCCACCAATTACTTCACTGATATCACCTAATTTAATTTTTTGCCAGTGTTCCATCATTAGTGGCCTCCTGTTCTCTATCATAATCGTCTGGATCAAATAATGTCGGTTCATTTACTCGTATATCATAATAATATCTGTCCGAATAAATTGTACCATCTTTCTTTTTTACATCTGTTTCTATTTCGACAATAGGACTATCCTTTCTGCCTGTGACTTTCTTTTTAAAATTTGGCAGTTCAATGATATCTGGGTTTTCTCCCTGAAATAAATCCAAAACAGTTGGATAGTAAACGTTGTTCTGAGCAATTAATTCTGACAATATTGTTTCTTCTTCTCTTATAAAATCTTCCCACTCTGTTATTATTTTTAATTCAACCAATGGGTGTACCTGTTTCCATTCTGATAATAGCTGTTTTTCAGAAAAATCTTTAAAATTATTGGTGATTAAAAATGCTTTCCCAATACGTTCTTTTTCATAATTAAAATTAAGTAATGATTCCCACAATAAAACGTCTTTAAAGCCCTTGTCAGATCCCTTATCTGGTTTGTTCTCATTCACCGCTTTAAACGGCAATCTTTTTTCTACAGCTCTTCGAATTATTTTCGGGAATATATCATTTGGGGGATATGGCAAAATATTTATGTGATTTTCCTCCAAATATTTTTTTAGGTCTGCCTCAATATCCACATCTGTTGAAAAATCTATTTCTTTATCAAAAGGTTTTAACGCGTCTTTTAATTTGCTAACGGATGCAGACAAATATTCTTTTCGCTGCTGAATAATTTCTTCAAAGACAGATTGAGTAATAAAATAAAGCCCTTCGCTTGTTCCTTGCCTACTTGATTTATTTGTAAAGAATGTATGACACTCACGTGCAGCGCAATATGGGGTTACCTTTTTTGTCCCATTATAATCCTCAAAACGGTTTGTATCAATTACAACCATAAAATTATGACAAAATTTTAATCCTGTTTTTAGTGTCATTTAGAGCCCTTTTTAATCACTTTTTTACCACATAAGTTAGCCCAATTTAACTTAAATTGTTCATAGATCAAATTTACTTTTTTTGAAATTTGGTCATCTGGCATAGTCCAAATAATATTTTCATACTCCTCTTTTTTTGAACCAGCGTGATTTCCATATAAAATCTTGGCAGCGGAACGAATTTTTATGATAATTGATTTTATTTCATCAAAAAGATTACCGTATGAATCTGACCAATATACCTCTGCTTTGTATTTAAGCTCTAAAAAACTTTGTATATCCCTGTTATTTTTTTGCAATCTTAATACTGGCACAAGATAAAACAATCGATCTTTATGAATTTGTTGAATTTTTCCATTTTCTGTCTGTTGCGACAATTCCTGTTCAACTTCGTCAGTTTCTCCTTTAAATGTAAAACCATTACGCACTTGTTCTAAAATATCTTTTAGAATGCCCATTTTAATTACAACTTCTTCGGCCAATTCAATCTCTCTTTTTCCTAGAAATTCTTTTTTCCAAGTTGATAATGCGGAATAAGCAAAATACAAGGTCAAGCAGCCGATAAATATTTGTAATATAGATACGACCAATTCTCCCCAATCAACCCAATTAGGCTCATTCATTATAATCCGTTCAACTGTACAAACCATTGTATCGATCATTTGCTACCTTTCATTCCATTGTCAATTCTTTCACAACGGTTGTTATTTTTTGTAATAGGACTTTCAGCTTTTCCTTATAGTTTACAGGGGGTTGATTTTGCATAAAAGGATTCAGGTATTGCTGGCTATATGCAAAATTGCCCAAAAGTGTTTGCTGACCAAATGGTTGGTATGGTACATTTATTCTCGGTTGAGAATATATTGATGGACTTGTAAAGGGATATGACTCAAACGGATTTTTTTCTTCAAATCGCGCCGCATAATTCTTCCAATAGGCATTATCCACCAATTTAATTGTCGCAACCACATATTTTTCATAGGCATAGTACAATTCTGCATTTAAGTTATCATTAGCTAACAAATCAATCCCTTTACTCAGAACTTCCAAAAGTTCACGCAAAGTTTTTGCTGAATCATCAAAGAAAAACATTACTTTGCCTCCTTTTCTTGGACTTGTTCCGTTTCTTTTTTCTCTTCTTCGGCCCTTTGAACCGCTTCAAAATTTTTCTTGCTTTCCTTTTGTTCTGCTTCTGCGGCATTCATTCTTGCTTTTATCCAGGGAGTCTCTATTTCACCAATAAATGGTTTTAAAATCATACCAATCCAAACACAGAGTATTAAAGAGTTGCCATTAAACGGAGAAAACGCTATAGCTTCATCCCAATGAAAATAGAGATAAATAGAAGCTAAACCAAACCAGATTACGTACCAAATGGTCAGCCTTTTTGGGAAAAAAGATTTTGAAGGATTAAATAATCGCACTTTAAACCTCCCAACCGATTTGTTTCAGTTTGGTTTTGATTTCTTCTTGAAGTGTAGAGGATTGTTTAAACATCTCGGAAAGCTCGGCTGTCAAACGTTTCATTTTATCTTCAAACGGTTCGCCATCATCCGCTTGTTCCTCTATACCCACATATCTTCCCGGAGTTAAGATATAATCTTGTTTAGCAATATCCTCAGTTGTTGCAACAGCACAGAAACCTTTCACATTTTCCAATGTGCCATTTTGAAATGCGGTAAATGTATCGGCCAATTTCTTGATGTCTTCATCTGTGAAGTCACGGTGCTTTCTGTCCACCATATATCCCATCTTGCGCGCATCAATGAAAACTGTACGGCCTTTTTGTTGCTTATTCTTGGTAATAAACCATAATGTGACAGGAATTGTGACACTATAGAACAATTGTGTTGGCAGGGCAATAATACCTTCCACCAAGTCAGCCTCAATAATCCGCCGGCGAATATCGCCTTCACCACTGTTGGTAGAGGAAAGTGCTCCGTTCGCCAAAACTAGACCGATTTTACCCCCTGGTGCCAAGTGATGTATCATGTGTTGAATCCACGCATAGTTAGCATTACCTGGGGGAGGTGTTCCAAATTCCCAGCGAGGGTCGTCTTTCAATTTATCCTGTCCCCAGTTGGATAGGTTAAATGGAGGATTTGCCATGATGAAATCAAACTTTTCATATTGGTGTAGGTCGTTAAAGAATGTATCGGCCTGATACGGTCCCAAATTGGCATCTATCCCACGAATAGCCATATTCATCTTTGCCATTTTCCAAGTATCTGCATTGGATTCTTGACCATATACAGAGATTCTGTCACGATTGCCACTGTGGGCTTGCAGGAATTTAACCGATTGCACAAACATACCGCCTGAACCACAGCAGGGGTCATAAACCCGGCTGTTGTCAAAGGGTTTCAAAACTTCTACAATTGTGCGGACAATGCTGGATGGAGTATAGAATTCACCACCTTTTGTTCCTTCATACGCGGCAAACTGAGCAATGCAGTATTCATAGGTTCTGCCCAACAGGTCTTTGTCCTTATCCGTTTCGGACATATCTATGTTGTTTGTAAACAGATCCACGACATTGCCCAAAACTCGTTTGTCCAAATCTTGGTTAGCATAGTTCTTAGGTAAAACATTTTTCAGGGATTTATTTTCAGCCTCAATCGCACGCATGGCCTCATCAATTACCATGCCAATCTCGGGAGTATGGGCGGCTTCGGCTATTTTGCTCCAACGAGCTGCCTCAGGAACATAGAAAATACCTTCCTCAATATAAGCGTCCTTGTCATTTTCAAAGCCATCACCTTCTGCAACCAATTGGTTATAACGCTTTTCAAATGCGAAAGAAATGTAGCGCAGGAAAATTAAACCCACAATGACTTTGCGGTAATCCGCCGCAGGAATATGTCCCCACAGTTCGCATGCGGCTTCCCAGATTTGCTTTTCAAAACCTATATTTGCATTGTTTTTACCTGCCATTTTGGACCTCTTTTCGTTTAGAATCATAATATTGTAAATTCTAGCCGATTTTTTCGGAAAAGGCAATCAGAAATATAAGGTCTGTTGTATTTAATTATGGTGCTTTACTCTATCTCAAACCACTTGAAACAAGTAGCCAATAAATGGTCGTAATTGCCGGAGGTGGCTTCTGCTCGGAAAGCATCACGTTCTTCTTGGCTTAGACCGGCTTGGCGTATGGCCCGCAAACAGATACCTAATATATTAAATGCGTTGCCGTCTTTACCGGTCAGCCGGACAGTAATCTCAGGATATTTTGGCATGACGCTTCTCCATTTTTTCAAGTTCTCTAAATATGTCAAGACGGCGCTTGGCCGCTTCTTCGCTGACAAAAATCATGACTCCCCCCTTTTTTGAGGACATCAAACAGATGAGAAGTTCAATACCTTCTTTCTTGAGAGTATTGTGGGCTTCACGAAATATCTGTCCGCATTCTTTTAGACGGTCTTTAGGTACTTTACAATATTTCCTTTTCTTCGGGCCAAGGCGAGGTTTATAACCATAATTGTTTTCCCCTACGGCAAAGAGCATGGTATGAACCACACAGTTGTGCTTATTCATTGCATCAGCCACCGCCTTAATTTTATTCTTTAAATCTTCTGGCACTTCTTTATACATGTTGCTCTCCTTCTTTGACTTCGATCCCCAAGTAGCGGCAGTAGCTTGAGCCTGACGGATCAGCGTAAAGTGTCGGCTGACCTGTGCATTCCAGGGCCACCACCTGACGTTGATTGTTTTCGTTGTATCCGCCTTTACCGGATAAAAAGATGTAGTTATCCAAGGGGTGTTGGCAGACAGCCTGATACCAAATGGGTGACAGGTGAACCCTCTCGGCTATTACAACTTCTTCGGCTTGGTGCGCGTATTTTTTGGTTAAATCCCGAACCTCGGAAATATCAGAGGGCTTGCGGACCATGTAAGTTTTAACTGTTTTCATGATAATCTCCTTTCGCATCACAATGAACGCTCTTTTTCGAAGAATTATCCAGTTATTTCTGTACTAAATCGCAAGAAATATGCATTATTTTGAGGGGGGTGACCAGCCAGAATTAAAGGTGACCAGCCAGGAAAAATCGGGCCCTATTATAACCCTTGTATTTATTGGGGTTTGAGATATACCCGACCAGCCAGAATTTTTCTGCTTCGCTAGAAATATGGCGCGGCTTGCGTCCCCGCATATGAATTATCGCCAGGAAGGACCCGTTGGATTACATATGCGAGAGCATTGTTTTTTATAAAAATATATGCCACAGATATATGTTTGTTTAAAAATAAAGTATAATTTTTATTGAAAAGTTGAGAACCAAAAGAAAAACATTAAGTACAAATACTATGTAAAAAAATCGGTGCGACTTACTGCCGAATCTACAAGAAACTCCATAAGTCCTAACGCCCAAAGCGACACCGATATAAATATTATAACACCTTCTGACACAAATGTCAAATGGCGGTAACTCCTTTACAAATATTCGCCGATTTTGTGGATGTGACATAGGGCAAAGTGCCAACCGTCCAAAGGTCGTCCTTTTAAATCGCACCAGCCGTGGGCATAGTAATGATCAAAGAAGCGGTCCAGATCTACCGTCAATTCTTTTTCCATTACATATCGCCGCACCTCATCCTCATCTGGGGGAAGTTGGTCAAAATGATAGGGCATCACAGACTTTATCTGCCGAGCAAATACACTGCCGATTGATCGTAACTCACCGCTTGAGGTATTTTGAAAATGTTGAGGCGTGTATAAATTTTCTTTCCTTATAACATTATTCCCTTCTTTCCTTTCTTTATTTATGGGTTCATCGGGGACTGGGGCAGGATTTTCTGCGGGCGATGGTCGGGCGGACTTTTCTTTTTTCTTTTCCATAAAGCCCATATATTTCAAATAGTTTAGCATCCTTAAAAGTAGGGCATTGCCAACGCGTATCGTTTCCACTTCATGAATGTCCTTTAACTTTTTCAACAGGCGCTTGATTTCGTCCCGGGATTTATGAAGGGCATCCGCCAAATGTTGATAGCTGGTAATCAGTTCCCCTTTCTGAACTTCATTGGTTCCCCACTGGCGGGTTGTGTAATTGGCCCGCATTAAAAGGTATGTAAACAGTTTCCAAGCCGCATCATCATAAAACAGAGGCCAATTGGTGAACTCGCGATCTAACATAATATAACCGTTACCGGAAGGAATTGTGTCCTGAAACGAGAAAGAAAGAGATATCGGGTGTCTCAGTTTTTTCATGAAAACCCCCTAAATTTTGGGAAAACCGAATAGTTTTCTTTGTTCGGGCCAACTGGCCGGGATAGAGGCTCTGAGCAATTCTCGGGCGGTCATTGTTTTGGGTTGAGCTCCCCGTAAAATGGCATCAATAATATCCGGTGCCAGAAAAGTAAGCCGAATTTGCGCCCCGATATAGGCCGGATCCTGATGATAGATTTCGGCCAGTTCATGCAAGTTTAAGTTCTTGGCTTCTTGGGTTTCACGATAAGTAAAACCGTTGGCTAAAATCTTAATGAGATAACGGTCCTCTTTCTTGGATGGCTTTTCATCTGAGGTCAAATACAGTATATCCGATACCGTTTCGGGCAAATGAATCTCCTTGCTCCCACGATGTGTAATCAGGTTAAAGGGGACGGTAGATTCCATCAGTTCCGGTTTTAATTCATTGGGTTTCAAACTGGCTTTTAAGCGTTTGTCCATCAGGTGAAGGGCCAACGGTTTCCAAACCACAATAATTTTATCGGCAAAAATGGTTACCCCGTGAACCAGCAGGCTGACTATTTTTTCCTTTTGTACGCCGGTCAGTTGTTGAAAAACAGAATCCGTTTCACGCATTGCGTAAAAGACCTCGCTTTCTTTCAAGTTCGGTTGCACTTGGCAGGCTTCCTGCGCCAGCGCCTGTAACACATACGGGGATTTAATCAGCGGATTGAGCAAGTCCATCACCAAATTATCCAACAAGTGCATGGGGATGGCATTCAGCCGACATGAATGAGGTCCGTATTTTTTGTGGGTGCTATCGGTATAATAATAGTATCGTTTGCCATTTTTCAAAGAATATCTGGGATAAAGTTTTTGCTCACAACATCCGCAAGACAGAATCCCTCGGAGTAATCCGTTTTCCTCGTTTTTGCTGACCGGTTTTAACCGCCGCCGCCTGATTTTTTGTGTATTTGATTTGAATAGGTTTTGGGCGGATTCAAATGTTTCTTTATCAATAATCGGTTGATGTTGGCCCGGGAAAGAAGTCCCTTTATGCGTAATCTCGCCGATATAAACACGATTAGTAAGCATACTCCTTAAAAAGGTCCAGCCGGGAACTTTTCCCCGGAAAGTGCAATTTTCCCGTAAAAGGGTATGGCCCACCATGGATAAATTACCGGATGATAAAAACAGTTCATAGACGTGCTTGACCTTTTCGGCATCTTCCGGCACAACCACCAGTTTTTTATTTTCACCTTTATAACCAAACGGGGGAACGCCACCGACCCACATGCCTTTTTTCTTGGATGCCAGGATTTTATCGCGGATGCGTTCTCCACTGATTTCCCGTTCAAACTGCGCAAAGGATAACAGTACATTCAACATCAATCGCCCCATGCTATCCGCCGTATTGATATTTTGTGTCACCGATACAAAAGAGCAGTGGTGTTTATCAAAAATTTCAATCATCTTGGAAAAATCCAAAAGAGATCTGGTCAACCGGTCAATTTTATAAATAACCACCATATCCACTTTATTCGCTTGAATATCGGCCAGTAATTCTTGAAAAGCCGGTCGGTTCATATTACCGCCGGAATAACCACCGTCATCATAATGTTTGTCTATCAATTCCCATCCTTGATGACGTTGCGCCTTGATATAATTTTCCCCAGCTTCCCGTTGAGCTTCCAGGGTATTAAATTGTTTTTCTAATCCTTCGTCTGTTGATTTACGTGTATAGATTGCACATCTCATTATCCAACTCCAAAAAAGCGTTTTCCCGAGGTGCGTATGCCTGTGATATGATGGGCAGCTGATGATAAACTGGTGTAATAGGTGCCGTCCATATCTACGCCCCTTTCCAAAATAGTGACACGATAGTCCGTCCCTTTATAGGTGCGGACTATCACTGTTCCCACCGGATATAAACTTTTCTTGCGTTGTTGTTTTTCAAAGAGTTTTTTAATCAGACTTTTTGTCTTTACGGATAATCCCCCATGGCGTAATTCTTGCAAACGGTAAGAAACGCGCAAGATGTAAAAGTCTTTATTACCAATGCGGGTTTCTTGATTATACAGTTGCATATAGTACTGTTTCAGGACAGGAAAAGGCAAATCCGGCACAGTATTAATATCAATGTTTAAGTCAAGATTTGTATCAACCATAACGACTCCTTGTGAATACAATAACGCTCTTTTTACAATTTATATCCAGTTAATTCTGATGATTTTCGGCACTTTCTTCCCCTTGATTGAAAACTTTCAGCAAAGTGGGGAGTATGACCAGCGCCAATTCGTGTAACGGATTGTTCATGGGCTACCTCTTATCAAAAGTGATTGCTGTTTTTTCGGCTGATTCCACCCAAGCATCTAAATCCGCTACATCATAAAAACTATGACCGCGTACTTTTCTGAACTTGGGGCCGGAACCGTCCACTCGATATTTTTGCAAGGTGCGTTGGGCTAACCCCAGATAAGTGGCGGCATCTTTTGTTGTGTAAAAGCGTTGCGTTACTTTTCTTTTTTCCATCTTTTATTTCTCCTTGAATTTATTGTTGACATTGCTCGCCTTATGCGAACAAGGGAAAAATAAAGCTTAAAAAGAAGAATAAACATTGAGATTTTTTTGAAAAAACTAGAATTTTTCAAAAAATCCCAGTCTGCGAAAAAAGTGTTGAGTACAAAAAACTTGTTCCTGTTCCCCCTGAAAAATATTGCCTTTTTATCGCCTTTTGACTATATCTTTGGATATAGGAGTATCTGATGAAGAAATTTTACAGGAATTTATTTCAAGTATATTTGTTTATGGCTCGGGCTTTATTTCCGAAAGATTCGGCCTTGCAACGCGAATTTTTACTGATAAAGGTCTCAGGCCTTGAAAAGGAAATGCCCGAAGTTTTTGAAAAATTGGGTGGAGTACGGCTCTTACGTCTTTGTCGGTCGGCCAAAGAGATGAAAAAATTACAAGAGCATATTCAAACAACCGATTGGGCTTATGTCATGCGGATGTTAAAGACAATGCAGTCTATGCAACAGGATCCCAAATTGGCAGGTAAAATCAGCCTCAATAAAGCGGCGTTTGTTTTGGATAAGGACATCAAAGAGAAAAAATCCAAAGATTCCCAAAAGAATAATGCCCCTCGCTATAAAGATATCTGGCGTCAATATCGGGGTGTGGCTCACCTGATAGAGGCCCTTCAAATCATGAAAATGCAGTATCTGGAATGGACAGGCGATCCTATCCCTTTTGAGGCCTTTTTGGCGTTGGCGCTGGACCACCTGAATTTGGCCGCCTATCAACAAGGGGAAGAATTGAAGAAACTGTACGAAGGGCATACCAAAAAGCCCATTGTGCCGGCGGATGAATTTTATGCAATAGAAAAACCGAAATTGGCCGAAAATGAGTTAGCCAGTGCCTTGGTGAAAGAGTGCCTTTTGACAGAGCCGTCACTCAGTAAGAAAATCAGTAAATACCGCGCCCCTGTCTTTGATTATGGGCAATTTGATATTCCATGCGATAATTAAAATTGCTTAGCTGATGTCATATTTTATCTATTTTGTAAAAAAAAATGCTTGATTTTCTCCTAAAACTCTAATATAATTGGAGTAATAGGAGAAAATATGATATATTCTTTTGACGATTTAAAAACAAAATATAGTAATTACGCCAAAATTTACGATAAAATACGATATGAAGTAAAGGCAGGCCGCTTGATACCTATTGCACGTGAATTATATGAAACCAATCCTACGACCGATGGACAATATCTGGCCGGACGTATTTTCGGACCGTCGTATTTATCTTTTGATTATGCACTGTATGTTTATTCCCTCATTCCGGAAACTGTTTATAAGACATATACATCTGCCACATTTAACAAGCGCAGAAAAAAGAAGTATCAAAATAATTTTGGTTTATTTACATACAGGGATGTTCCGGCAGAAGTATACCCTCTTGCCGTATTAATTCATGAGGAGAATGGCTATTCTTACCAAATTGCAACGCCCGAAAAGGCATTATGCGATAAATTATACACTTTACCGCCCATCAAGAATTTGACAGAATTAAAGGAACTTTTGTTTGAAGATTTGCGGATAGATGAAGGAGAGTTCGCCAAGCTTAATAAGGAAGTATTAGAAAAAATAGCTCCTCTTTATCATTCAACCAATCTTCACATACTTAGTAAGCTGATTAGGAGAACTTTATAATGCAAACTATTTTAACCCAGATGTTGGAACAATATCAAACAAAAACTCTGACGGAAAAGAAAAACGCTATAAAGGAGGTTGTCCAAGAGATTGCCTTATGCGGGTTGTCTCGAGCCAATTTCTTTAAACATGTTGCATTTTATGGCGGTACAGCATTGCGTATTTTTTATGGCCTCGATCGTTTTTCTGAAGATCTGGATTTTTCGCTTATATCTCCAAATCCGGATTTTGATTTAAAACCATATTTTAATGGGCTGGAAACAGAACTGGCTTCGGTCGGCTTAAAATTTTCCATAGAAGAAAAAATAAAGTCCGTTGATTCTGACATTAAATCAGCCTTTTTAAAGGGAAATACAAAAGAACATATTGTCAGTATTTATGGCTTGCAGGACATCAATATTAACCCTAGTGAGATAATCAAAATAAAGTTTGAGATTGATACCAATCCTCCGGCCTTTGCCTCCTTTGAGAATAAATACCGATTACTGCCGTCACCATATCAAGTTAAACTTTATGATATGCCGTCATTATTTGCCGGTAAGGTTCATGCAGTTATTTGTCGGACTTGGAAAAATCGTGTTAAAGGGCGTGATTTATATGACTATATATTTTACCTGTCGCACCGATCAAAAATAAATTTACCCCATTTAAAAGCAAGACTTGTAGATTCTGGTGTTTTAAAGGACGATGATACATTTACGATAGAAACTTTAAGAACGATGTTAAATGAACGTTTTGAAGCTATTGATTACGAAAGTGCAAAAGAGGATGTATTACCGTTTATTACCGATGCGAATAAATTGGATCTATGGAGTAAGGAGTTTTTCATAGATATTAGTAAAAATCTTGCGGATAAATGATCAATAACAAATAAAGATTTACTTCTAATATCCGGTCTTTGACTATGGTAATTTTGATATTCCAAGCGATAATTAAAATTGCTTGAGCGGATAAAGATACGAAACGGAAAAGGCGCAAAGTTATGCCTTTTTATGGATTGCCTAGCAAAGAAAGTTTTGGGTGGTTCATTTGCTTAAATAGCACTTTTGTTTTCATCTCACAAAAAACACAGATGAATTGTGGTAAAAGGGCATTTTCACATTGAACCTAAAATTCATCACAAGCGCCTTTATAACTTAGCTTTCATCGCCTCATTTCAGGCACGAAAAAAGCCCGTTTCAAACGGGCTGAATCTTAAATTGGTGGAGGTAAGGAGGGTCGAACTCCTGACCTTTGCAATGCCATTGCAACGCTCTACCAACTGAGCTATACCCCCAAAGGTCATGTCCCCTATTATACACAAAAATAAACAAAATGCAAGAAAAAAATATAAAAAATAAACAAAATTTGCTTTTTCTGTTATTTTATGATATGTTTCATTGAAAAATGAAAGAGGAAAAAATGGATAAGAAAAAAGTAACAGTTTGTGCCGGTGTGATTTTTTATCAGGGTAAAATTTTAATTGCCCAAAGGCGAAAAGATAAATCTTTGGGCGGTTTATGGGAATTCCCCGGTGGTAAAATTGAAGCGGGCGAAACGCATGAACAAACCTTAAAGCGTGAAATTAAAGAAGAATTTGACATTGATATTCAGGTGGGCAAATACTTGATGGAAACCGAGCATGAATATGCTGATTTTTGTTTGAAAATGTATGTTTATCAAGGTCAATGGGATGGCAAAGGCGAGATTCGTATTTGTGATCATGAACAATATCGCTTTGTTTTGTTGGATGAAATTGAACAATTTGAAATGCCGGGGGCTGATGTGCCTGTTTTGAATTTTATCAAGGAGTATTTTAAATGATTCAAAAAAAGCCGACCATAGCTATTTGTTATGATTTTGACGGAACTTTATCCCCGGGTTGTATGCAGGAATACAGCTTTATGCGTGCATTGGGGGAAGACCCAAAAAAGTTTTGGCATAAGGCGCATGTTTTAGCCGAAAAACAACAGGCCGATGATATTGCCAGCTATATGCAATTAATGTTGGATGAGTGCAACAAAAAAGGATTAGAACCAACACAAGAGGCTTTTCGTTTTTATGGCAAAGGTGTTCCACTTTATAAAGGCGTGGAAAGTTGGTTTAAACGTATCAATCAATATGCCGATAAAAAAGGTGTAAAAGTGAATCACTATATTATTTCTTCCGGATTGAAAGAAATGATAGAAGGCACAAAAATTGCCAAAAACTTTCATAAAATTTATGCTTCTTCATTTATGTATGACAAAAAGGGCTTGGCTGTTTGGCCGGCAGTTGTTTTAAATTACACCAGTAAGACACAGTTTTTATTTCGCATCAATAAGGGGTGCGAAGACATTACGGATAACACTTCCGTCAATCAATATGTGGCATTAAAGGATAGAGCGGTGCCGTTTCAAAACTTTATTTATATCGGGGATGGTGAAACGGATATCCCTTGCATGAAAATGATCAATCAACACGGCGGGCATGCGGTGGCTGTTTATCATCCGGATAAAGATTCCGCCCGACAAACGGCCCAAAAATTGGTTCATGATAATCGGGTCAATATCGCTTTGCCGGCCGATTATTCCATGCGTCAACCTATTGAAAAATATGTTCAGGCAGTGATAGATAAAATCGTTGCAGATACCCAAATTGAAAAGTATGAAAATATTTATTGTCAGGAGTAAAAAATGCCTCAAATTTCTGTAATTATCCCAGTTTATAATACCGAAAAGTATTTACCGGCGTGTTTGGATTCTGTTTGTTCCCAAACATTTCAGGATATTGAAATTATTTGCGTCAACGATGGTTCAACCGATAAATCGGGGGAAATTTTGGCAAAATACGCCGAACAGGATAAACGTATTGTTATTATAAATCAAGAAAATAAAGGCTTATCAGGGGCGCGCAATACAGGCATACAAAAAACAACCGGACAATATATTTGTTTCGTGGATTCGGATGACAGACTTCCCAATTTTTCATTGCAAACGCTTCATCAAATTGCCCAAACAACGGATGCAGATGTTGTGATGAGCGAAAAAAGATTATCCCATCCTGTTTTGTCATCCGGCGCCGTTCATTGGCAGGTGCATACGAATATCATGGAAGATTTTGTTAATAATCCTGATATTTTTTCATCAGCTTGCAATAAACTTTATCGAGGGGATCTAATTAAAAATCAATCTTTCATTGAAGGAATTTATTTTGAAGATTGGCCATTTTTGACAACTTTAATGGGAAAAATCAAAAAATTCGCCACAACACAAACGCCTTGTTATATTTATCGTGAAGATAATGAATCCACAACCCGCAGCCCGTTCACAACAAAAAAAGTGGATAGTTATATCACGGGAATTCGTTATGTATATGATTTTTATAAAGATAGGCCTGAATTAAAATTGGTCCAAAAACGTATGGCGGTGGCGGCCAAAATGATGATTAATAAAGTTTACCATTCAAAAGACAGAGCAATCCAAAATTATGCTTTGCCACAATTGGATAGCTTGTTTAATGAAAAGATTATATCTAAATCTAATTTACCGTTAAAATCATTTATGCGGTATTGGATAATGAAAAAACAAAAATAAAAAAACCCCGTCAAAACGGGGCTTTTAACAAGAATTATCTTACCAGTTACGGCAAACCAATTCAAAGTAAGCCTGAGGATGGGCACAGGCCGGACAAACCTTCGGGGCTTCTTTACCTTTGTGGACATAACCACAGTTACGGCAACGCCATTCGGTTTCGGAAATGCGTTCAAAGATTTCACCTTTAACCAAATTTTCGGCCAAAGCACGATAGCGTTCTTCGTGGAATTTTTCGGCCACACAAACGGCACGCCATACGGCGGCAATTTGGTGGAAACCTTCTTGGTCGGCCACTTCGGCCATGGCGGGATACATATCGGACCATTCATGATGTTCACCACCGGCGGCGGCCATCAAGTTTTCGGCGGTTGTACCGATTGTACCAGCGGGGAAAGAACCTTCAATTGTTAAATCGCCACCTTCCAAAAATTTAAAAAAGCGTTTGGCGTGTTCTTTTTCCTGATCGGCTGTTTCGGTAAAAATAGCGGCAATTTGTTCATAACCTTCTTTTTTGGCCTTTGAGGCAAAATAGGTATAACGGTTACGGGCCTGAGATTCACCGGCAAAAGATAATAACAGATTTTTTTCTGTTTGTGTTCCTTTTAAAGATGTCATTTTTTATTCCTTTCGTTTTTATTGCAATATAGATTTATCCTTTTTTGATAAAAAAGTCAAGATTTATATTATCCGCGACGATCTGAAGTTCTGTTTAAATACCACTTTTTATCCTCGGGATGATGATCTTTTTCCATAACTTTAGGATTAACCATAAACCATTTCATATCAACGGTTCGATCATTACGCGGTTCGTAAATATCAGATGTTGAACGTGTTCTTTTTTTAACTGAACTTTCATATCTAGTATTTGTTGTAATACCTTGCATGGCGGAAGCTTCTCCCATTGCATAGGTTGGATCAACTAATTCCCATTTATAATCAATCAGAACAGCGTTCCATACGTGGGGATTTTCTTGACATTCTTTTTTATTATTTCGGGCAGATAAGCATCCATGTATAGTTTGAGCTTCTATATCAGCCATTTCCAACATTTCTGTATAAAGATTCGCAATATCCTTACAAACGCCTAATCGTGTTTCAATGATATCTCCTTGTTGGGGTATATAACGGGATTTATCACGTCGAGATTTATTATCTTCATCCACCTTTTTATAATAATACTCATCATAGTCTATATTTAATGTAATCCATGTTAAAATAGCCAAAGCTTTTTCATCATCATTACGAAAACGACGTGCCAGATATTCCACAACAGAATCTAACTCATTATGGTTTCTTATTTCGGGAGCTTTTTGAACATAAGACCTTATACTATTGTAATTGGCTGAATGCACAGAAAACGAACATAATAATATAAACGTAAAAAATATTTTTTTCATTATTACCTCCTATCGCAAAGATAATATAATAAAAAAAAAATGTCAAATACTTTTACACACTTGCATTTTTTATTTTCTTGTGATAAAGTGTTTTTATCGGTAAAAAGGAGAGATTAAATGTCCAAATTTAATGAACAAGGTCGTAGTATGGTTGAAATGCTGGGCGTATTAGCCATCATCGGCGTTTTATCCGTAGGGGGAATTTATGGATATTCTGTCGCCATGCGTTCTTATCGTGTAAATGAAATTGCCCACGCAGTATCAATGTTGTATTCCGTTGGTCGGGGTCAAGATGGAGGGGCAGGTACATCCGAATTAACATATACCCCAACTTTTCCAAGTTTACCCAAAGGGGCAGATGTCATAACTTATGTAGATCATACGATTACAGTAAAAACAACTGATCCTGAGGATTGTCCTATATTAGTCAACAAGATAGGAACCTCAGGCCCTGTCTTTGCCGTTCCGTGTTCAAATGGAACAACCGTTGTCATTTACGAAGATTCTTCTAATAATGCAGAAGCCGGCAATAATGGCGGTGGTGAAGAAGGTGGTGGTGAGGAAGGAGAAATCGCCGCTGGAGAAGATTGTCCCGTTCCAAATCAAAGAAAATGCTCAAACTATAAATATCACTACTGCAATCCGGCAACAAACAAATGGCTCTTGACTGGAGAAACTTGTTAAATAAAAAAATCCCCGATCAAACGATCGGGATTTTTTATTTCATCATCAATTGTGTCAAACGCCGATTAAAATCAGCCGGATCAGGCAAATTTTCGCCTTCGGCCAACAACGCCTGATCATATAACAAATGAATGATGTTATCGGAATCCTCGCCAGTTAAATCGGCCAGTTTATGAATCAACGGATGGCGTGGATTGACCTGTAAAATACGGGTGCTTTCAAAGGCTGTTTTTTGGCCATGCGCCCGCATCAGGCGTTCCAAATGCAAACTCATTTGCCCTGCCCCGGTTATCAAGGAAACAGGCGAATCCGTTAAACGTTCAGTCAGTTTAACTTCTTTAACTTTATCGCCCAAAACAGATTTAATTTGCCCCATCAAAAAGTCGGCCTTTTCTTTGGCCAGCATTTCGCCTTTGGCTTCACTTAGTTTTATTTTTTCCAATTCATCTCCGGCTTGTTGCACAGGGATAAATTTATGGCCATCAAATTCGGGATAGGTGTTTGTCCAAAATTCATCGACCGGATCGGTTAAAAGTAAAACTTCTATACCACGGGCTTTTAATCCTTCCAATTGAGGGCTGTTACGCAAAGATTCCAAATGCGATCCTGTTAAATAATAAATATTTTTTTGTTCAGGTTTCATGCGCAAAACATAATCGGCCAAAGAAGTCAAATCCGCCCCGTTTGTGGAATAAAAACGGCAAAGCTTGGCAATTTCTTCACGGTTTTCGCTGGGTTCATACAGGCCTTCTTTTAACACTATACCAAAACTTTTCCAAAAGGTTTGATACTCTTCGGGTTTTTCGGCACGCTTGTTTAAGGCCGATAAAATCTTTTTCACCAAGCCTTGTTTGATTTTCGTCAAAACAGGTGTTTGTTGCAACATTTCACGGCTGACATTCAATGGTAAATCTTTTGTATCAATCACACCCGTCATAAAACGCAACCAATAGGGCATAATATCAGGAATATCATTGGAAATAAAGACCTGATTGACATACAGGCTGACATTTGTGGGTTTATCCGGTTGGAACAAAGTGTGTGGCGCTTCGGTTGGAATAAACATCAAGGCCGTGTAATCAATCACGCCTTCCACATGAAGGTGTAAAGTTTCCCATGGCGTATCAAAGGCACGGGATACAGATTGATAAAAATCCTTATACTGCGTTTGGTCAATTTCGGATTTCGGACGCATCCACAGGGCTGAACCCGCATTGATTTTTTCTTCTTTTTTATCTTCACTCAAATAAATCGGGAAAGGCACAAAATCGCTGTATTGTTTAATCAAATGACGCAACCGGAAAGCATCCAAAAATTCACTTTCGTCCTTTTTCAAATGCAAAATAACGGATGTACCAACTGGGGCTGAATCATCGGATTCAATGGTATAACTGCCGGCACCACTGCTTTGCCACAACCAACCCTGCTCTTCACCGGCTTTTCGTGTACGTACCTGAACTTTATCGGCCACCATAAAGCTGGCATAAAAACCAACACCGAATTGACCGATTAAGGCCATATCTTTTTTCTTATCCCCTGACAAAGATTTGAAAAATTCGGCTGATCCCGAACGGGCAATCGTCCCCAAGTGATTGACCAAGTCATCATGATTCATACCAATACCGTTATCGGTAATGGTTAAAGTGCCCGCTTTTTTATCGGGCGTAATCGTCAATCTTAAAGCGCCCGCTTTGGCCATCCATTCGGGATGGGTGAGTCCTGCATAACGCAACTTTTCGCACGCATCCGCACCGTTGGAAATCAACTCACGCAAAAAGATTTCTTTATCCGAATAAAGCGAATGAATCACAATATCCAAAACTTTGGCAACTTCGGCCTGAAATTCAATTGTTTCTTGGGTCATTTTTTATCCTTTCCTTGAATACCTATGTATATAGGATAACTTTCCCCAAATTGCAAGAGGTAAGAAAACAGCCCCGAAATCTCGGGGCTGGTTTTAAAGTCAATAGAACTACTCACATAAAGCTAACTTCTTATTTAAAAAATTATCATATCTGTAAGAAGACTCTCCTCCTGTAGAACGCACAATTGCCCATGCGTTGTAATTGTTGCCATATTCTTTAGCAACCCAATAAGAGCCGGTCATCCCATTAGAATCCATAACATCAAAATTACAAGTTCCAGTTGATTCATCACAATTATACTCAGACTTTAATGTCGAATAACTAATAGATCCTGTACTTCCTTTAGCAATACACCAACTATTCGCTGTCCACCAATCCATAGCCTCAGAACTAACCCAATGTCCATTGATCTTTGTACCATCAGAAGCTGACGTACAAATCCCACTGCCTCTATCGATTTCGCCAAAAGCATACGTCCTTGGATTAAATGAACAATAATACCCTAAAGTACATTGATTTGCATTATGCGCAGAACACGAACATGCACCATCGGCCAATGCATTATTGCCTGAATAACCGCTTTTCAAGCCTGTACCATACGGACATGTAAGAACTTCACAAATACCCGAAACACAGTAACCGGTTTGTCCATCTGATGTTGTACAGATAGTATTATTCTCTTTATTTTTAATTTCACCTGTATCTGGATCACAGGAAACCTGGCAGGGAGGTATTAACTCAACTCCTGTGCAATAATCATCCTCTTCTCCAGAGAGTTCTGGTTCTATATTATGACATATGGCACCGTATTGCTCATTACGTTTGGAATTCCTCGGAGAGCTATAATAAATATAATAGGCGTAGCCACTATTACTAACATATTTTTCTTCACATTCAGAATCCTCACAACCTGACGTCCAGTATGTGGAATACGGAAGGTTTCGTCCTTCACAACTATATGATGAATCAGTACATCCAAGTTCCGTATAAGTCGGCATATATTTTTTGATATCAGCTTCTCTGGGGTATTTTTTACCTGTACACTTTTTGGCGGCATCCAACCAAGTCATGGAACCACTATAATAACAAAATTGATTAGAGGTTCCTTTTAAGACCCCACCGTTTTTTTCACAATAAGATTGTAAAACACACTCCCCTAATTCATTACAGGTCCCATTTTCTCCGTCTTTTTCACATTCTAATCCAGCCTCTTTATTTACAATTTCGCCTGTAGCGGAATTGCAACTTTCCTGACAATCATTCAAGGTTATATCCGAACAACAATCTTTTTTACATGCGGGCGTGGATAATTCTGAACACCAATTAAACCCAGAATTCATACACCCTTCTTCATTATCTTCAAAATCTGATGCCACAGGATTTGCCGATAAATCCTTGTTAAATGTTAAAATGGCAACCAAGTCACCATCTTCATTATTGACGCATTCTACCTCACGTACAACCGAACGTGAACCACCTGCCATCGATTGCATTTGTTGACATAATTCTTCATCAACCCCTTCCATGGTCAAGGTAAATTGTTCATCCGATTCATCATAATCCGTATATCCATCCGGTCCTTTTACAGCAGAGGACATTGTAACACCACCACCTAAATTTCCAGCAAAGGAATCACTGTCCAGTGCATCCAAATTACCTGAACCTATTTTGGTAGCGACATCCGTGGCACGCATAGAAGCTTGATTCAATAAATTATTGGCCAAAGACTTTCTGACAGCAGCTTTATATCCCGCAACACCGGCAACACTTAAAACACCGATAATGGCCAATACCCCCAGCATTTCAACCATAGAACGGCCTGTTTCGTTTGTTTTTATTAAATTTTGCATTTTTTTCCTTTCATTTGTTGATTGACAGTTAGTTAAACGAATAAACCCCACTGTAATCATACAGTGGGTCGGGTGTGCTAGCGCACAACTTAATATTCAAAATTAAATGTGTGTGTGTGTACAAGGTCCATTTATTTATACCTTTATCGTAGTTTAAATTCATTTTTTAGGACCTCCCTTTCACCCCACATATCCCCACACTAACAAACTTTATCGCCTTTGTCAAGCGATTATCGGGATTTTTTTAGAGATTCAATCATCTTTTGATTTAACATCTTACCTGTTTCTTGATAGGATTTTTCAAAGGTGGAAATCATTTCACCCGAACCTTGACGAACAGTTGAAAAATCAACCCCCCGATCCCATCCTTGACGATATAAATGGTTAGCAGAACAACGAACAATTGTCATTGATGAATTCATATCAACGTCTTTTTTATCATTAACAGCTGAAAAAGAAACACGATTACCGCTATCTGTTAGCTGTAATCCGTTTTTAAAAATTAAAACCGCATCCCTTTTGCCGGATAAAAAATAATCAGACACATCTAAATTTGTTTTTTGGCACATTTCCAACCAACTGTTCAATCTGTCGCCACTTTCTTTTAAATGAGATATAAATTGAGGTGTTACAGCGAAAAATTCATGTTGTTTATTGTAATCAGAATAATCCTGAACTCTTTGGGCAATTTTTTCTTTTAAATTCATTTTTCATTTTCCTTTCAAAATTATTTAATCTCGCCCACCACGAAAAACACCGGATTTGCGATAAAATTCCAATTCTTCACGATATTCTTTTGTCCCCGATTCGGCATATTTAACAACCGGATCTATCCCCATATCACGATATTCTTTAATACGGCGTTGTTGTTCTTCATGATAGGCTTGGGCGTTTTTATCTTGCCTCAAGCCATCCTTTATCATATTCACGCCTTCTTTAAAATTTCCGATTCTTTGTTCAATCGGGGCCGAACGTGACTTTAAAAAAGATTTAAGCGTTTGGCGATTTTCCGCTTTTGATCCCCAAAACGTCCCATAACCCAACAATCCGACCAAAGCCAATCGTTTTGTGGCGGTCCAAAATTGATTGATGCGTTGAAAATAATATTCACGCTTTAAATCTTTCATTTGACGTTCACGAAAAATATCTTGCAGGCTTTTGGGTTTTTGGGGTTGTTTTGCCATCTTTTATCCGTTCAGTTTTTTATTCAAAATCTGATTGGCCAAAGCGGGGTTGGCTTTACCCTGACTGGCCTTCATAATCTGACCAACCAACCAACCTTTTAATTTATCCTTACCGGCTTTGATTTCGGCCACCTGAGTCGGATTGGCCGCCATCACTTCATCCACAATCTTTTCAATGGCACCGGTATCGGTTGTTTGTTTCAAACCTTTTTCTTCCACAATGGTATTGGGGGCTTTGCCCGTTTCAATCATCAATTGGAAAACGTCTTTGGCGATTTTGCCTGAAATCGTATTGTCTTCAATCAATCCCACCAAGGCACCCAAGTTGACAGCCGTGACAGGGCTTTTTGAAATGGGTAAACATTCTTTGTTCAAATAGGCAAATAAATCACCCATCACCCAGTTGGCCACCTTTTTCGCATCATGACCTTTGGCCGCCGTTTCAAAATAGTTGGCGGTTTCCATATCGGCCGTTAAAACACCGGCATCATAGGCAGGCAAGCCCATTTCACCGATATAACGGGCTTTTTTGGCCTCGGGTAATTCAGGCAGGTTTTTGCGGATATTTTCAATATATTCATCCGTCAAAACAACCGGTAATAAATCAGGATCAGGGAAATAACGATAATCGTTGGCGTTTTCTTTGCCACGCATCGGGCGTGTTTCACCGTTATCCGAATCATACAGGCGGGTTTCTTGTTTCACCTGACCGCCATTTTCGTAAATTTCAATTTGACGTTTGGCTTCCACCTCAATGGCATGCATCACAAAACGCACCGAGTTCACGTTTTTCACTTCGGCACGGGTACGCAAAGCCGTATCGCCCACCGGACGCACAGAAACGTTCACATCGCAACGCATAGAGCCTTCATCCATATTGCCGTCACAGGTACCCAAAGCACGCACAATCGCCCGCAATTGACGCAGATATTCACCCGCTTCTTCGGGGGAACGCATATCCGGCTTGGACACAATTTCCATCAAACCCACACCGGCACGGTTCAAGTCAATAAACGTCTTGCTGGGGCTCATATCATGGATGGATTTACCAGCATCTTGTTCCAAATGTAATCTTTCTACACCGATTTTGCGTGTACCTTCGGATGTTGTTACTTCAATAAAACCTTCACCGACAATCGGGTGATAAAGCTGTGAAATCTGATATCCTTGGGGCAAGTCCGCATAAAAATAGTTTTTGCGGTCAAAGCGTGAATATTTGTTGATTTGGGCGTTCAATCCCATACCTGTTTTTACGCATTGTTCAATGCATTTTTCATTGACCTTGGGCAACATACCTGGAAAGCCCGCATCAATAAATGACACATGTGTATTTTGTTCACCACCAAAAACAGCACTGGCACCCGAAAACACTTTGGCATTGGATAAAATTTCACAGTGCACTTCCAATCCGATAACCAATTCCCAGTCGGTTGTTTGACCATGTATTGTGTACATCTTATTCTCCTTTCACCCGACGGGGTAATTTATCAAAGTTAGCCTGTTTTTCCAAAACGTCAGCAATTTGGAAAATACCGCTTTCATCAAAATGACGGCCCAATAATTGCAAACCAATCGGCAAACCGTTGGACGACAATCCGACCGGCAAAGAAATACCGGGGACACCCGCCAAGCTGGCCGGTGTGGTAAAGACGTCACCCAAATAAACATCCACCGGTTTCATTTGCTTTAATGCTTCGGCCGATAAAGCGGGTGTGGGGGCTGCCGGTGTTAAAATGGCATCCACTTGTTTAAAGGCTTCAACAAAATCATTGTAAATTAAACGGCGAACACGTTGGGCCCGTGTATAATAGGCATCATAAAAACCGGCTGACAACACAAATGTACCCAACAAAATACGGCGAACAACTTCATCACCGAAACCATCCGTACGGGAATTTTCGTATAACTCATCCAAGTTCTTACCTTCCACACGGGTGGTATAACGCACACCATCATAACGCGACAGATTTGAACTGGCTTCGGCACAGGCAACAATATAATAAACCGGCAAAGCATATTTTGTATGTGGTAAAGAAATATCCACAATTTCGGCACCGGCATCACGTAAAAACTGAATACCTTTATCCCAAACAGCCGCCACATCCGGATTTAAACCATCAGGGCGATATTCTTTGGGAATACCGATTTTTTTGCCACGGATATCACCGGTCAAAGCCTGGGTATAATCGGGTACAGGGACATTGGCCACGGTGGAATCTTTTTCATCATAACCGGCCATCGCCTGTAACATTAAAGCACAATCACGCACGGAACGGGCCATGGGACCTGCCTGATCCAAGGAACTGGCAAAAGCCACGATACCATAACGTGAACAACGGCCATAGGTTGGTTTAATACCCGTTACACCGCAAAAGCTGGCCGGTTGACGAATGGATCCGCCTGTATCGGAACCGGTGGCCCCCATACAAAGCCCTGCCCCAACGGCAGCGGCAGAACCGCCCGAAGAACCACCAGGGACCAAATCCAAATTCCATGGGTTTTTTGTGGCACCAAAATAACTGGTCAATGTGGAACCACCCATGGCGAATTGGTCTGTATTCAATTTACCCAACATCACCGAACCGGCATCTTTTAACTTTTGCGAAACGGTGGATTCATATGGGGGTACAAAATTGGATAAAATCTTGCTGGCTGCCGTGGTACGCACACCTTTTGTACAATACAAATCTTTATTGGCCACGGGAATACCTTCCAACAAACCGACACGACCGGCACTGCGGCGTTCATCGGATTGTTTTGCCTGTTCCAAAGCCAACTCAGGCGTTTCGGTAATGTACGCATTTAAAACACGACCTTTGGCCATTTCTTCAATATGCGCCCGAGTCAAATCAACGGATGAAATTTCACCCTTGTTTAACTTTTCCAATGCTTCACTGATTGTTAAATTGATTAAATCTGTCATTATTCCACCACCTTTGGCACCACATAAAAACCTTGAACGGATTCGGGGGCATTGGCCATTAAATCAGATTGTTGACCACCCTCGGTTACCACATCTTCACGCATGGGGGCAATTCCCTGGGTTACAGACACCAAAGGTTCCACACCTTCAACATCTACCTGTTTCAATTGTTCCACCCAATCTAAAATACTTTGTAAATCGTTTAAGATTTTATCTTCACGCTCGGCGGGCAACTTTAATCGTGCCAACCATGATAAATTTTGAATTGTTTGTTGGTTCAAGGCCATTTTAAAACTCCTTTTTAATGCAAAGGAGTATAACCACTTTTATATCAAAAGTCAAGAAAAAACCCGTTGTTTCCAACGGGCTCAAGCATTATTCTTCAACCATTATTTTTGGCGAATAGATATAATCAATAACCGCCCAAACAGTGGCAATTCCCACCAAAGTATAAACAATACGGGACAAGACACTCATCTGGCCGAATAAAAAGGCCACTAAATCAAAATTAAAAACACCCACTAAACCCCAGTTTAAACCACCAACAACCATCAATAGCAAGCAAGTTTTTGTTATCCAATTCATTATTTCCTCCTTTGTTAAATGAACCTTTTTTAAATAGGGCTGTTTTTTCGATTTTCAACTTGTTTTTCGTTTAAAAGTTGTATATATTTACTTTTTACTCTTTTAACAGGTGTAAACAAGGGGAAGTAAATGAAAAATGAAAATAGAGATAAAACGACTAACAGCAATGAAAACACAACAGACAATCCCAATTTTGTTTTATGGGATAATCGTATTTCATCGGATTTTTTAAAGATGTGTCAAAAATTTCAAGAACAATCAACCACCCAACCAGAAAATACCGATTGGGTGATTATTGATAATGATACTGGTAATATTATCTATCAAAAAAAATGATAGGTCGGTTTCCCGACCCACCATTTATCTACGAATAGTAGAAGTCCTACAACTTGACATTCCAGACCTCAGCGCATATGCGCACGGCTTACATGCTTTTGGGGAATCCTGCCCTTTGTCTGGATTATAAGTACCAACAGGACAAGCTTGCGGTTTTTTTCCTGCAGGACAATAATATCCGGCCAAACAAGGCAAACAAGAATTATCTACTAACCGTTCCCCTGCACCACATATGGTTTTATCAACATGTAAATCAGAAGGCTTTTCAACTGTAATAAGAACACACTTAAATCCTTCCAATTTATAACCTTCTTGACATTTTATTATTTCGCCATTTTGGCAAATCGCATTTCGAGGACATTGCGCAAGCGCGGCACCCAAGCTAAAGCTAACACATTCGCCGTTTTGTAATACAAAATTCTCTTGACATTTTATTATTTTGCCATTTTGACAAATCGCATTTTGAGGACAAGGCCCAATCGCGGCGCCCAAGCTAACACATTTGCCGTTTTGTAATACAAAATTCCCTTGACATTCACAAGCTTTTGTTTGTGAATTGTATTTTTGATTTTCACCACACTGAGTGCACACTCCCTGCTTACAATAGCCCACGCCACACTCTGTAAAATCTGGCTTATTTACAACAATCATTTGATTATTATATTCTTGACATAATCCCGTATCAATCAAAGGAATACAGCCCCCATTTTTACAATAACCATCACCATTACGACATGGGGTTAAATCTGATTTATTCACAACTACCATTCTATCATCATATTCTTGACATTCTGTTATGGGTTGCAATTCAATACATTTATCATCCACATATTTAGACCCCACAGGACAAACCTGACAAACACCTGTATTCTGATTACACATCGGTTTATCTTCACTGCAGGCACCGGGTGTTTTTGCACCATAATTTGCCGTACATTTTTCTTTGGCCTCACAAACCCCCGTTATTTCATTACATATCGGATTTTCGGCTGAAGTACATGCATAGGCAAGCTTGCTGGGATAATTGGCCTTACATTTACCACACACACCATTATACAAAACACCTGTACAAGCTACACAAGCTGTATGTTCAGCATTGGGTTCTTGACCATTCGGACAGTTTTGACAACCTTTACGGTCGGTTCTCACAATCTGATTCTTACCATCACATACTTTGTATGTTTTTTCTCCACTTAAGCTGGTGTACTGATTG
>JAZQUH010000007.1:0-1249 GCA_045631185.1 Alphaproteobacteria bacterium | reverse complement strand
AGTGAAACGAAAAAAACTTGTTAGCAAGCGATAGCTTGCGACGGGAACCTCCAAATTTTTTATGAGGAAATTTTATGTTTGAAGTAGCGGCTGTATTTTCTGTCCATTGTGTTTTTCAGAGAGAAAAAAATATTTGTGTTTTTGGGTGGAGCGACGAGCAAGGGCGTGTTTTTGCGGAATTGTTTGACAAAAATGGAAAATCGATTGGGAAAAATAGCGGAAAATTGGCGAATGGACGTTGGGAAGTTTGGTTGCCGCCGGTTTGTGCGCAGGAAGGTTGTTCGCTTGTTGTAAAATTTGGTGATTTTTGTAAATCGTTTGTTGATGTTTCTGTGGGCGAAGTTTGGCTTGCGGGCGGGCAGTCGAACATGGAATTTGAGTTGAAAAATTGTGCGGAAGGGCCGGATGAACTTGCTAACGAAAAATGCCCAAATGTTCGTTTTTATTATACGCAAAAAATTGGCTGGCTGGACCAAAAATTTTATGATTCTGAACGTAACACGGCTTGGGGCGTTTGGGGTGACGTAGGTTGTGGCGCTTGGAGTGCTGTTGGCTATTTTTTTGCAAAAAAATTGGCGCGGGAACTTGGTGTAACTGTTGGCGTTATTGGTTGTAACTGGGGCGGAACTAGTGCGTCGGCTTGGATTCCAAAATCTTGTATGGAAAAAGATGCTGAATTACGAACTTATCTTGAAGATTGGGATTGTGAAATTGGTGAAAAATCAATTGAACAGCAATGTAAAGATTATGACGATTATGAAGTTGAACTTGATTTGTGGAATAAAAGAGCGGCTCCTTATTATGCTGAAAAACCGGATATTGGCTGGGATGAACTTGCATCAAAAATTGGTAATTGTCCGTGGCCGGGTCCAAAATCGTGCAAAAATCCTTACAGACCGGGTGGGCTTTATGAATGTATGATTAAGCGACTTTTGCCTTACAGTTTGCGCGGATTTATTTGGTATCAAGGTGAAAGTGATGATCACAAACCTTATTTTTACGAAAAACTTTTTGGAACTTTGATTCATAAATGGCGCGAAGATTGGTGCGATGAAAAATTGCCTTTCTTGTTTGTTCAGTTGCCAGTTCATCGTTATAAACAAGATAAAGATTTTAAACATTGGTGTTTGATTCGTCAGGCGCAAGAAAAAGTTTTTACTGGAATTAAAAACACTGGTATGGCTTGTGCTTTGGATTTGGGCGATTTTAATGATATTCATCCTCGCGGGAAAAAAGTTGTAGCGGAACG
>JAZQUH010000006.1:0-1242 GCA_045631185.1 Alphaproteobacteria bacterium | reverse complement strand
AGTTCCGCTTAAAGCCACGTGACCGCGAGTTTTAAATGGAGTTACGCGACCAACTGCATGGTTTGGACAAACAGAAACGTGAGCGCCCATACTAGAAAGTGGATACATCAACGCAGTTCCTTCTTGAATGCTCAAACGTTCAATTGCGTCAGTGTCATCGCTACACCAAATTTGAGGACTGTAATACAACATTCCAGGGTCAAAACGAGCACCACCGCCAGAACAGTTTTCAAGTAAAAGGTTAGGGAAGTCTGTAATCAATCTTTCTTGCATTTCGTAAACAGCCAAAACGTATCTGTGGAAATATTCGCCCAATTGGTCGGCTGGCAAACATGGGGTTCCAATATCAGAAAGTTGGCGGTTCATATCCCATTTTACATATTCAATATTTGCGCTTTTTAAGATTTTTGCAACAGACTCATAGGCAAAATTTCTAGCATCTGGATTTACAATATCAAGAACAAGTTGCTGGCGACTCATACCAGGAACACGACCAGGAATTTGAATTGCCCAATCAGGATGAGCGCGGAAAACGTCGCTGTCAGGAGAAATCATTTCTGGTTCAAACCAAATCCCAAATTTCAAACCGATTTTGTTAACTTGCTCAACAAGATTTTTTAAACCACCGTTGATTTTTTCTTCATTTACAACCCAATCACCAAGGCTGCAATCGTCATTATTGCGTTTTCCAAACCAACCGTCGTCCATAACAAGCATTTCAATTCCGTCTTTTTTAGACTGACGCGCAATTTCTAAAAGTTTTTCTGTATTAAAATTAAAATAAGTTGCTTCCCAGTTGTTAATTAAAATTGGGCGAGGTTTTGCCTTAAATGGCGAGCGAATCAAATGTTCTCGGTACAAATCGTGGAAGGCGTGGCTCATTCCGTTTAATCCTTTATCAGAAAAAACTAAAACAGCTTGAGGAGTTTCAAAAGCGTCGCCAGAGTTCAATTTCCATCTAAAATTTTCTGGATTAATTCCCATTGTTACGCGAAGGGAATCAAACTGATTTTTTTGAACTTCTGCCACAAAGTTTCCGCTGTAAATAAAGTTCACACCGTAAACGTTGCCTTCATT
Source organism: Alphaproteobacteria bacterium (assembly GCA_045631185.1). Classification (GTDB taxonomy): domain Bacteria; phylum Pseudomonadota; class Alphaproteobacteria; order CAAHEQ01; family UBA3637; genus UBA3637. The sequence continues at coordinate 165 of JAZQUH010000006.1, read as the reverse complement.
TTCTGTGGCAGTTTTATCTAAAATTGTCAAAAATGGGTGTTCCTGATGACTTGTTTCTCCACGTTTTGAAACAACCCCTTGTTTTCCCATGTGAATTGGCCGACGGTCAATGTGACGTTCACGAGCCCAAGAACCGTGCAAAGTAATCATATCAAAATTGTTGTC
>JAZQUH010000005.1:0-19071 GCA_045631185.1 Alphaproteobacteria bacterium | reverse complement strand
CACAAACAAGCGTGTGGCCGATGATAAACCCGAAGTTCCTTTGCTGGCATCAATTTTGGAACACAATTCGTGTATCGTAATCCCCTCCCTTTGGCAAATATCCGATAAAGATATCCACGTTTCACGGTCCAAACGCATACTTGTTCTGCGCCCATTGACAATGACATTTTTACAAACTAACATTTTTTTCTCCTTTTTTAAATTGTTTGTTTTATACTTATAGGTATATTTCATACATATTGCAACTAAAAATATAAAATAATATAAATAATATTTATTATTTGGTGTGTTTTGTTATATCTGACAAGGTTGTTTTTGTCATAAAAGTGTCATATTTCTTGACTTTTAATTTGGGTTTTTCTATAATAAAAAAGTCAAATGGAGGTTTTTATGAAGCAAAATCAAATGCAACGTCCTTATACAATGGCCGAAGAAATCGCTTCATGTTCGTGTCATGGATTGGGGATTATTTTGGGTATTTGTGCTTTGGCGGTTTTAACGGCTTTTGCATCAGTTTCGGGTGATGCTTGGAAAATTGTTTCCTGTGCCATTTTTGCATCATCTATGATTATTTTATATACCACATCAACGGTTTATCATGCTTTGACAAACCTGCATGCAAAACAGATTTTGAAAAAATTTGACCATATTGCTATTTATTATTTAATTGCTGGTACTTATACACCTTTTTTGTTGGTTAATTTACGTGGCGCATTGGGGTGGACTATTTTTGGAATTATTTGGGGTTTGGCTTTATTGGGGACAATTTTAAAGTTGGTCAGCGGCGCCAAAGGCACAAAGGCTTGGTCAATTTTGCTTTATTTAACGATGGGATGGTTGATTGTATTTGCCTCTAAATCATTATTTTCCAACTTGAATAATATTGGGATTATTTTTTTGGTATTAGGGGGACTTTTTTATACTTTTGGGGTTCCCTTTTATGTCTGGAAAAGCCGACGTTATACACATGCTATTTGGCACGCCTTTGTTTTGTGTGGTACTTTGATGCACTTTTTTGCCATCTTGTATGGTTGTATTTTAAACGCTTAATGTTCTTGACAAAAACAATGGAAAGATTTATATAAAGAAAGTTATAAAAGGAGGGAAAATGAATAAACTTTTTATTATTTTTACTGGTTTGATGGTAACGGCTTTTGGGGCTCATGCTCAGTATGTCAATCCTAATCAATCGACAATGACCGTTGCCGAAGTGCTTACCATGCGTGATGATACACCGGTTGTTTTGACCGGCAAAATTGATAATGCTTTGGGTGATGAAAAATATCAATTTAGCGATGGCACAGGCTCAATCGTGATTGAGGTAGATGATGACAGTTGGCGCAATGTTCAAATCACACCGAACGATACCGTTCAAATTCGTGGTGATGTGGATAAAGGCTGGTTTTCCACCGAAATAGATGTGGATGAGGTTATAAAACAATAAGTTTTATGAATTAAAAGAAAGGGTCGTTTGGCCCTTTCTTTTTTTATGTTTTTAAAAAAAGATTGACTTTTGGGGATGATTCGGCTATAATTTATCTTGTGGGGCGCGTAGCTCAGTTGGTAGAGCAGCTGACTCTTAATCAGCGGGCCCAGAGTTCGAGTCTCTGCGCGCCCACCACTTATAACAGCCACCTTTTAAACGGTGGCTTTTTCTTTTGTTTTCATGCGCTTGTACGAGTTCGAAAATGAGATTTTTAAAAAATGTCCAAAATTTGGTATTTTCGAACTCTTGAAGCAAAATCCAGAAAAATCTCTCCACTATCCAAAAATTTATCAGAAACTAATATATGGATATTCTTTTATTTTTTGTTTCAGTTTTTCAGTATCTACTGTCACTTCATCTTCAAAAATCAATTCATCAATCGCACATTTTTCTATTGATTTGTAGGAAGATCCTATTTTATAAAAAGCAATCTTTTTTCCTAATTCCATCGCATACTCTATCTCGGAAACGCAACCGTCAGCAATTTCTCCCAAAAACCATACTTCATCTGAACGAGCAATCAAATTATTATTTCCATTACGAACCAAATCTCTGTCCACCAGTTCATATAGGAAATATCCAAATACATTAAAAGGGTTAAGAGGTATGCATCCATGTTCAAAAACATATTTACAAACAAGCATCCTCATAAAGAAGTTCTTTTTTGATTGCGCTGTAAAAACAACTGGCTTCTTTTCAATTAGGTCCATATTTTTTCCTCAAAATTATGAGATGATTCTATCATATTTGCTTTATTAAAGTCAACAATTTTGACATTTTCTTTCTTGTGGAAAAAAACTCAAAGTTTATTTTTGATATTTTGAATTCGTTCGGTGAGGCACATTAATTCATCCATATTTGTTCAAAGATAGCATACACTCGCCCACCATTTGATACAGCCACTGGTCAATCGGTGGCTTTTTTGTCTGTTTTCATGTACTTGCACGAGTTCAAAGATAAGATTTTTTAGAAATACTTTTCTGGTATAGCATAAAAGTCGTGCTCGACATTTGAGATAGTAACAAGTAAAACATTAGGATTTTTAGCTAAATAATATCAGGATATGTGATGTCTAATTGGTTTAATAAATTTTTCACATTTTAATCTTTCATATCTGATGCAAGAAAAAAATAAAAACATATCCTAAATATCTTGTGAAAAATATTATAAAAGGCTTGTTTTTTGTGATAAGCTGTGCTAAAACGAAAATATCTTAAAAACAAAAAAGGAGAATATAATGTCCGAAGATAAAGCAAAAATACAAGAAGAGACCAAAAAAATGATGGTCAAGTGGAAAAGCAAGCGTGGTTCTTTAATCATGGCTTTGCATGAAATTCAAGGGGCTTTCGGTTATGTGCCGTGGTGTTCTATGGAAGTGGTGGCCGAAGAATTAAAAATTCCGATGGCACAAATTTATTCTGTTTTAACCTTTTACAATCACTTTAAATTAAATCCGCCGGGAAAGGTTGTGATTTCCATTTGTGATGGCACAGCCTGTCATATTAAGGGAAGCCAATCCGTTATTGATGCATTTGAATCCGAATTGGGTGTGAAGGCCGGCATTACAACAGATGACGGCTTGTTTTATATTCAGGTGGTGCGTTGTTTGGGTTGTTGCGGTTTGGCCCCTGTGGTGGTGGTCAATGGCAAAACCTATGGTCGTGTTACACCGTTGGAAGTGCCGAAAATTATTGCCGAATGGCGTGAAACAATGACAAAACAAGCATAAGGAGATAAGATTATGGTAGAATTGTCACAAGAACAAATTGAAAAATTAAAAGCATTGGGACGCACCCAAAAAGAAACATTGTTAAAATTGGGTGATGAATTTAAAGAACGTGTGGCCCATTTTAAAGCGTCCATTTACACCTGTAATGCCACCAGCTGTCATTCAGGCGGGGCCTCCAGCGTGATTGATGCCTTTAAGGAAGCGTTAAAGGCGGCCGGTATTGATACCGATGTGCGTATGGTTTGCACCGGTTGTATGGGATTGTGTGCCTCCGGTCCTTTAGCCCGTGTGGAAATCAAAGGTAAAAAACCGGTTTTATATCAACATGTAACAGCCGATATGGCTCGCTTAATTGTGGCCGAACACGTGGCCCCAGCTTTAAAAACAGAAGGTGAAATCAATACTTCGGATTATTTAAAACAACAAGAACTTTCTTTGGATTTGCCGTTTTTCCAAAAACAACGCAAAATCGTGTTGCGTTTGTTGGGGCATTCGGATCCCGAAGATTTGGGTGAATATATTGCCAATGGTGGTTATCAGGGGTTGATGAAGGCTTTGACCATGAAACCGGAAGAAGTGTTGGAAGTGATTAAAAAGTCCGGTTTGCGTGGTCGTGGCGGTGGCGGATTCCCAACCGGTGTCAAGTGGGAAATGCTGGCCAAATCACCTTTGGTGGATGGTGAAAAGTTTATGATTTGTAACGGTGATGAAGGTGATCCGGGCGCCTATATGGATTCTTGTATTTTAGGTGGCGGTTCCCATGCCGTTTTGGAAGGAATGATGATTGGTGCTTATGCTACGGGTGCCACATCCGGTTGGTTCTATATCCGTGCCGAATATCCTTTAGCGATTCAGCGGATGGAATTGGCGATTAAACAAGCCAAACGCTATGGTATTTTGGGGCGCAACATTTTTGGCACAGACTTTAACTTTATGGCGGATATTCGCTATGGGGCTGGGGCATTTGTGTGTGGTGAAGAAACAGCCCTGATGTCATCCGTGGAAGGCAAGCGTGGTACCCCGCGTCCCCGTCCGCCGTTCCCGACACAAAAAGGCTTGTTTGATAAGCCGACAGCCATCAACAATGTGGAAACTTTGGCCAATGTTGCACCGATTATGGTCAACGGTCCCGAATGGTTCAGTGAAGTGGGAACCGAAACATCCAAAGGGACAAAAGTGTTTGCCATCACCGGTAAAGTGAAACATTCCGGCTTGGTGGAAGTCCCGATGGGAACAACCGTTGGTGAAATGGTCAATGATGTCGGTGGTGGGACCAGCTCGGGTAAGCCCTTTAAAGCCGTTCAAACGGGTGGTCCTTCCGGTGGTGTGATACCGGCCAGCGAATTGCATATGCCTTTATGTTATGAAGAATTGAAAAAAATCGGTTCTATGATGGGTTCGGGCGGTATGATTATCATGGATGAAGACGACAGTATGGTTGAAATTGCCAAGTTCTATTTGGGCTTTACGGTGGATGAATCCTGTGGTAAGTGTGCACCATGCCGTATCGGTGGATATCAAATGTTGCAATTGATGAACAAAATTGCGGACGGCAAAGGCACCAAAGCGGATGTGGCCAAAATCAAGGAAATCGGAAACGCCATGCAAAAGGCTTCCTTGTGCGGTTTGGGTCAAACAGCCCCCAATCCGGTACTGTCAACCATGAAGTTCTTTAAAGAAGAATATGATGCGTTGTTGATTGACGGTGATGAACCCGATGCGGTTGAAACCGAAAAAGAAATCAATGCCTGTAATATCAACACAAAAAGATAAGGAAATAAAACGATGGTAAAATTAACAATTGATTCTCAAACCGTGGAAGTTCCCGCTGGCACAACCATTTTGGATGCGGCAAAATCCGTTCAAATTAAAATTCCGACATTGTGTCATCATCCGGATTTACCTCCGACTGCTGCCTGTGGTATTTGTATTGTCAAATCAAACGGTCGCATGGTGCGTTCGTGTTGCACGCCCGTGGCCGAAGGAATGGAAGTTATCACACGTGATCCCGATATTATTGAGGCGCGCAGAACGGTATTGAAACTGACACTCAGCAAACATCCGAACGAATGTTTGACCTGTTTGAAAAACGATACCTGTGAATTGAGAAAATTATCGGCCGACTTTGGTATTCGTGATACGGAATTTGCCGATATTACACCCACCAAGGAAGAAATGCCCGTGGATGATTCCACCAAAAGTATCGTTTTGGATCCGCGTAAATGTATCCTTTGCGGTCGTTGTGTGGAAGTTTGTCAAAATACACAGAATGTATGGGCTTTATCTATGTTAAAACGTGGTATCAATACCCATATTTCACCGGCGGCGGATGAAAAGTTGGGCAACAGTCCCTGTATCAAGTGTGGTCAATGTACGGCCCACTGTCCGACTGGGGCTTTAACCGAACGTGATGACACACAATATGTGTGGAATATGTTGCAGGATAAAGATAAATACTGTGTGGTTCAAATTGCACCGGCCGTTCGTGTGGCCATTGGTGAAGCCTTTGGTTATAAACCCGGGGAAATCACAACAGGTAAAATCTATGCCGCATTGCGCCGTTTGGGCTTTAATGCCGTGTTTGATACAAACTTTGGTGCTGATGTCACCATTATGGAAGAAGGCACAGAATTTATTGAACGCTTTGTAAATGGTAAAGGTGTGTTGCCGATGATTACGTCCTGCTGTCCGGCATGGGTGGATTATATGGAAAAATACTATGGCGATATGATTCCGCACTTTTCATCTTGCAAATCACCGCATGAAATCGTGGGTGCTTTAAGCAAAACATATTATGCCGATAAAATTGGTGTGGAAGCCAAAAATATGCGTGTGATTTCAATTATGCCCTGTACGGCCAAAAAATTTGAAATCCTGCGTTCGGAAGAAATGTTCTCCTCGGGTTTCCAAGATGTGGATGTATCACTCACCACACGTGAATTGGCCCGCATGATTAAACAGGCCGGCATTGATTTTGTCAACCTGCTCGAAGAACAAGCCGACAGCCCATTGGGTTCTTATACGGGGGCGGCCACTGTGTTTGGTTTTTCCGGTGGTGTGATGGAGGCTGCTTTGCGTACGGTTCATGCCGTTGTGACAGGGGAAGAAATGGCGGATGATGCTTTGGAAGTTAAACCGATTTTGGGTTTGGATAAAGGTATCAAAGAAATGACATTGAACTTGGCGGGCAAAGAAGTCCGTATTGCTGTTGCCCATGGTATCGGCCATGTTCAGGCTATTTTGGAAAAGGTTCGTGAGGCTCAACAAAAAGGCGAAGAACCCCCGTATCACTTTATTGAAGTGATGGCCTGTACCGGCGGATGTGTCGGTGGCGGTGGTCAGCCTTTGGGTGTAACGGATGAAATCCGCAAAGCCCGTATGGCTGGTTTGATGCAGGATGATCGTCAATCACAAAAACGGTGTTCGCATCAAAATCCGGATATCAAAAAGTTATATGATGAATTTTTGGGTAAGCCCTTATCCGAACGGTCGCACCACTTGTTGCATACAAGTTATCAGCCCCGAAAATTATATAACAAATAAAAACAAAATCGCCCACTTTCCAGTGGGCGTTTTTTTGGAGCGGGTGATGGGAATCGAACCCACGTATTCAGCTTGGGAAGCTGCTGCACTACCATTGTGCTACACCCGCATTTGATGATTCTATTTTAGCGAATCGATTCGAAAAAGTCAAGGCCTTTTGCGATTCGAATCGTTCGAATCGGTGTAAAGCTTTATGCCTGTTGGCTTTTTTTGAAAAAATCCGCTTTAAAACCATTTTTCATACCCCCTTATGTTGGCAACTTTTTGTTAAGCTTTATGACATTTGAAAAAATTATTTTTTCTAAAAAAAACCCTATAAATGAAAGGGTTATAAAAATAAGTGATTTTTTATCAAAAAAAGTGGTTGACTTATCGCGCATAAAAATGTCTATTATAGGCAGATATAAAAAATCAAAAAACACAATATATAGTATTCATTTTTAAGAAAGGACACAAAATGTTGGAAATTGTTGAGCCGAAGGATACCGCTAAGACCATCGATGTAGGGGCCTTGTCTGAGGTGATTAAACGTGATGGGGAAAAACATTCCTTTGATGCCACAAAAATCGTATCGGCGATTGCAAAGGCCGGTTTTGCCACGGGCGAATATGGGGATGACGAAGCACATTTATTGGCCGAACAGGTGATTAAAGTTTTACGCCATCGTTTTGCCGGTGCCGTTGTGCCGACCATTGAACAAATTCAGGATGTGGTAGAACAAGTTTTGATTTCTTCCAATTATTACAAAACAGCCCGTTCTTATATCATCTATCGTGAACAACGTGAACGTCAACGTCAGGATAAAAAAGTGGCCATTGACGCCATTTCATCCATCAACGAATATTTGGATCGTTCCGATTGGCGTGTGAATGCCAACGCCAACCAAGGTTATTCTTTGGGCGGATTGATTTTAAATGTTTCGGGTAAAGTAGTGGCCAATTATTGGTTAAAACATGTTTATACCCCTGAAATCGGTCAAGCCCACTTGAATGGTGATTATCATATTCATGATTTGGATATGTTGGCGGGCTATTGTGCCGGTTGGTCGCTCAGAACATTATTGACTGAAGGTTTCAACGGCGTGCCAAACAAAACAGAATCAAAACCGCCACGTCATTTGGTTTCGGCCTTTTCCCAGATGGTGAACTTTTTGGGAACGTTACAAAACGAATGGGCGGGTGCTCAGGCATTTTCATCGGCTGATACCTATTTGGCCCCCTTCATTCGCATGGAAAATTTGCAATATAAAGATGTGAAACAGGCCATGCAATCATTCATCTTTAATTTGAATGTGCCATCACGTTGGGGAACGCAAACACCCTTTACAAACCTGACATTCGATTGGACATGTCCGGCGGATTTAAAGGATCGTCATCCTGTTATTGGTGGCGTGGAACAGCCCTTTACCTATGGTGAATTACAAAAAGAAATGGATATGATCAATCGTGCTTTCTTGGAAGTGATGGGCGAAGGCGATGCCAAAGGTCGTCCCTTTACTTTCCCGATTCCGACATACAATATCACATCCGATTTCCCATGGGATTCCGAAAACATTGATTTATTGTTTGAAATGACCGCCAAATACGGCTTGCCTTATTTTTCAAACTATGTGAATTCTGATATGAAACCGTCTGATGTGCGTTCCATGTGCTGTCGTTTGCGTTTGGATTTGACCGAATTAAAACGCCGTGGCGGTGGCTTGTTTGGTTCGGCCGAACAAACCGGTTCAGTGGGTGTTGTGACCATCAACTGTGCCCGTTTGGGATATTTATTCAAAGCCAATGAAGAAGGATTATACAACCGCTTGGATGAATTGATGGAATTGGCCAAAAAATCTTTGGAATTAAAACGCCAAACCATTACCATGCAATTGGAACGCGGTTTATATCCATATACTAAACGTTATTTGGGACGCTTTAATTCGCACTTTTCAACCATTGGTGTCAACGGTATCAATGAAATGATCCGCAACTTCACCAATGACAAAGAGGATATTACCACCGAATACGGCCGTGAATTTGCCAAAAAATTCCTGACCTATATTCGTGAACGTTTGATTTCTTATCAAGAAGAAACAGGTAATATGTACAATTTGGAGGCAACACCCGCCGAAGGGACAACCTATCGTTTTGCCCGTGAGGACCAAAAACGTTATCCTGATATTATTCAGGCCGGCACGCATGATGCACCTTATTACACGAACTCATCTCAATTGCCGGTGGGCTTTACCGATGATCCGTTCAAAGCCTTGGATTATCAGGATGATTTGCAAACACAATATACGGGCGGAACAGTTTTGCACCTGTATATGAACGAAAGAATTTCGTCGTCTAAATCCTGTAAAGATTTAGTCAGACGTGTCTTGGAAAACTACCGTTTACCTTACGTTTCCGTAACACCGGTATATTCCATTTGCCCGAAACACGGGTATATCAGCGGGGCTCACGAATATTGTCCCCACTGTGACAAAGAATTAATTGAAAAAAAACGTCAACAACAAATTTAACAAAGAGGAGGAAAAAATGACAGATTTAGAAATTTTACAAGCACACCAAGCCGAAAGAACGCCTTGCGAATGCTGGACACGCGTGATGGGTTATTTCCGCCCGTACAGCCACTTTAACAAAGGCAAAAAAAGCGAATTCCAAGAACGTCAATGGTTCACGGAAGAACAGGCCAACTGTGCTTGCGCCATGCAAAAAGCATGCTGAGTTAGGGGGCCATAGTGGCACAGACGGTGGCGGGCGTTGTCCCATTTACGAGTATTGATTTTCCGGGATGCTTAGCCACCGTCATCTTTTTTCAAGGGTGTCCTTTGCGATGCCCTTTTTGTCATAATCCAAATCTGCAACCCATCAAAGCCGACACCGGTCAATCATGGGATGAGATTATGGCTTTTTTAAAAACACGCAAAAAATTATTGGACGGCGTTGTTTTAAGCGGTGGTGAACCTTTAATGCAACCGGATATTGCCGATATATTAAATCAGATTAAAACTTTGGGCTTTAAAACGGCCGTTCATACATCAGGCGTTTATCCCGAAAAATTAAAATCCATTTTATCTTTATTGGATTGGGTGGGATTGGATATTAAAGCCCCATGGGACAAATATGATGTTTTGTCGGGACGTAAAAACACGGCCGAACAGGTCAAAGAAACTTTAAAAATTTTAACACAATCAGATGTGGCTTTTGAATGTCGTACTACATGCGATCCCAACTATTTGGATCCTTCCGATATTTTAAAAATTGCCGAAGATTTAAAAAAATCAGGCGTAAAAACCTACGCCTTACAAAAATATCATACTTTTCCCGAGGATAAAAATCCGCCATCCGTTATGGCCATAGAATCGTTTTTTACAGACGAATCTTTAAGGAATATCAAAAAACATTATCCTGATTTAATTATCCGATAAAAAACGCCCCGAAAAAATCGGGGCATTTTACAGAGTCAGAACAACTAAGCGTTCGGTAAGATATTGGCCAATTCTTCAACAGGTTGTTGTTGTGCTTCTTCGGCCTTTTTTTCCTTATGCTCTTTATGTTCTTTTTTCGGTTTTTCTTCGTGGGGCATTTCTTCGCCTGTTTCTTGATTAATCCATTTCATGGACAAACGAATTTTGCCTTTATCAAAACCGGTCATTTTGACTTTGACTTTGTCGCCTTCTTTTAACACATCCGCAATTTTGTTGACGCGTTCGGGGCGCACTTCGGAAATATGAACCAAACCATCACGGTTGGGCATAAAGTTCACAAAAGCACCAAAGTCCATCAATTTAACGACCGTACCATCGTAAATTTTACCCACTTCTGGTTCGGCCACAATGGATTTAATCCAATCAACGGCGGCACGACCTGCTTCACCGTCAACAGCAGCCACAGAAACAATACCGTCATCAGTAATATCCACTTTGGCTCCTGTTTTTTCGGTGATTTCACGAATAACTTTACCACCTGTACCAATCACGTCACGAATCTTATCCTTGTTGATGGCAAAAGATTGAATGCGAGGGGCGTTGGGGCTGATATCCGAACGGGGTTCAGCAATGGATTCGGCCATTTTGCCCAAGATATGCATACGGCCTTCATGCGCCTGATTCAAGGCAATCTTCATAATTTCAGGAGTAATGGATGTGATTTTAATATCCATTTGCAAAGCGGTTACACCGTCTTTGGTGCCGGCCACCTTAAAGTCCATATCACCCAAGTGGTCTTCATCACCCAAGATATCGGTCAAAACAGCAAACTTTTCGCCTTCTTTAATCAAACCCATGGCAATACCGGCCACCGGCTTTTTCATCGGCACACCCGCATCCATCAAGGATAAAGTAGAACCACAAACTGTGGCCATAGATGATGAACCGTTGGATTCCATAATATCCGATACAACACGGATGGTATAGGGGAATTCTTCTTTGGTCGGCAACATCGGATGAATGGCACGCCATGCCAATTTTCCGTGACCGATTTCACGACGGCCCGGTGATCCCATACGGCCCACTTCACCAACTGAAAACGGCGGGAAGTTATAATGCAACAAGAATGATTCGGAATATTCACCGTTCAAGCTGTCCACGATTTGTTCATCATCGGCCGTTCCCAATGTTGTGACAACCATCGCCTGAGTTTCACCACGTGTGAACAAAGCGGAACCATGTGCTTTTGGCAACAGGGCCACTTCTGTTTCAATGGGGCGAACCGTTTTGGTATCACGTCCGTCAATACGGGCATTACCGGCCAAAATGGAATCACGCACGGTGCGGGCTTCCAATTCATGGAAAACTTTTTCATAGATGGCCAATTCGGCTTCTTTACCTTCAAACAATTGGGCGGCTTCTTCACGCAATAAGGCCAATTGATTTTGTCGTTCCAATTTGTTGTGAATTTGATAAGCCTGTTCAATCTTGGCACCCAATTTTTCTTTAATTTCATTGCGAACAACTGCATATTCGGCCGGTTCAGCTTTCACTTCCCACGGATCTTTGGCACATTCTTCAGCCAAAGAAATAATCATATCAATCACGGGCTTTAAGGATTCATGACCGAATTCAACGGCACCCAACATCACCTCTTCGGATAATTCTTGAGCTTCGGATTCAACCATCAACACACCTTCACGTGTGCCGGCCACAACCAAATCCAATTGGCTGTTTTTCATTTGGGCAACGTTCGGGTTCAACACATATTCACCGTCAATATAACCGATACGGGCACCGGCAATCGGGCCTAAGAAAGGCAAGCCGGAAATGGTCAAAGCCGCACTGGCCGCAATCATGGCCAAAATATCGGCCTGTGTTTTTTTATCATAGGAAATCAAAGTACAAACGACCTGAGTTTCGTTATTAAAACCTTTGACAAACAAAGGACGAATAGGTCTGTCAATCAAACGGGAAGTCAATACTTCATGTTCACTGGGTTTTCCTTCACGTTTGAAAAAACCGCCCGGAATCAAACCGGCAGAATATGTTTTTTCCTGATAATTCACGGTCAACGGAATAAAATCTTCAAAAGTATCCGGTGTTTTTTTGCTGGCACAAACGGTGGCAATGACTTCTGTATCACCATAGCGGGCGATGATAGAACCATCGGCCTGACGGGCCACTTTACCGGTTTCAATGGATAATGTTTTACCCCCCCAAGTTATTTCTTTTTTATATGTTGTAAATAAACTCATATTTTTTCCTTTCATATTCATACATTGTAAAGGGAGGGCATCCCTTGACGCCCCCCTTGGATGAAACTATTTACGCAGTTTCAAACGTTTGACCAAGGCATCATAACGCGCTTGATCATTTTTCTTTAAGTAAGTCAACAAGCGACGACGATTGGCCACCAAACCGCTCAAACCTTTGGCGGAGTGCACATCTTTGGGATGTTTTTTCAAGTGAGCGGACAAGGCTGAAATTTCAGCACTCAACACAGCCACTTGCACTTCGGGTGAACCTGTATCACCTTCTTTGACGGCATATTCTTTAATCAATTGTTGCTTTAATTCTTTTGTTAACGACATCTTTTTTTCCTTTCATTTATTCGTTAAAGTTTCTTTTCTCCCACAGAATCGGCACAAACCGAGATATCGTTCAGTAAGGTCTTTTCTGTTTTCATCAAAAAGATAACAGCCTTATTATACACGATTTTTCCATAAAAATCAAGTTTTTTAAAAAAACTCATTAAATTAAGGGAGCACATTTTTTTTAAATTTTTCTTGCATCGGATATGAAAGTTTATTAAAATGATATTGCATACAGTGATTCTGTGTGTAGGTCTAGAAAACCTAACCGTTTGGCGTCTTGATTATCAAGACGATATTTTCCAACTGTTCAAATCGGTTGGAAGGTTGTAAAATAAGGGAATAATCCCAAATATACAACGCTATTCCAAACGATAGTTTTCTAGCTTCCAACCGCCTCTCATCAAGGCGATATTTTAATTTTGAAAGGAAATCTAGAAAATGAATTTTATAAAATTAAAAAAGAAAAGAGATCGTTTTGAATTTTATTTGTTTGGGCATAAAATTATTTTTTACCGATATTTTCGTATTCTCAGGGAAATTTTTTTAATGGTTCACTATAACCAACTGAAAGAAACACTGAAAACAAAATTTAACATCGCACTGCCCAAAGAAGCCTATCATCATTTATCTGGAAACGTGGAAATTGTAAAACTTGCATTGAAAGATTTACACGTCCCATGCGGACACAGAAAAACCTGTCCTATTTCTGAAACACAAACCTATAAATATTTAAAGAATAAGACCACTGATTATACCTATCGTGACAAAGATTTTTATTGTGAAGCAGATGTATTTTTACCAGTTGATGAAAGTGATACCGCTAAAAGAATGTTGGATCTGGTTAAATCATTAACGCAAAAAGATGAATATGACCCGTCAAAATGTGTTATTGTTGTACGTAAAAATAATGCGATTATAGATGGACAACATCGTGCAGCAGTTTTGTATTATAAATATGGTCCAAATCACAAAGTTTTGGTTGTTCGTGAAAGATAAAAAAATCCCCCCTGTTTTCACAAGGGGTGTTTTTGAAAAAAATAGCCTTATTTTTTTGCTTTTAATTCACTGGTACAATGCGGGCAACGGGTTGCCTTAATTGAAATTTTTGAACAGCAATAAGGACAAGCCTTTTCCGTTTTAGGTGCCGGCGCAGCCTCTTCGGCTTTTTCCATTTTTTCACGCAGAGTATTGATGGCTTTAACCAACAAAAACACGGCAAACGCCACAATAATAAAACTGATCAAAGCATTCAAGAATAAACCATAATTGATTGTCACGGCACCGGCTTTTTGGGCGGCATCCAAACTGGCATAAGGACCAGCCACAGAACCGTCCATCAATTTAATGTACAAATTGGTAAAATCCACTTTACCCAACAATAATCCCAATGGGGGCATCAAAACATCTTTGACCAAAGAATCAACGATTTTGCTGAAACTGGCACCGATGATAATACCGATGGCCATATCCAACACATTCCCACGCAAAGCAAACTTTTTAAATTCATTTATAACATTTTTAAACATTTTATTTTCCTTTCATTTTATTATAAATCAAATAAATCGGCATACTTTAATTGTAAACCAACCATCAAGTTTGTGCCCACCTTGTCGGTACCACGGGCCTGTCCACGGCGATAGCTGACATAAGGGGCAAACGCCAAAGTATCCGTTAAAGCCACTTCCATTTTGGCGGTTAAATCCAAATCATATCTTAAATCTGTGGGGACAAATTCGCTAAAATGAACATAGTCGGTATATTTGGCCGAACCGGATAACTTCACACCTTCACGAATGGGATATTCGGCACGCAAACCGATTTCCCAACCGTGTTTCATTGTTTTTTTGTCGGAATAAGTAAAATCATATTCTTGCATGGCAGCCAAATATAAATCCTTTACAAATTTACCCTCAAATAATTTCAAACCTTCACGACCCGAAAAAGCCTTATAACGGGGGGAATCCTGATTGGCGGTAAATTCAGTTTGAAAGGCCAATTGAGCAAAAGGACCGATATCCGCTTCTTTATATTTCCATAATTTTAAAGCATAATCTGTGGATAACCAGATTTTATCGGCACTTTCACTGGTTTCATTTGGCTCATCCACCGGTTTAATTTTTAATTTACCATAGTTTAACATTAAATTATTGGACCAAAAACTTTTATCATCGGAACGATTTAAGAACATATCCAATTTTCCGACAATATTGTATTGGCTGTCCGCACTGTATGCCGAAATCGGTGAATCACTATATTCACGGGCATTACCAACCGTTGTGTTGGAATAACTGATGGATACTTCATGCATATCCAATTTCCATGTGGGGGCGCTTTCTTCGGCCAAAGCCAATGTCGGCAAAAAGGCCATCCCCAACAATAAAGATTTAAAAGCTGTTTTCATGTTTTCTCCTTGCATAAATTCCTATGCAGGATATACGAATTGATATAAAAAAGCAAGGAAAATTTTATCGGCTCTGTTTCCAAAGAAAATCAAAGTATTTGGCATAATCCTGTGCCATTTTTTCATTGTATAAGATAGCAACATGTATCGGATTTTCCATTAAAACCATTGCCACACGATCGGCATAAATAAAACAGGGCAACAACGGCCTTGTATCATCAACCACCTTTTTTTGAAAATGATTAAATGTCATGGCGTAACTAAAATCCTTATAGGTTATAATGCGCACAGGATTGTCTTTTAATGCTTTTTGCAACTTGGATAATTCTTTGCCATAAACATCCTTGACCAATTTTTCATCAATCCCGCAAATCAATAATTCCTGAGAATTATCTTTTAAGGCAGCCTCTATTTTGGTAAATAAATAATGAAATGCATCTGAACCTTCATAACATTTGATACGCAATCCAGAGTTTTCTAAACGTACGCCCGGGCCATCCAAAAATTGAATACCGTTTTGTTCAAAAGTTTGCACGATATCTTCCATCGTGGCATCATGCGCCTTATAAAGTCCGCGTTCAATGTTGTTGACAGCCGGTAAAGAATAGCCTGACTTTTTCGCCAAATCCGCTTGACTCCACCCCAACAAAGCACGGGCGGCCTTTAACTGATCCACCGTGATATCCAACTTTTTATTACCCAAAGTACGGGTCAGCGAGATATTTTTATAATATAACCGTTCCACAATTTTGCGAAAAATGTGTGCCATTTAGCCTCCTGTTCTCAGCTAAGATTAGCGTATTTTTCATTAAAAGAAAAGTTTTTTATGAAAAATATGAAAAAAATCTTGCGTTTTTTTAAAAAGTGGGTTATAATAGAAAAGTATTCAGCGCCCGTAGCTCAATTGGATAGAGCATCTGACTACGGATCAGAAGGTTGTAAGTTCGAATCCTGCCGGGCGCGCCATTTAAAAACTCCCCCGTTTTCGGGGGAGTTTTTGTTAAGCGCAGTGGCTGATGAGAACTTACACATAAGTTCGTTCATGAAGCGTCAGCGTAATAGATGCCGTAGGCAGTCCCAAAGGGATGAGCGTAGCGAACAATCCTGCCGGGCGCGCCATAAAATAAAATCCCCGATTTTCGGGGATTTTTGTTAAACGTAATGGGATGAGAATTAAAAAAAGACCGTTTATAAGGCGGTCTTTTTTTGTTCATTCAAATTCTTCTGGGTATTCTTTTTCATATTTTTCTTCTAATGTGTATATTTGATCCATTAATTTATGTAACTTTTCTGGCTCATGTTTTGTTGTTTCTGAAAGCTCTTTTTTTAATCTTTCGATTTTCTTTATTAATCGTCCTTTTTCTGTTTTTGTTTCAAAAAATCTTTTTTGACGGGCTATTTTTTGATCTATTTCTTGTATTAAAGGATAAATCTCATTATAATTTTCATCGGTTGTTTTGTTTTCTAATAGTTCTTTTTGGTGTTTTAAAACATCAATTTTTTGTTCTATTGTTAGAACGTCTTTTTCCTCTTTGGATAATTCTTGCGCAAAAGCAACAGAAATTCCCATCATAATAAAAAGTCCCAAAAAGCCATAAAATTTATTTTTCATGATTTATCCTTTCTTAACGACAAATAACACCCGCATTATTTGCATATCCATCATCTCGGCCTGAAGGACGGATGGATTGATAATCCGTTCCTTCTGCCCAACCAGTTTCCAACCAATAAGTTGGAGCCATGGTGGCTTTTGGCAACATTGGACCAATAACAGGAGCAACCGCAGCCCATTCTGATTGAGTTAATAAGCGTTTTCCTATTCCTTTACACCAACTTCTTGCCCCTTGACGAGACAAATATCCCCATACACAATTGGTATTATTATCTGCAGGTCGACACCAAGATCTTAAATCTGAAGCTGTATTAAAATAATAGGTAACACCTTGATATGTATATGTCTGTGGATTTACCTTTTGACAAACATTCGGTGTTTTTGTTCCACCGTAATTACAAAACCAACCTGTTGAACATGCATTTTCTGACGAACACGATGTACCTGTAGCTTTGCACTGTCCATATGAATCACAAGTGCCTTCTACTCCAGATTGAACACATTTTGTTCCTTGTGGTAAAAATGAAACTCTCGCACTACCATTTACCCATGTACATGTTTGACAATCAGAAGGGATAGGACAACCACAAGCATTGTTTGTCAAAACATAGGCTGTACCATCCCACGCTTTGCCATCTTTACAACAAACGCCATTGATGTTTTCACCACCGAATTGGCAGATTTCCTCTTGAGTGCAGGTACAGTTGCGATCACAAACGGGTTGGCCTTCCGCTTCTGTACATGATACACATTCCCAAAAACTGCACTTATAATTGGCGCCTTCCGGAACACAAAGACAATCGCCATATTTGGAACATTGTGCTTCGCCTTCTTCGGGCGTGCATGTTTTGCATCCACTTGTACTGCAATCATAACTGGATCCCGCCGGCACACAAACGCAGTCAGCACCTGATGCAGGGCATTTAGCTGTGCCCTGTTCTTCGGTGCATGTGATACAGCCGGATTCACCACAATCATAGGTGGAACCTTCGGGTAAACATGTACAGGCCCCGACTTCAGCACAAACCGCTGTTTCGGTGCTTTCTGTACAAACAACACATTCACTGTTATTACATTTATAATTAGCGCCTTCGGGCACACAAATACAATCACCCGCTCCTGAACAGATTGGTGTACCTTGTTCTTCAGTACAGGAAATACATTGGACTGCGTTACATAGGGTTTCTGAACCTGCTGGTGCACAAACACATTCACCGGTGTTAGAGCAGGTTGCTTCACCTTGTTCAGGCGTGCATTCAATACATTTTGTTGAGCTGCATTTATATGTTTCATTTTCGGCTAAACAGAAACATACACCAGAAACGGGGCAAGTTGCCGCACCTTCTTCTGGTGAACAGGTGATACATTCCCCTCCGTTACATTCGAATGTATAGCCTTCTGGCAAACAGGAACATTCTGAACCTTCACATTTGGGATCTGTACCATTTTCACATGCAACGCATTTGTTGACATCATAGTATCCGTCAAAATCATCAGGGCACATTGTATTGGCATTTTCATCGACACATTTGCATAAATTTGCATCATCACAGCATAAATAGCTTGATTTTTCAATACACAGAGGTTTTTGTCCGGCGGGACAGGAAATGCATGAAGCTTGTACATCACTACATCCAGGACAATCATCTATGATGTTACTACATGCTGATGTTTCTCCAGGTTTTTGGCACACGCACGATTTGTAATAATCATCGCCACTATTACATACCATTTCTTCATCAGGTGCACAGGCAACGCATCCGCTATAATTACAAAAGGCATCCGTTCCATTTGGATGACAAATACAGTGATAATCACCACAGGTTGCTTCTTCTTCTTTTTCACAAATAATGCAATCACCATAATAAGCGCAAGCACCTTTTTTGTCAGGTGGGACACATACACAGGAACCTCCGTATTCATAAAGATTCTCTGGGCATAAAACGGTTTCATTTTGGGCGCAGGTCATGCATTGAGAATAATCATTACATTGAGTGTTTTCATCGGTATAAGCACAGGTGCATCCACCCCCATGGGTTGTCCACTCAACATAATCTGAACAAATGGGTTTTTGATCCGGCGGACAATTCATGCAGCTGTGGCTGCTACAATCGTAATTATCACCACAAACACAAGGTGTATGATCATAGTCGCGATAGGAATCGCTATCAGAATAATCGGAACAATGAACAGCCCCTTGGCTGGCCGAACATTGTGTACAATATGGTGTGCCATAGCCACCAACGCAATTGACAGTATCGCCATCGGCCATACAAACAGTTTGGCCG
>JAZQUH010000004.1:0-1198 GCA_045631185.1 Alphaproteobacteria bacterium | reverse complement strand
AAAAAACTTGAGATTTTGAAAAAAATCTGATACACTGACGCACATATGTGAAAGGGTGAAAAATGATTTTTTCAAAAACAGAACGACGTTTAAGCTATCGTTATTTGCGTTCTCGCAAACAAACGGGATTTGTTTCCGTTATTGCCGGCTTTTCTTTTTTGGGAATCATGCTGGGGGTTGCGACATTAATTATCGTGATGAGCGTGATGAATGGTTTTAAAGAAGAACTATTGGGGCGTGTTTTGGGATTGAATGGCCAAATGGGCGTGTATCCGGCATGGGGCGATACGTTGGCCGATTTTGAAAAGAAAAAAGAGGCTGTTCAAAAAGTTAGTGGTGTTTCAGCGGTTATTCCCGTTGTGGATGGTCAAGTGATGGCTTCATCAGGGGATAGTTCTTCGGGGGTCATGGTGCGCGGTATGATGGCCGATGATTTTAAAAATCGTGATATTTTGATGGATAAATATCGTGGAGCCGATTTGGCTGATTTTGAAGGGAATGCTGTTATTTTGGGATATCGTTTGGCATCTAAAATGGCGGTGCGTCCTGGGGATGTGATAACATTGGTGTCACCTAAAGGGAATATTACGGCATTTGGAACGATTCCAAAAATGAAATCTTATCGGGTCTTGGGGACTTTTGATACCGGTATGTTTGAATATGACGGTAATTTTGTTTTTATGCCACTTGCCGAAGCACAAAAGTTTTTTATGACAAAGGACCGTGTCTCTCACTTAGAAGTATTTACTCGTGAAAATACGAACATTGAACCAATATTGGAAGGTGTATTTAACGTGGTGGGTGAAGATGCTCAGGTATACGATTGGCGTTATACGAACCAAGCCTTTTTCAATGCAATTGAAGTGGAAAGAAACGTGATGTTTTTGATTTTGACTTTAATTATTGTGGTAGCAGCCTTTAATATGATTTCAGGCCTCATTATGTTGGTAAAAGATAAAGGTAAAGATATTGCTATTTTACGCACAATGGGTATGACAAAGGGGGCCGTGCAACGTGTGTTTTTAATGGCTGGATTGATTATCGGTTTTGCAGGGACTTTTGCGGGATTGGCTTTGGGATTATTGTTTTCCTATAATATTGATGCGATTAAGCAGTGGTTAGAGGGATTATCTGGTAAAGAACTTTTTTCTGCTGAAATCTATTTCTTGTCCCATTTGCCAGCAAAAGTGGATTTAAC
>JAZQUH010000003.1:0-2162 GCA_045631185.1 Alphaproteobacteria bacterium | reverse complement strand
ATTCTCATTGAACCCTCATGCAGGTGATAACGGACTGATTGGTAGCGAAGAATCCGAAGTGATTATTCCGGCTATGCAGGAGATGATGGCCAAGGGCGTGCAATGTTTCGGTCCTTTCCCGGCTGATGGTTTTATGGGTTCTGGTAACAGTTGTCATTTCGATGGCATTCTGGCCATGTATCACGACCAGGGCTTGGCTCCTTTCAAGGCATTGGCGATGGATGAGGGCGTGAACTTTACCGCAGGCTTGCCGATTGTCCGCACTTCGCCGGCACATGGAACGGCATACGACATTGCTGGTCAGGGCATTGCTTCCGAAAACTCTTTCCGTCAGGCCATCTATACGGCGTTGGATGTATACCGCAACCGTTTGGTGGAAAAGGAAATCCATGCCCGCCCGTTGCGCAAGCATTATTATGAAAAGCGCGACGATAGCGATACCTTGAAATTGGATTGATAAATCGAAAATAAAGCGCTAAATACTTGACAGGACTTTTTCAAAAAGATGAAGAACTTTTTGAAAAAGTCCTTGATGTTTTGATAAAAACTCTTTGACGAATTTATCAACGCGCCTTGATGCATTTGCAAGTTCGTCAAGGCGCGTTTTTTTTTGTCTTTTCGGAACAATCATTTTTTATTTTAATTATATTCACTTTATATCCTTCAAATGAATCAGAAGGTCTTAACTCGTTGATTTACAGGATTGATACCTGATTCTTTTGGCTGATTCTTCAAATTTAAAAAGTCAGCCCAAAGAGTCAGGAATTGCTGTTGATAATCAGTGAATTATATGTGGCTGATTCATTTGAAGGAAAAATTGTATGTGGTTTGAAGATTCTTCCTGCATATAGCTGATTCCCTGAATGTGATGACGATTATTTTTGGATTGATCCTGTAATGTTCTTAAATTTGTGCAAGAGCTAGATATTATTAACCGATTAAAAATGAGGTGTTATGAAACGCTTTGTATTGTTCTTCGCTATAAGTATTGTTTGTGTATTCGTTTGTTATGCACAAACAAACTATTACAAAGTTGATAAGACCTTTTATGAAAATGATTATACATATCAATGTGATGTGAATGAAAAAACGCAAAGAGTACGATTGTATAATAAGGAGAATAAGTTTACCTATGTAGATCAAATTATAAAATCTACAGGTAAACAAAGATCTATGAATGATAGTTCTGATTCATTTGAAGATGATGATTGGACTAAAGATAGATGTTATACAATTGTAAGAAGAGCTTTTTCCTCGGATGAGAGACGAAGATTGCAAGGTTATGGATTTATTATTGGTATGTATATTTCTTCAGAAACGGGGAAGATAACAGAGGTTGATTTTGATTTTGTAACTTTTAATCCATTTGCAACGATTCCTGTATCTGTATATCGGCAGATTGAGACACAATTGAAAGAAAATGTATGGTTTGTACCTACAGAATATGGAAAAGGATTGAATTATATATATTTATGGTGGAGGTATGAACTTTAAATACAAGAAATGTTTTTATTGAAAGGAAATGTGCTAAATGTGTTTTGTATTTTATTGCTAATTGTTTGCCCATTGCTGTTCCCCAAGATAGGGGAGCAGCAATATAGCTATGTACAAGGTTTGTGTTCTCTTGCGTTTGCATGGAGCTTGAAATAAGGGAATTATATCGCTCTCTCCAGTTCAATAAGTAATAAATCAGTTTCTCAATTTTTTGTGAACGAATACAAATAATCACTCTTGAAATCCCAAAAAATGTTCTTTTGGTAGGATGAAGCATTTTACTTTTTTGTGTTGTGGAAGGGTTTTTGTAACTTTGCATCCGCAAAGGCGAATCGTAAATGTAATCAAAAGCATCTATGGTAAAAAAACTACTTCTGTTTTTCATACTTTTATTCTCGTTTATCATTCAGATAGCCGCTCAAATCAGAGGTGTCGTGAAAGATGCCGATACCGGTGAACCCATTTCTTTTTTGAATGTCTTTTATGAAGGTAAAGCCGTGGGGGCCATTACCGACTTGGACGGGCGTTTTGAAATTCAGCGGGTAATAGAATGGAAAGAACTGACTTTCTCGTCCATCGGATATGTGACCAAAGTGGTGCCTATCAGTGCAAAGACACAGGACCTGGTGGTTATGATGAAAGTTTTGGACCATACGCTTGATGAAGTT
>JAZQUH010000002.1:0-28486 GCA_045631185.1 Alphaproteobacteria bacterium | reverse complement strand
CTTTTATCTTGTTCTTCTATTCAGAGAGTAAATCGAAGAGAACAAAAAGGTCGTTCTATGGTTGAAATGCTGGGCGTACTTGCGATTATTGGTGTTTTAAGTGTCACTGGTGTTGCGGGATATAAAGCTGCTGTCAGAAAGTCTTTGGCCAATAATTTATTGAATCAAGCCTCTATGCGTGCCACGGATGTCGCCACCCAAATAGCTTCAGGTAATTTGGATTCTTTGGGCAACGATGCTTTTGGTGGTGATTTAGGTGGAGGTGTTACAATGTCCTCTGCTGTAAAAGGAGCAGATGGATATGCGGATTATGATGAATCAGATGAACAGTTTACCTTGACCATGGAAGGGTTGGATGAAGAATTATGTCAACAAATGCAATCGATGACCGGTGGTTCACGTTCGGTTGTGCGTGCTGTTCTTTGTGATGGGGATAAAGCCATTTTAACGTTTAATAAGGATTTATCCGCAAATCCTGTTTCTTCTGATTTTGATGGCGATGAAGACGGTTGTAAAGACAGTGGTCGTAAGTATTGTGATAACGATACCTGTATTTCAGCTACAGAAGAATGTCCGACAGGGGAAATCATCGATCCGGCCTGTGTGGGTGTGACATGCCCCGAGGGACTAACGTGTTTCCATGGCGAATGCAAATGTCCGAACGGTGTCTTTATGTGCGGTGAGCAATGTTGCGCCGAAGGGACGTATTGTGCGAAAGAGGCTGATACCTCAACATACACCTGCGCCGAACCGACAGGGGACGGAGATTGCACAAAGAACAGCGATTGTAAGGATGCCGAAGGTAAGATAGATACATCAAAATACTGCCACTTCAGTGGCGGTAGTTGTACCGGTCCGACGGGTGGAACGTGTACGGATAAGGGAGAATTGGATGATACAAATGATTTTACGGTCAAAACCCTCAACCTGCCCGGTGGTGCTTTAACAGTGTATAAAGGTGGCACAATGAGTTGGTGGAGTGCGTCCAACCTGTGTCAAGCGCATGGGAAACAACTTGTGACGATGTCTGATTTAGGAGTATCCGATAACGGACAAAATTATTGTTATATTGATAGTGCTAAAAGAGTAAACGCCAGTAACGATGAAACATATCAATGTAATTGCACAGGCGATAGTGGTTGCACCACGACAACGACAGAACTTTACAACAAGTTGGGAACCTCCGGTAATCTCTGGTTAGCGGATAATAGCAAGGCAAATTCCTGCAGCGCGCGTGACGTGTACCTCCCCAATGGTACCGTCAACTACTTCGCTCGCGGCAACGTCCGCTACACCGCCTTGTGTCGGTAGTGTTCTCGGCTTTTTTAACCTCAGCCCCGAATCCTCGGGGGTGAGTTTATTCCATCTGTCATCCGATTTTATACGTCCAAATTTTCAACAAACTTGGCGTGTTCTTGAATAAATTGGAAACGGTATTCGGGTTTGTTGCCCATCAAACGATTGACCAAATCCGATGTATAGTGGGCGTTTTCCTGTTCTTCTTCGTTGGTGGAATCTTTATGCGGAATCATCACCTTTAACAGGGTACGCTTTTCGGGCGACATAGTTGTTTCTTTTAATTGATGTGGGGGCATTTCACCCAAACCTTTAAAGCGGGAAACTTCCACATTTTTACCTTTAAAGGTCGTGGCTAATAATCTGTCTTTTTCGGCATCATCTTGCGCATAAACGGATTTTCCCCCTTGGGTAATGCGATATAATGGGGGCAGGGCCAAATACAAATGTCCGTTTTCAATCAACTTTGGCATTTCCTGATAGAAAAAGCTCATCAACAAACTGGCAATATGCGCACCGTCCACGTCAGCATCGGTCATCACAATAACCTTATCATAGCGTAATTTGCTTTCATCATATTTATCCCGATGGCCACACCCCAAAGCTTCAATCATATCATTGATTTCTTCATTGGCACGGATTTTATCGGAACTGGCCGAAATCACGTTCAAAATTTTACCACGCAAAGGCAAAATGGCCTGATGTGTACGATTGCGGGCTTGTTTGGCGGAACCGCCGGCCGAATCACCCTCAACCAAAAACAATTCAGTGCCTTCCACGGATTTATGTGAACAATCGGCTAATTTTCCCGGCAGTCTTAATTTTTTTGTGGCACTGGCCCGTTGTGTTTCAACGGCCTTTTTGTGGCGTTTGCGTTCTTCGGCCCTTTCAATAATCCAATCCAACAAAGCCGAAGCCGATTTTGTATCACGGCTGAGCCAATGATCCAAAGGATCTTTCATGGCGTTTTCCACCAACTTTGTCGCACTGGTGGTGACCAAGCGTTCCTTTGTTTGCCCCTGAAATTGCGGATCACGAATAAAGACGGAAATCATCACACCGGCTGTATTTAAAATATCGTCCGAAGATATATCGCCCGCACGTTTGTTGCCAATCATATCGGCAAAGGCCTTTAATCCTTTGGTTAAACATGTTTTCATACCCGTTGTATGTGTTCCGCCCAATGGGGTCGGCACTGTATTACAATAGGAATGTTCAAACGCTTCGCCAAAATCATCCGGCCAACATATGGCCCATTCAACGGCCCCTTGATTATCGGGAAATTCCACACGCCCCGTAAAAGGTTTTGGCACAACCGTATGGCGTTCACGCATTAAATAATCCAAATAATCGGCCACGCCGTTGGGGAATTTTAAAATTTGTTCAGTGGGTGTTTTGTCTTCACCCTGAATCAGCTCAGGTGCGCAAGACCATCTGACCTCAACCCCACGGAACAAGAAAGCCTTTTGTCGGGACATTCTGAACAAAGTGGCGGGTTTAAAATGAATACTTTCGCCAAAAATTTCTGTATCGGGCAAAAAACGAACACTGGTGCCACGGCGATTGCTGACAGCCCCCAAACATTGAACGGATGTGATGGGTTTACCTTGACGATATTCTTGACGATAAAGTTTTTTATCTTTGGCAACCTCTATAATCATATGGCTGGATAAAGCATTTACGGCCGACAAACCGACACCATGCAATCCACCCGATACATTATAGGCATCTCCGCCAAACTTACCGCCCGAATGCAAGGTGGTTGTAATCACCTCCAAGGCGGATTTATCCGGAAATTTTGGATGGGGATCAACGGGAATACCACGACCATTATCGGTAATACAAACATAGCCGTCTTTATCCAAATTGACCTGAATGTTTGTGGCATAGCCAGCCACCGCTTCATCCATCGCATTATCAATAATTTCGGCCACCAAATGGTGATAAGCACGTTCATCAATGCCCCCGATATACATACCGGGACGTTTGCGGACAGGTTCCAACCCTTCCAAAACTTCAATATCTTTGGCCGAGTAAGTGTTTTTACTTTCGGTTGCTTGGAATAAATCACTCATGGTTACCTCCTGACCGTGCTGTCCTGACCGCCGGCGTTGTATTTACCAAAGTTATCGGCCAGTTGTTCCCAGACGGATAATTTTTCACCGCCGATATCCGTAATTTCGGATTCATAGGCCACATCTTGTATATCCTGCATATCCAAGTGGGCAGTACGTTTAACATTTTGATTTTTATCAAAAACAAAGACATAGACATCTTGTTCCACAATATCGGGATTAAAGAAAATCCGACTGGATTTTTTTGTTTGGGCATAGATGTATAAATCTTCCGTTCCTTCGATGGGGGTAGATGCGAAGTTCGGAACACCCAAAACACGTTCCACTTTTTCCTTTGAATCACCTTTTTTGATACTTTCCAAACGTTTAATGGCGGGTAAATCACCACTTTGATATGTTTCCAAACCACAGGCTGTTAAAGCAAAACAAAATATAAAAATAAGTTTCTTGAACATTTGAATCCTTTTTGTTATAATATCTATTATCATATAGAAAAGAAAGGCGTTCGTCAATGAAAAAAAGTGAAATTTGTGAAAAAAAGATTACCTTGGATGTGGTTGTGGCGGGTTTAAAACAGCCCCAATCTTATGAGTTGCAGGCATCCGAAAAAGAATTGGAAGTCTTGGCTAACCGTTTTGATGTGGAAAAAATCCATTATTTAAAAGCAAATATCACCGTCTATCCCAATGATATTGTGCGTATTGCGGGAAAAATTAAAGCCTTAACCGAACGTCAATGTGTCTTATCTTTGGAAAGTTTTGATGAAAAAATGACAGAAGATTTTGAGGTTTTGTATGCCGAAGGCGATAATTTGCCATCGGATACGGATGAAATTATTGATGTTATTGATAAAGGTCGAATTCATTTGGGTGATGTTGTGGCCGAACAATATGGTTTGGCTTTGAATCCGTTTCCCAAAAAGCCGGGGGTTAAAAACGTTTTTGAAGATGTTTCGGAACAAACACAAAAACCATTTGCCAATTTAAAACAAATGATGAAAAAATAATTTTTTATGGTATAATTATAATATAAACAGGAGGAAAAATGAAAAAGATCACAGAAAAATTAAGAGAGTTTTGTTTGAAAAAAGAACTTCAAAATAAAGATTTACAGCTTAAATTGTTGGGATATCTGTTGCCTGAAGAAAAAGAGAGATTGGATAAATTTAAAGAAACATTGACGCCATCCAATATTGATGAGGAACTTCAAAATCTGGAAAAATCTCAAGATACAAAAGCCAGAATTGAGGCTTTAAAGCGTTTGAAATCAGGTGATGTCAGAAAAGAGGATCCCAAATTGGTAAGTCGCGTTGCTATGTTTTTTTGTATGCAGGCAAGTGTTTTAGAACAAAAAAGAATTTTTGAAAAAAATAAGAAAATAAACGCAGCTATTGTGAAAAAGAAAGTAAGAGGTTCTAAGTAAAACTATATTTTTATGTAAAACCCAATCATAATAATTTTTGATTGGGTATTTTTTTATAAAAATAACTGGACATTATGAAAAAAAATTGCTAGGCTGTTAAAATCAAAAGAAAGGATGTCCCATGGATGAGTTTGAAAAGATTCGTGCTTTTTCCGAGCAAATGAGCCAAAAAACAGAGGAAGCTTTGCGCCAAGAAACGGCCTCCCAAGAAGAACCTTTACAAGAGGAATCTATTCAAACAAACCCTGATTTTTTAAGGGAATGGTCTAATCAGGAACCTGTTCAATCCGCTCCACAAAAAAAATTGAATAAAGCCTTTTGGGGTGTTTTGACTTTGGCGTCTTTGGTGTTTGTGGCTTTGGTGGCGGTTATTTACCTGTTGTTAAAAGGTCCGATGGATAATAATGAACAAGTCCCCACTATTTCCCCCACACCCACTCCGGTTAAGGTAAAGCCCGAAAATGCAGGTGGTATGGTGATTCCTGACCAAGACAAAGTGATTTATGAGCGTATATCTCAGGATCCCGTTCCTGTCAAGGTGGAAAAACTGTTCCCTGATGAAGCGCCTGTTTTGCCGCCTGTGGAAGAAATCATTGAAGAACAGTTGCCTGAAGTTGAAGAAGAAATTCCTGTGATTGTTGAAACAGTGGTTGATGCACCTGTGCCCGAACAAAAGCCGGTTGAACCAAAAAAGGCAGAAGTCAAACCGACTGAGCCCAAAAAGGTTGAAGTAAAAGAAGCGCCAAAAACCGCCACACCAAAAGAAGTATGGCATGCACAATTGTTCTCGTCCACCGATAAAGCCAAAGTGGAAAAGACATGGCAAACAATTTCGGCCAAACATAAAGGATTGTTGTCCGATATGCCCATGAATATCGTTCGTGCTGAAATTGCGGGCAAGGGAACTTTCTATCGTTTGCAAGTGGGGGATTTTTCCACCAAAGAACGGGCGTCAAACTTATGTGCGAAATTAAAGGCCAAAAAACAAGATTGTATCCCCGCAAAATAGGATAAAGCATGATAAAAAAGATATTTTTGCTTTTTGTTTGTTTGGGCGTGTCGCAGGGTTTGTGGGCGGTAATTCACTTGAAGCGGGAGCTATGTGTTGGTGGTCCTTATATTGTTGAAGATAAATGTCAACCAGATATGTGTGATTCTTTGGGTGTATTTTATTATATGGGTGATGAATGTTGCCCAAATCGTGAACTGAATAAAAAAGGTGCTTCTGTTTTAAAACAATGTCCAACCGGTTATTATAAATCATTGAACGGATGTGAAAGTTGTGAACCGGAAATTATAGACAGATGTGCATATGAAACAGGGGGGATTACCGATGCGCAAATATGTGAACAATGCCCCAATCGTGTTTTAAACAAAAATGGAAAATGTGTTTTAAAACACTGTCCTGATGAAAAAATGTTTATGGGGGGTGATGGAAAATGTCGTTCATGTGATTCTGAGGGAGCATTTTATGTGGCGGATGAAAAAGATTGTTTGGCCTGTCCCAATCGTCAGATGCTTAATGGAAAATGTGTTTTAAAACACTGTCCAGATGAACGTCCGGTGCGGGGTAGTGATGGTTTTTGTCATTCCTGTGAATCATTTGGTCCTTTTTATGCGGAAGATGAAAAAGATTGTTTGGCTTGTCCAAACCGTGTTTTAAATAAAAACGGAGAATGTGTTTTGAAACAGTGTCCCGTTGATGAAAAGTTTTTGGATTCCTATGGTTTTTGTCATTCCTGTGACTCTTTGGATGCAATTTATGTGGCGGATAAAAAAGATTGTTTGGTTTGTCCAAACCGTCGGATGCTTAATGAAAACCTTTGCGTTTTGAAACAGTGTCCTGATGGAAAACCTTTAACCGGTGGTGATGGGTGTTTAGCCTGTAATGCCCCTTTTTGGAGGGAAGATCCAAAAGAAATTTGCGATAAGTGTCCCAATCGGTTTTATCTTGAAAAAGATGAAATATTTGGTTTTAAACTGGATTCATCAGGTAATCGAACAATTATAAAAACAAAGCATGCCGGATGTTATTTAAAAGAGCATCGTTTAGGGAATATTTGGGAGCCTTTGTTTCCTGTGGAATTATCGCGTGATTACCTTGATAAAA
The DNA here is from genome assembly GCA_045631185.1 of Alphaproteobacteria bacterium. Taxonomy (GTDB): domain Bacteria; phylum Pseudomonadota; class Alphaproteobacteria; order CAAHEQ01; family UBA3637; genus UBA3637. Next base: position 21,583 of record JAZQUH010000002.1, on the reverse strand, counting down.
GAAACTTTGATACAAGACCAAGGAAATCTATCCCTGACGAAATAATACTAATACCTAAATTAGTAGAACCCACTTATGTCCCTGTTTGTAGTCATTTGAATCAATATGATTGTAATCATCTACAAAATTTTTATTCCTGTGATACTAAAGACAGTATTTCTACATTGCCAGAGGTTTGCGCCAGATGTCCCAATCGTGAGTATATAGATGGTATGTGTATTCGTAAATATTGTTCGGATGGTATTGAAGATTTGGATGGAGAATGTCATGCTTGCCCAACAGAATATAATATTGAAACAACCCAAGAAGAATGTCATAAATGTTCAAACAGATATATGGCTGTTGATGATAAAACAGGTAAAGATGTATGCGTGTCGTGTGGTGTAAGTTTTGATGGAAAAATAACAAAACAGGAATGCAATAGGTGTCATTCTAATCTCTACGGTAAATATCTAGATAGTCAAAAAGATGCTTGTGTGCCATTATATGCTTTAAATAAATTGGAAACAACCCAAGAAGAATGTCATCGTGGATTAGCTACCATTTGGGGAAAAGATTTGACAAGTGGTAAAAGTATTTGTGTAAAATATGACTTTGCTAATAAATTGGAAACAAGCCAAGAAGAATGTCATCGTGCAATAGGGAGGACTGTTTGGGGAAAAGATTTGGAAAATGGTAAAGATATTTGTGTAAAATGTGACTTTGCTAATAAATTGGAAACTACTCAAGAAGAATGCAATCGTTGTCCTCATGGAAAATATAACTTTGATTCAAACATATGCTTTCTAGAGCATAACCAGCCTTTGGGCTTTATGCCCATTCCAGAGTATCTTCAAAGAAAGGAAAAATCAAAATGAATTCAATTTATACTTTAACAACGTGGATTATCCCTTTGTTATTATGTATTATTTTACATGAGGTTGCGCATGGATATGTCGCCTATAAACTGGGGGATAAAACGGCTTGGTTGATGGGACGTTTAAATTTAAATCCGGCTCGTCATTTTGATCCGATTGGGTCGGTTTTGGTGCCGGGGATGTTGTGGTTGACAGGGTCGCCCGTTTTATTCGGATGGGCAAAACCCGTGCCGGTGGATTTTCGCCAATTGAAAAATCCCAAACGTGATATGGGTTTGGTGGCTTTGGCTGGGCCTGTATCCAATGTCTTATTGGCAATTTTATTTGTCTTGTTTGCCAAACTGGCTTTGTTCGTTTTGCCAAAGGATTCTTTTTTAACAATATGGATAATGGCAAATGTGAAAAACGGCATTGCTTTTTCATTGTTTTTGGCATGCTTCAATTTGTTGCCCATCTTACCGATGGATGGCGGGCGTGTTTTATGTGCTGTTTTGCCGCCAAAATTATCAAATAAGTATCAGGAAACAGAAAAGTATGGACTTTTTATTTTAATTGGTGTATTATTCGTTTTACCAATGATGGGAATAGATATAGTGCCTATCTTTGTAAACGTGCTTAATCTGTTCTTTGCGCGTATCGTCAGTATTTTTATGTAAGGAGTTTTAAATGATTGATATCAAGCTTATCCGTGAAAATCCGGAAATCGTTAAAGAAAATATGAAAAGAAAATTTCAAGACCAAAAGTTGCCTTTGGTTGATGAAGTGATTGATTTGGATAAAAAGAATCGTGCCGCTATCACAGAAGTGGAAGCTTTGCGTGCCAAAAGAACCAATCTGTCAAAACAAATCGGTGCTTTGATGGGTCAGGGCAAACGTGATGAAGCCGAAGCCATTAAAACGGAAAGCCAACAAATCGGTCAAAAAATCGTTGAATTAGAAGCCGAACAGGAAAAACTGTCCGAACAAATTAAAGAACGCATGATGGTGATTCCCAACATTATTGATCCGTCTGTCCCTGTTGGTAAAGATGACAGCGAAAATGTTGAAATTGAACGCTATGGTGAACCAAAAGTTCCTGAATTTGAAATTCCCTATCATGTGGACATCATGGAAACATTTAACGGTGTGGATTTTGATTCGGCCCGCCGTGTTTCGGGTAACGGCTTTTATTATTTGCAAGGCGACATCGCCCGTTTACATTCGGCCGTTTTGACCTATGCCCGTGATTTTATGATTGATCGTGGCTTTACCTATTGTCTGCCACCGTTTATGATTCGTTCTCAGGTGGTGACCGGTGTGATGAGCTTTGCCGAAATGGAAGCCATGATGTATAAAATTGAAGGTGAAGATTTGTATTTAATCGGCACATCTGAACATTCCATGATTGGCAAGTTTATTGATCAGATTATCCCCGAAGACAACTTGCCCTATAATTTGACCAGCTATTCGCCCTGTTTCCGCAAAGAAAAAGGCGCCCATGGTTTGGAAGAACGTGGTGTCTATCGTATCCACCAATTTGAAAAACAAGAAATGATTGTCGTTTGTAAACCCGAAGACAGCATGAAATGGTATAATAACTTGTGGCAAAACACAGTTGATTTGTTCCGTTCCATGGATATTCCGGTCAGAACACTTGAATGCTGTTCGGGTGATTTGGCTGATTTAAAGGTGAAATCCTGTGATGTTGAGGCTTGGTCGCCCCGTCAAAAGAAATACTTTGAAGTGGGTTCATGTTCCACTTTGGGTGATGCTCAGGCCAGACGTTTGAAAATCCGTGTGGCGGGTAAAGACGGCAAAAAGTATTTCCCTCATACTTTAAACAATACAGTGATTGCTTCACCACGGGCTTTGATTGCTTTCTTTGAAAACAACTTACAGGCCGATGGTTCTGTGTTGATTCCAAAGGTGTTGCAACCTTATATGGGTGGCAAAACGGTTTTAACCCCTGTTAAAAAGTAAACGTTAGGAAAATAAATCCTTTCGGTATTTCAGCCGAAAGGATTTGTTGTTAATAGATTTAAAATTTTAGAATAGTTTCTTTTATTCTTCTTCGATTTCGCTCAATGATTCAGCTTTAATCTGAACGGGCTTGATTTTGTCAATTTTGGCGCCGGGAAATTGTTTTAAAATAGCGCTGACATCATCTTGTTTTTTTAAATTTTCCAATACAGCCACACTTTTTTGCTCTTTCTTTTCGGCTTCTGTGGGGCTGCCACCTGATTTTTGAATATCCAACACCCAATTTTGTCCCGTTAGGGCAGATAAGAACTTTGTCAATTCTGCACTTAAATTTTTCGGGGCATTTTCGGTGGGGCTAAATCTTAAAACATTATCTTCAATGGCAATCAATCGCATCATTCGTTCTATATTAAAAGCTAGCATACGTTCACCTTTTTGGCGGGCCAGATTGGCCAGTTCTGCCAAATTTTTAAATGGAGCAGGGGCTTTGGGTTTTTCAATTGGTTGGGCAACAGGTGAGGTGATTACCGGATTATTTTTTTTTTCAATGATTGGTGCCGGACTTGATTGAATCTGTTGCAACAATTGTTCTGGATTCGCCAAGACTTGAGAAGCGTAGGCCACCCGAATCATCAGCATTTGTAAAGAACGCAAAGGATAGTTGGAAATTTTGACTTCTTCCAAACCTTTCGTCAACATCTGCCAAAAAGATGTTAAAGTGTTTATTGAAATATTATTACAAAGTTCTTGAATTCCTTTTGTTTCTTCTTTCGTCCAGCTGGGATTTATGTTTTTATTCCCAAATGTTTTTTGACAGGTCAGATCATAAGTTAAATTCAATAAATCTTGTAAAATTTGAACGGGTTCAGCCCCGATTTGGTATTGTTGATTGACTAAATCAAAGGCGGTTTGTGTGTTTCCTTGCAACAAAGATTGATAAATGTCCATTAAAAATGTTTTATCGGCTAATCCCAACATTTGGCGAACTTTTTCGGCCGAAATTTCATTTTGAACATGAATTAAAGTTTGATCCAATAAAGATAGAGAATCACGAACGGAACCTTCGCTGGCATGTGATAAAATCATAGCCACGTCATCGGGCAGTTCACGGTTTTCTTTTGCGGCAATTTTTTGTAAATATTCAGCCAGCGGTTTTTCTTCAATCCGTTTTAAATCAAATCGCTGACAGCGTGATACAATGGTAACGGGAACTTTTCGGATTTCTGTTGTGGCAAAAATAAATTTGACCCGTTCGGGTGGTTCTTCCAAAGTCTTTAACAGGGCGTTAAAGGCTGCTTTGCTGAGCATATGAACTTCGTCAATGATATAAATTTTAAAGCGGGCTGAAACAGGATTATATTTAGCGCCTTCAATAATTTCACGAATATTTTCAACGCCGGTATTGCTGGCTGCGTCGATTTCAATAACGTCAATATCGGCATCGTTGGTAATATCAATACAATGGCGACATTTTCCGCATGGGTTAGGGGTCATATTACCCTTGCCATCTTCACCGATACAGTTTAAACCTTTTGCGATAATTCGGGCAGAAGTTGTTTTGCCGATACCACGAATACCAGTCAGCAAATAAGCCTGAGCCAATTTGTTTTGAGCAATTGCATTGGTAATTGTTTGAACTAAGGCCTCTTGTCCCAATAAATCATCAAAAACTTGCGGACGATATTTTCGTGCTAAAACGGTGGATGAATGGGCCATGGCAATCCTTTTGTAAAAGAGGAAGGAACACGACCTGTTCCACTTAAAATGAGCTGCTTCCTTCCGGACCTGACCCGCTGTTCTAAGGCAACACCCATGCCCTTCCGATTGTTATGGTACAATATTTTTACTTAAATGTCAAGTCTTTTAAAGACCAATTACCTGATTTGTAATTTGAATATTTTTTTCTTTCACTTGACCAGCATTTAATTCAATCACAAAGCTGGCCGGAAAAGGGGACGAAATAATGCTTTCATCCAAAGGTTTTGCATTTTCATGAATCCATATAATTTTTCCATTTTTATCCAAAAAAAGCATATCTAATGGGATATAGGTATTTTTCATCCACATAGAAATGATTTGAGGCTTTTCGAAAATAAACAGCATCCCGTTGTTTTTGGGCATGCTTTTGCGATACATTAAACCTTTTGCTCTTAAGTGTGGGGTATTGGCAATTTCAACATGATAGGTTATTTCGGTTGTATTTGTTTGAATCGTTAAATTTTTTTGATTGTTAGATAAGTAAGAGTATCCAATCTGGTTTTTTATTAAAATAAAACAAAAAATCAGGAATGTAAAAAGGTGTTTCATTTTTTGTTCTTTTGAAATAAAGCTTGATCAAAATCATAAACAAACTTATTTTGATTAAGTTCATTTTTTAACTTTGTTAGATAATTGACATCTTCTGGCATATATGTTCTGACAGACTGAATGATTTGAAAACTTCCTTGTTTTTTTTGTTGGTAATTTTGATTGACTCTTTGTTGTCTCCATAAATCATAGTTTGGTGTTGAATTCATTTCCAATACGTATTTTTGTGTGGCTTCAATTAAATTCGGATATTTAATAAAGTCATAATTTTCACGGTCCAGCCATCCTTTTTGGCTAAAGGGTGAATCCATATTTTCTTTGCCCCAATTCGTTTGAACGGCCGATTGGATGATGGCTAAAACAGGTGGGATTTCGTCTATTTTATATATTAGATCTGCAATCTTTGTGGGAATCGTCTTTAAAACAATGGCATCATACTTTTCAACCAAATAATCAAAAAATTGTTTTTCTTTTTCACTCCACTCAATACCTTTATCTACTTTTTCGTTCAATAAAAAGAGTAAATACTGTTCACCCAAAATTTGTTCATTTTCTTTTAAAATAAGGGCGGTGATAACCTTTGCATATAATTCCTTTGAGCCTTTTTCGGCAAAATCATCGGGCAATTTTTTGACAAATAAGCGGGGAATTTTACCTTTTGGAGTATCAAATAGTTTTTCTAATTCAGCTGTTGTCTTTGGGGATATTTCTTTGCCTTCGGGTTCGGCTGTTAAAATAGGAAATAATTTTTCAAATTGATCAGATTGTTGAGCGTAAATAGGCAAATTCAACAGAATTAAAAAAATAAAGGTGAAAAAATGTTTCATATTTTGCCTTTCAGCTTTTGTTTAATGATGTTTTTAAATTGGTTAAAGGGCACAGCCTTTGTTAAAATTAGAGATATCAAATAAATGCCGCCAGCTATACCGATGATTATAAATAAAGACAGAATTTCCCAAAATGTGTTTGTGTCGGGTAATATATGGGATTTTAAAATTTTTAACAAATAAATTGCTCCGCCCATAATGAAGGCTGATTCAATAATTTTAAAAAATCTGGCTTTAAAGAGTTTATCAAATGAAAATTCAGGATGCTTTAATAATTTAAATAAGTATTGGAAGGTATTGATCCAAACGCTGCATGTGGTAGCCAAAGCAATACCGGCATAACCCATGCCCATTCTGAAAGAACCGATGCCAACAATACCACTGAAAATCAATGCCAAAACTGAATTGAGTACCACGCCGATAACGGCAATTTTAACAGGCGTTGTTGTGTCGCCTCGGGCATAAAAGAAGGGGGCAAAGGTTTTTGTTGACATATAGGCAGGTAATCCAAACGCAAAAATCATCAATGCACGGGCGGTATGATACGTATCGTTTTCGGTAAAAACACCGTGTTGGAATAAGCAGGCCACAATCGGTTGAGCCAACATAACCATTCCAATGCACGAAGCAACAGACATAATCAAAGAAACTTCCAATCCCCGATTTAAATGCGTGTTGGCTTGTTCAATTTCGCCTGTTTTAATGTGTTTTGATAAGACAGGCAATAAAGCCGTTCCGATGGCCACACCAATAATACCGATAGGCAATTGAAACACATGATGGGCATAGTTTAACCATGAAATGGCGCCGGCACCGACAAAGGAAACGAAGAATGTATCCAAAAATAAATTGATTTGATAAACACCTGATCCGACGACGCCGGGGGCCATTTTCTTTAACAATGTTTTTACGCCCTTTGATAAATTAAACAGAGCTTTTATCGGTCCTTGCAATCCAAATAAAAAGCCGGCTTTTTTGACATGCCATAACAGGAATAATAATTCCAAAACACCGGCAAAGGCCACACCGCAAGATAATGAATAGGCGGGGGCATAGGGCCCTTGAAACAAAGGACTTAAACAAACTAAAAAGAAAATCATACACAGGTTTAAAATGACCGGTGCAAAGGCGGCGGCCCAAAATTTGCCGACAGAATTTAAAACACCCGATAACAAAGAAACCAATGATACAAACAGCAAGAAGGGGAATGTAATTCGGCTGAGTGATGTGGCCAATTCCAATTTACCCGGAATTTCGTCAAAACCGGGAGCCAATACAAACGTCATAGCTGGCATGATGACTTCTATAACCAATGTAAAAATCAATAAGATATAGAATAAAAAGCTGAAAGCGGATTTGGCAAAATCTTTAGCTTGTTCAGGGCCTTTTTTATGTAATTCGCCCGTAAATAACGGGACAAAGGCGACATTTAATGTGCCTTCGGCAAACAAACTGCGGAACAAATTCGGAAAGCGCCAGGCCACAAAAAAAGCGTCGGCCATCATACTGGCTCCCAAAAAACGGGCCATTAAAATGTCGCGGATAAAACCGACGACACGACTGATTGCAGTACATCCACCAACGGTGGCAATAGATTTTAATAAAGACATAAGTTCATTTTAAAATAAATTATTTTGTTTTACAAGTCTTTTTTTTGAAAAACTAAAACACGTATGATTTTACCATAATCTTTGTATTGTTTGACAAATTGCCATTTTTGTTTTTGAAATATCTTGCAAATGGCTGTTTTTTGACCTTTGCCGATTTCCAAAAATAAAACGGGAATCTTTGTGTATAGGCTTAAAATGCAATAAAAATCCAATCCGTCTTCGCCGCCATCTAAGGCTGTCATCGGATCATATAGGCGAACATTTTTATCCAGCTTTTTAATATCCTTTGTCGGAATATAAGGGGGATTTGAAACGGCAAAGTCAAACGAATTGTTTATCTGGCGCATATCCCTTTTAATAAAATGAGCTTTGATGTTGAGTTGTTTCGCATTTTTTTTGGCGGTATTTAATGCTTTTGGTGAAATATCAAAGCCAAAACCTTTGGCATTTTTATATTCTCCTAATAACGAAAGTAACAAGCATCCACTGCCGGTACCGATATCTGCTATTTGATAGGGGATGTTTTTATTGGGGAAAATATCCAGTACTGCCTGAATTAAAGTTTCCGAATCAGCCCTTGGATCCAAAACATCCTTGTTTGTTATAAAGTCATACTTCCAAAAGCTTTTGCGTTTTAATATTTTGCTTAAAGGTTCGCTGTTTTTTCGCCGTTTCAGGATTTGATTGATTTTTTTTGTATCGGTTGTTTTTTCCAAAATCCAACGGGCTTCCAACTGAGGGCAGGAGGAATAAGGCTTTAATTTTTGGGCTAATTCTGATGGCGTCATCTTAACCTTCGGCCAAACGTTGCATTTGATCTTCGGTAATCAACGCTTCAATAAAATCATCCAAACCTTCACCGTTTAAAACTTGTGGTAATTGATAGACTGTTTTGTTGATGCGGTGATCCGTGACACGTCCTTGCGGATAGTTATAGGTTCGGATACGTTCAGATCTGTCGCCAGAACCTACTTGACTTTTACGGTTATCAGAACGTTCTTTGTCGGCTTTTTGTCTTTCCATATCGTAAAGGGCTGTTCTTAAACGCACCAAAGCCTTTTCTTTGTTTTTAAATTGGGAACGCTCTTCTTGGCATTCTACCGCAAGACCGGTCGGTTTGTGAACGATACGGATAGCCGAATCGGTTTTATTAACGTGCTGACCACCGGCCCCTGAGGCACGACAGGTGGTAATTTCCAAGTCAGCTTCATTGATTTGAACATCCACTTCTTTTGCTTCCGGCAAAACAGCAACCGTTGCGGCGGATGTATGCACACGTCCTGATGTTTCTGTTTCGGGAACACGTTGAACACGGTGAACGCCTGATTCATATTTTAAACGGGCAAAAACGGCATTTCCACTGATTTGAGCAACCGCTTCTTTATAACCGTTTAATCCTGTTTCGTTTAAGGATAACACTTCAAAACGCCATTTTTTTAAGGCGGCATAGCGTTCATACATTCGGAACAATTCGGCCCCGAAAAGCGCAGCTTCTTCACCACCGGTGCCGGCCCGAATTTCCAAAATAACATTTCGGTCATCGGCTTCGTCTTTAGGTAATAACAAAACCTTGATTTCGTGTTCCATTTGGGGCAGGCGTTCTTTTAATTGATAGAACTCTTCGTTGGCCATTTGTTTTAACTCCGGATCCATTTCGGGATCGTTCATCATTTCCTCATCGTCTTTCATTTGTTTTTGGGCATCCAGATATTCCTTGGCCACACGAACGATATCTTCAATAGAACTCAGTTCTTTGGATAGATTAATAAAGTCTTCCCGATTTTGTTCTTGTGTCAACATTTGCGTCAATTCTTCGTGACGCACCAAAATAGATTCAAGTTTTTCTTGTAAATTCATAATTATCTCCTTTAATTGATTGATTTATATAAAAATTATTGTTTTATTGATTGAAATAAAAACGCTAATCTTTTGTCAATCCGATTAAAGGTGTGTTATCTTCTTTTTTAAAAGTTTTATTACGTGTGCCGTCAATGTATAAATCCAATACACCACCACGTCCCGTGCTGACCGTTAGATTTTCCACAGGCACATTGGGGATATAATGTTCGTTTTTAATAAACGTTTTATCCAATAAGACTTTATTATTTTTGCTGTCTTTGATGGAAACCCAAACCCGATCAATGGCCACAAAAGCCACCGGGGCTGTGTAAACATCAACTGATACTTCTTCAATTACTTTTTGTGTATTCTCTGCCTTTACAGGAATTACTTCTTCGATTTTTTCTTCAACGGGTGTTTGTTCTTCTTGTGCAACGGCCATCGGTTCAGATTCAATTGTCGGCAAACTTTCTTCGATTAAAGATTGAGGGGAATAACTTTTGGCGATTAAATACCAAATAACATAAAAAGCAATAAATATACCTATAACTATGGCCAAAGTTTTTTTGCTGGGCAGTGCCATTTTCTTTTCAATGACCAACATATCCATCGGTTCTTCTTTGGTATCTGTTGTTTCTTGATAAAATAGTTGCAAAATTTCATCCGTATCCAATTTTAAAAACTGAGCATAGGTACGCAAAAAACCAACCGTATAGGCACGTGCCGGAAAAACATAATAATGCCCCTTTTCCAATGCTTCAATATAAATGGGTTTGATACAAAGGGTTGTTGAAATATCTTCAATATCCAAATGTTTCTTTTTGCGGGCATTGACCAAAATATCGCCCAATGTTTGGTCTTTGGGGATTTCAGTTTCATTTGAAGGCTTTTTTGTTAATTCTGCCATATCCAAATGTACAAGTGTTTCTTTTTTCTTTCTGGGCATGTCTTTTTTGTCCTTTTTTATAGGTTTTACTCTATATTATATTGTTTTTTACCAAATTGTCCAGTTTTATTTTGAAAACAGAATAAAAAAGACAATCAAAGCCGCTGTTCCCAAGGCTGGACCATAGGCGCCTTTTTTTTGGGTGGGTAAAAACGAAAACAATATAAACAGGAAAAACGATAAAACCAAACAGATATTCAGACCGATCAGGCCCAGCCAAGCCCCCAATGCCGTCATCATTTTAACATCACCGGCGCCTAATTCCTTGTGTTTGGCCCATGCCAAAGCTAAAACCGATAAAATGGAAACGATATAACCGCATACAGCACCGGTTAAAGAAAAAGATATATCATGTATGTTGACATCAGCATGAAATATAACCCCCAGTAATAATAAAGGGATTGTAAAAAAGTCAGGCAACAAATAGTATTGCGCATCAATAACAGTGCATACATTTAAGCACCATATCAAAACACTCGCATAAACGATCATGGATTGGGGTAATAAATAATATGCTAAAGTGAATAATCCCCCATTTGCTATGGCCCAAAAAACAGCCCATAAATATAACTTTTTCCATAATTGGCGCAATAAAAAGCCTCTGGCCGGATCATAGACAGTTGGAAACCGGGGGCGGTGAAACAGATTTAATAAAAGCGTTCCCGGGTCGGCCGGAATGATTTTACCAAATCGTCCCGCAATAAAGGGAATAAAAAAACCGCTGATGATACCGCAAAGTGTGAACAAAAACATAAAAACTCCTTTTCTTATCTTTTGAGTATACATAAAAAGCGATAGGTTGCAATAAAATTCTTTCTTTTTTTATAAAAAAAGTTTATACTAGATTGCGTAAAGGAGAATAAAAATGATTCGTGATGAAATTAAAACTCAGCTTGTAGAAGCAATGAAAAATCAAAATAAAGATAAAGTGGCCACTTTGCGCCTGATTAATTCGGCCATTAAGGATCGTGATATTGCCGACAGAAGTAAAGGCAATTATGACGGTATTGATGAAGCCGGTGTTTTATCGTTGTTGCAAAGTATGATTAAACAACGCCGTGAAAGCATTGAAATCTATAAAAAAGGAAATCGTGAAGATTTGGTTGCTCATGAACAGGGTGAAATTGATGTGATTCAATCGTTTTTGCCCAAACAAATGAATACGGATGAAATGAAAGAAGTTATTCAACAGGTCATCACCCAAACTGGTGCCAGTGGTATTAAAGATATGGGTAAGGTAATGGGTGCTTTGCGTGGTCAATATGCGGGGCAAATGGATTTTGGCGTGGCCTCAGGTATTATCAAGCAGTTATTGGTTGGATAAAATGTTTTTTGGCCCTGAATTTTTGGATCTGTTGCGTGAAAAGGTGACGCTGTCTGACTTGATTGCCAGACGGGTGAAGTTGACACGCAAAGGTCGTGAATCTTTGGGGCTTTGTCCTTTTCATAAGGAAAAAACACCGTCTTTTACTGTCAATGATGATAAAGGTTTTTATCATTGTTTCGGTTGTGGGGCACATGGGGATGTGATTCGTTTTTTAACGGATTGTGAAAAGATGCCCTTTGTGGAGGCGGTTGAAACTTTGGCCCAAATGGCGGGGGTGCCTTTGCCAAAACCCGATACGAAAGAATTGGCACGCCAACAACATCAATCTTCGTTGGCCGATATTATGGAAATTGCCTGTCAGTATTTTCAATCCCAGCTTAAAACACCAGCTGGCCAAAGGGCATGTGATTATTTAAAGGGCAGGGGATTGACGGGGCAAACGGCAAAGACCTTTCGTTTGGGGTATGCACCATCGGGCAGCGGACTTTTGCATGAATTAAAAGCAAAGGGATGTGATTTAAAACAATGTCAGAAGCTGGGCTTGTTGGCCTTTAATCAGACGCGTCAACAGTTTTATGATTATTTTTATGATCGTGTGATGTTTCCGATTTTTGACCGCAAAAAACGTGTGATCGGTTTTAGCGGTCGCATGTTGGAAAAGGGGGAGCCTAAGTATTTAAACTCACCCGAAACGGATTTGTTTCATAAAGGGGAACAATTATTCGGTCTGCCTTTTGCCATTGAAACGATTCGTATGAAAAATGAAGCCATTGTGGTGGAAGGGAATATGGATGTGATATCCTTGCATCAACATGGATGGAATCAAACGGTTGCCCCGTTGGGAACGGCTTTTACGGAAAAACAGGTTCAGATTTTATGGAAATTATGTGATGAACCGATTATGTGCTTTGATGGGGATTCAGCTGGTCAAAGGGCAATGATTCGGGCCATGAATCGTGCTTTGCCGTTGTTGGTCCCCGGTAAATCGTTAAGGTTTGCGGTTTTGCCGCCGGGAATGGATCCGGATGATATGATGCGTCAAAAATCCGATAAAATATGGAAAAATCTGATTCAAAATGCCCAAAGTTTTATTGATGTGTTTTGGGCGGACTTATTGGCAACACATCTTCATTCAACCCCTGAACAACGGGCAAAGTTGCAAACGGATGCGCTGGGTAAGATTCAACAAATTCAAGATCAGGAAATTCGCCGTTTATATGAAAGCGAAATCAAACAAAGGTTGAAAAAACTGTTGTATCGTGGGGCGAAAAAAAATGTCAATATTCAATTGCAATTACCCCAAGAAGACCTGTTTTTGTTGGCATCATTATATGCTTATCCCAATGAATTGGCTGTTTTTTCGGAAACTTTGAGCGCTTTAAATTATTTTTCGGGTATTCGTGAAACGGCCCTTTTTAATGGTTGGATGGATGCGGTTTTAGAAGGCAAGGAGCTTCCTATGCCTGAAACTGAAAAAAAATTGATGATGCAAATTGATAAGATTCGCACTTCTAAAACGCCCGATGCTGTGTCTCAGGAAGTGGAAAGTTGGCTTTGTGGTAAACAATTAAATCGATTGAAAGAAGAATTTGCCCAAAAACAAGCTGAATATTTTAAAACGGAAAATTCGGCCATAAAAGAAGAAATTGAAGCCTTGCGCTATCAAATTGAAACTTTTTCAAATATGAATGACGAATAAGGTAATAAATAGTATAAAAAAGTTTATAATTTTAAATCTTTCTAAACAGACTTAATATGCTAAAATTTGACTTTTTTTTGTTTTAGGTGTATAATATTCCTGATATGACGAAATTATTAAAAATTCTTTCCCCAGAAAAAAGAAGTGTATTATTGAAGGGGCTTTCTGATTTGCAGGAGGTTTGTTGTCCTGTAGGCGCCTTGAGTTTACCTTTGTTTAGATTTAAAGAAAAAAAAGATTTTATTCCTGTTTTGGATGATTTTCACTGTGGTTCCTTTGCTTCAGGGTATGGAATAAAACCGGATGAAATTCAAAATTACTTTTATGAAGATCGTCAGACCTTGAGAGATTCTTATGTGGATTTTATTCAGACAGGTTCAACAAAATGGTATTATAATACATCTGAAAAAGTACCGAGTTTTTTTTCTCAAGATGGGCAAAAAAAAGTTGAAGTTGAGTTTAGTTTATGGACTGATGGCCAAAAAATTTGGTCAATTCCAGGTGTGAAACAGGCGATGCGGCATGTGCTGAAGAAATGTTCAGGTGTGAATTTCCCAACGCAGGAAGAGGCTCAAAAAGCATTTAGTGAACAGATTTGTTGTAAAATTTATAATAAAGTTCCCAATGAAGAATCCGTAAAAGAACAGATAATGGAATTTATTGAACCTTTTCGAAAAATATTAGTTGATGAATTGGTTGATAATCAGTCTGTTAAAATCTTACAAGGGCAGGGCTTTAAAAAATATAAAAAAGAAACTCAATTGGATCTTAGTAAGGATCCTAAAAATTTAGTTAAAGAATATTTGAAAAAAAACAAGAAAGCAATTTATGTTTTGGCTGAAAAATTCGGTTATATTAAAAAAGCCAATCGAATGATTGCATATCAAGAAATGCGAGATTCTGTTCGTCATTCGAATGTAAAGTCATTATTAAGAAATCCACAAAAAGTATATCGTGATTTTTGTGAAGCAATTGGTGTGCCTTTTTCTCAGGCTAAACAAACCTCTTTAAAAAGATTTTTAGATAATTCTGATGTTTATACTAATTTAGGTTTTATGTCTGAAATTCTAGATATTCTTGATATATATGAGGATAAAAAATTAAAAAGAAAGAATCTGGATTATTGGCAAGATTTGATTAAAAAAGGAATTCTACAACCAAAAGAAGTTCCTTATTTGCAAAAAATGGTTGTTGAGTGTAATAATGTAGCTCATGTTAATAAGGATAGTGATTTGAGTAAAGAAACTGTCGCTGATTCACCTCAGTTGTTAGAAATTTCATTAGCAATAACTCAGCGTCATGAAGAAAAGGTTCAAGAAAAAAGAAGAAAGATAGATCGTTGGATTAAGGATACTTCATATTCTGTTTAATTCTCAAAGATATAAAAAAACCACCATAAAGGTGGTTTTTTTATATCGTATTCTTTAAAAAAAACTTGATATTGCTTTAGATAAAGACTGAACAGCCTCGTTTTTACCTGTTCTTTTACTAACTTCATCTAAGGCTCCCTTTAAAAGGTTTTGGGTGGAATTTTTCATTTCATTGAAAGATTCTGATGTCAGTTTATTTATAAGCAATTCAAGAGATTGTTTTAAAGAAATATCTTTTTTCTCTCCAATATTTTTTTCATAAATATTAGGAATGGATATAGTCGAAACTTTCCCCATTAATGCGAAGTGTAGCTTTGTATCTAAAATTTGTAAATCTTTAATTACAACCATTTTTTTTGCCGATTCTGTTTTTTTGGCACTATTTGACTCAGCTGTAGTAGATTTTTGAGCAACAGGAGTCAAAGCATTTTGAACATTTTGGGATATTACCATTAGATTTGTTTGAGCTTTGGCGTTTAATTCGGCAGTGATTTGAGTTCCCTTGATTAAAACCTTATCTACAATGATTTTATCTGTAAAAACAGACTTGGGTTGAAATTGAATTGAGAATTCATCTAATTCAAAAGCAAAAGGTTCTTTAAAATCGGCCGGATTGGCAATTTTTAAGCCTTGTAATGATAGTTTTCCGGATAATAAAGATACATCTACCTTTTCTAAAAAAACAGACGTTTTTGTGAGTGGAGAAACAAATTGATTGATTAGAGGTTTAATCCAAAAGCCTACAGTTAAATAGGCAATAATAACAGTAACAGTTGTTAAGGCAATTAACCAAGCCAGCGTTTTAGATATAAATTTTAATGATTTTTTTAACATATTAGACTCCTTGTTGTAAGAAAAAGTTAAACAAAATTTTTTATTTTGTCAAGTTGAAAATATTTTTTATCTGTATTTATTGTTGTTCTAACTCCAATTGGTAAGATAAGTTGTCCGTTTTGGTGTGAATATTTTGCTACTTGAATAACAGGACATTTTATTTGCGATAGTTGATCTTTGATAATCTTTTGAGCCATTTTTTTGTCTTTTGGTTTTAAACAGGCGGTCATGTCACCTAAAATCAAACCGTTGATTTTATCAAAGATACCAGCCAACCTTAATTGATTAAACATTCTGTCTAGGCGGTAGGCTGGCTCATTGCCTTCTTCTAATAATAGAATGTTGTTTTTCATTTCGGGCATATAAGGCGTTCCTAAAAGCGCCGTAAAAACAGTCATGTTGCCCCCCAATAAAATGCCGGTTGCTTTGCCCGATTTTATTGTTTTGAAAGGGATTTGTTGAATTTGGTTGTTTAAGGCAGATTTAAAGTTTTTTAAAAGAGTAGGGGATATTTTATGCAATCCATCTTTGCCCAAAAAACCCGTGAAAGATTGTAATTTTGTCTTTTTCCACAGGGCATTTTGCAGGGCTGTTATATCGGAAAATCCAAACAAGACTTTAGGATTTTCTTTGATTTTCTGATAATTAATTTTATCCAATAAACGCATACAACCTTCACCGCCACGAAGTGCTAAAACACAATGGACGTTTTTATCGTAAAATGCATTTTCAAAGTCGGTTAACCTTGTTTGATCATCTCCAGCTAAAAAGAATTTTTTCTTAAATAGTTGATCTGTATAATTTAAGTTATAATTTAATTTTTTTAATAAATTATCCAAAGCTTTTAAATCATTTTTTTTTAGGCTTGGTAGTTGGCTGCCTGGTGCTATCAGTTGAATATTTTTCATAAAATCCTCTTTTTTTTAAAAAAAAGTTTGCTTTTTTTGAAACTTTTTTTATACTTAGTTTATATTGTGTATTAAAAACATAAAAAAGTAAAGGGGAAAATTAAATGAAAAAAAATATTTTAATGCTATTTTTATTGATAGGAGTGTCTGGTTTTGCTTTTGCCCAGACTTCTGATTCATTCCCAGAATTTAATTTGCCGTTTGCAGATGAAGAACCAGAAAATGGAAATTTGGATTCATTAAACCCGAATGATGGAGATATTCAGGAAATAGAGCCAGAAGAGGGAATAGAGGAAATAGCTGAAAATGATGGGGTTAATGAAGAAGTTTCGGATGAATTATGGGCTTTGGCTGCAGGTGTGGATTTTGAGTCGGAGGTAGGGCTTGAAGAACTAGAAGAAGTAGTGGAAGAAGAAACAGAAGAAGAGAAAGACCGGAAAATTTATTTTGCCTTAAATGATATTCAAAATAATCTTGTTGCAGTAAGGGAGGTTTCTTTTTGTTCTGCCCATTTTGTTTTGTATAATGATACAAAACGAACCGTGAATGAAATTTCAGGAAGTATTAAGATCGGGGACCATGAAGAGAAATTTAAATTTTCTGGGGTTGCACCAGCGAAAGCAGTTGGACTCCCTGTTCAAATTATTGGTAAGTCATGTGAAGAGATTATGAATATTCCTACTCTTAATCTGAAGGTCTGTAAGGTTGAACGAATGAGTGAAAAGAACTGTCGCACTAAGTTAATTTATGTTCCTATTGAATAATATTCAGAGTGATGTATAAGTTCTTCCTATATTTTTTATTTTTTTTGTTCTCTATTACATCTGTTCAGGCTGAAGTTTTAAATTCTTCTGATGTACATTTATATCAAGATATTTTTACGTTACAAAATAATAGCCAAATAGAGCAAGCTAAGTTAAAACAAAAAGAACTTGAAAACCCATTATTGATGGGCTATGTTTTGTATCAAAGATATTTTTCAAATGGCTATAAAACAGATAAAAAAGAAATTCATCAATGGATGCGGAGTTTTTCTGATCTTCCTTTGGCAACAGAAATTTATGCTCTTGGTAGACAAAAAAATGTTTCAAATTTGCCACGTCCAAAGGGGATTTTTGGTGGTAATACAAATGCCTGTGTCTCTGCATCTCGTTTAGAACCTAGTGATATGACAAGAGGTCTTTTGCCGGAAAAATTATCTGGTCATAATCAAAGGGAAGCAAATAAAATTTTAAAAAAGTTCAATCGTCATCTGGGGCAGGGGAATACTTTAAATGCCAAAAATTTATTGGATGATTATCATAGCCAAAAAACATTAAATAAGAATGCTTTGGCAAATGCTCGTACGGCACTTGCTTTTTCTTATTTTTTGGATGGTCGTGATGATTTGGCGCAAGAACAATTAAAAAAGGCTTATAAAAATACATCGCATCCGATGACCAATTGGATGGCCGGATTGATTTTTTGGCGGGCAGGAGATTATGAAAAAGCGTCGCAATATTTTATAACGACCTGTAAAAAAACAAAAGAAGATTCGTTGCGTGCGACATCTGCTTTTTGGGCTGCTCGAGCTTTAGTTCAAATGGGCCGTTATGATGAAGTGGGTGAATTTTTGGAAATTGCCTCATCATATCCACGCTATTTTTATGGTGTTTTGGCAAAACGTTTGTTGGGGCAAGATTTAGAACACCAATGGGAAGAACCGATTTATGCGGATAAAAAGACTAAGGATTCATTTTCTCATCCGGCATTGGACAGATTTTATGCTTTACGGCAATTAGGGCAAGAACGTTGGGCAATTGAAGAATTGACAAAACTTTATTTGGAATCAAACGATGAAACGCGTCAAATACTATGGTCTGTTTCAAAAGAACATGATTTTGATGATGTTTTGCAAGGTTTAACGGGGATTTTAAATGGCCAAAATATCCGTTATCCATTGCCGGATTGGGAACCACAAGACAGTTGGCAGTTGGATAAAGCGTTGGTGTATGCTTTTGTGCGTCAAGAGTCTTGCTTTAATCATCGGGCGGAAAGTTCTGTCGGCGCGATGGGGCTGATGCAGTTGATGCCCTCAACTGCCAAAGAGCAGGCAAACAAGCTTCAATGTGAATATAAAACAAAGCATCTAAAACAGCCCGAATATAATTTAAGATTAGGGCAGGCGTATTTGAAAGAATTGTTGAATCTGCCGTATGTTCAAAATAATTTGATTAAGTTGGCCGTTGCCTATAATGCGGGGCCGGGTAATTTAAGACGCTGGGAAAAAAAGATGAAGTTTCATGATGATCCGCTTTTGTTTTTGGAAACAATCCCATCCAAAGAAACCAGAACTTTTGTGGAAAGAATTTTGGTCAATTATTGGGTCTATTTGAATTTAATGGGCGAAGATTTATCATCGTTGGATGAGATTGTGGCGGGGAATTGGCCGATGTATCAAATGTGTTCGGCATAAAAAGTTCTTGACTTTATTTGCAAAGATGTATATATAAAAGTGTAATCCAAAAGGAGGAAAAATGGAAATTATTAATGATACGAATTTTGAAGAAAAAGTTTTAAAGGCAGCCAAGCCTGTTTTGGTTGATTTTTTTGCGGTATGGTGTGGTCCTTGCCGTCAAATGTTGCCGATTGTGGAAGAATTATCACAAGAAATGCCAGCCCTGGATATTTATAAAGTTGATGTGGATGAAGCCCCAAAGGTTGCTGAACAATATGAAATTCAAAGCATTCCGCATTTGATTTTGTTTAAAGACGGTCAGGTAAAAGCCGTTCGTAATGGAGCCTGTGCTAAAGGTGAATTGCAATCCTGGATTCAGGAAAATATTTAAAGTTTAAAAAAAAGCCCTTTCTAAGGGCTTTTTTTAAATCTCATCTGGATTAATTTTCATAGTTCTTAGTTTTTCAGCTAATTCGGGGTTGTTTTTTGCCTGATTTTGTTGAATGGTTATTATTTCTTGCTTAAGCCGTTTTATTTTATTATCTAGTTTTGAAATTTCTTCTTCTTTTTGGGATAAGCTTTTTTGTATAGGTTCTGGAATATCATCACTTTCAAAAGAAATTAGATAAGTTTCTTCAATTTTTTCTAAATCTAAAATACGGTTCATTTTTTCTTCTTGAAGATTTTCTAATTTTTTAGAGAGTAAATCTATCCGAGGATTTGTCTCTTTAGATTGAATAGAGAAAAAAGGTATGATAGATATAGCGAAAATCCAAAAAATATATTTAAACATATTCCCTCCTTATTATGGTTTATAACACAATGTGTAATCGCCCTGACAACACCACATCCAATTTGAACGACATACTCTTGTTAAACTGCCGTCATATAGCATTAATTGATGTGCAGATGTTGTTTCGTCCTTTGAATCTTCCAAATGAATTCCAATATATCCAAATTTATCGTATAAAATTTGTCGTAATTGAGAATTAACGCAGGCTTCATTGGTTGTTCCGCCACAAATATATTGACGGGAAGGAATACGCATTCCTAATGCTTTACAGAAACCTTCTGCATCCCACCATGTCATATAGCCACTGGATCTAACCCATTCAACACCTTGAATTATTTCTCTTCTGGTAACACTTGGGGTTGTACAGTAAAAGGTGGAAGAACGCACATCACATACATCATTAGTTCCAAAAGATGCGTATTGCCCTGAGGGGCATCCGGGCATAACACATTCTCCTGCTCCGTCGCATGTTCCACTTTGATTGTAAATAGTGCATGCAGTTCCTTCGGCTGCATATACAGTTTCGGTCGTACCATTTCTGTCAATACATTTTGCACATCCAGATGTTCCACATTCATATTCTACACCCTCTTGTACGCAAGAGCAGGGCACGCCAGGTTCATCTGGACATTTTGCGGTTCCTTGTGCTGCGGTGCAGGTAATACATCCCATTTCACTGCAGGTATAGGTTGTTCCATTGTCCATACATTTACATTCGCCTTGTTCTGGACAAACAGCGTCCTGTCCTTCTTGACATGTTATGCATGCAAAATTATTACATTCGGTTGGTAAATTGGAAGCCTGACATGAACAGCTGCCAAAGGTTGAACAAACATGTTCTTCGCCTTCTTCACATGTAATACAGGAATTATATGTACAAACAGTTCTTTCTGGATCTCCGCAGATACATTCTGAATTCGAACACATTGCCGTTCCTTCTTCTGGTTTACAAACTTTACATGTTGAACTGTTGCATTCCATGGAAGAACCTGGGGTAAGACAGAAACATCCTAATGAATTACATTCAGCAGTTCCGTCCGTGCAATCAATCATACAATTGGCAACGGTTGTAGAACCTGTATCAGGTGGGCAGACAGCGTTAGAATCTTCTGGTACGCACATACATTTTTTTCCACCGTCACAACAACTGTATCCCCCTTCAAGACAAACTGGTTTTTCTCCTTCGGGACAGGTTATACAATAATCAGATGCTGAACCACACCCACAGTCATCATATGAAGTTGAACAGGCTGAATTCGAATCTTTGGGAACACACATGCATGTTTTATAATAATCATAACCACCGGTACAAATCATTTTTTCATCTTCACCACAGGCGACACAACCATTGTAGTTACAAAAGGCATCCGATCCCTCTGGATGGCAAATACAACTTGATTCACCACAGGTTGCTTCTTCCCCTTTTTCACAAATAATGCAATCACCATAATAAGGGCAAGCACCTTTTTTGTCAGGTGGGACACATACACAGGCGCCACCTTCATAAGGATCCTCTGGGCATAAAACGGTTTCATTTTGGGCGCAAGTCATGCATTGGGAATAATCGTTGCATTGTGTGTTTTCGTCGGTATAAGCACAGGTGCATCCACCCCCATGGGTTGTCCAATTAACATAATCAGAACAAATGGGAGTCTGATCCGGCGGACAATTCATACAGCTGTGGCTGCTACAATCGTAATTATCACCACAAACACAAGGTGTATGGTCGTAGTCGCGATAGGAATCGCTATCAGAATAATCGGAACAATGAACAGCCCCTTGGCTGGCCGAACATTGTGTACAATATGGTGTGCCATAGCCACCAACGCAATTGACAGTATCGCCATCGGCCATACAAACAGTTTGGCCG
>JAZQUH010000001.1:0-13964 GCA_045631185.1 Alphaproteobacteria bacterium | reverse complement strand
CAAACTAAATTGTTCATTTGATTCATCATAATCCGTATATCCATCCGGTCCTTTTACACCAGGCGTCATTGTAACACCACTACCCAAATTACCATCAAAAGCATCATTACCCAAAGAATCCAAATTACCTGAACCTATTTGGGTGGCAACATCCGTGGCACGCATAGAGGCTTGATTTAATAAATTATTGGCCAAAGCCTTTCTGACAGCGGCTTTGTATCCCGCAACACCAGTGACACTTAGAACACCGATAATTGCCAACACACCCAGCATTTCAACCATACTACGACCAGATTCATTCGTTTTTCTTAAATTTTGCATTTTATCTCCCTTTATTATTTATTAATTATCCCCATACTAAACAACACTTAACCCTTTATCAAGCGATTGTTTTGATTTTAAATCTTTCGGGCGGGCAAAGGCAAAGAGCATCAATCCTGTAATCGGATCGGCTTCGTGTAAAATCACCGGTACTTCGTCACCCATTTTATAAACTTTGTTTGTGCGAGATCCCACCAAGCGGGCCCCTTTTTCGTCCACACGGTAATAATCGCCCTTAATGCTGCGAAAGGGAACAAATCCGTCCGCCCCTGTTTCATTCATGGTTAAAAACACACCAAAACTTGTTATCGAAGAAATGCGCCCCCAAAACAGACCGCCCACTTTGTCGGCCATATAGCGTGAAAGATATCTATCCACAGCGTTTTGTTCGGCATTGGCAGACGCCCTTTCCGTATGTGAAATGTGTTCAGCCATATCGTCAAAGTCTTGTTCTTCTTTTTGGGTTAAAGCACCCTGCCCCAATTTTAAAGCCAAAACCAATGCCCGATGCACCAACAAATCAGCATAACGGCGTATGGGGGATGTAAAGTGAGCATAGCGTAAAAGTGCCAATCCATAATGGCCGATATTATCCGAAGAATACTCAGCCTGGGATTGTGTACGCAAAACGAACTTATTCATGGCGTAATCCATTTTTTTGCCGTCCATTTTTTGTAAAATCGTGTTAAATTCGCCTGAACGTACATTGACACCCAGCGCCTTTTGCCCCAAGGATTTTAAAAAATCATTAAAGCGTTCCATTTTTTCTTCGCTGGGTTTATCGTGAATACGATACATAGTCGGCACGCCCGATTTTTCCAAAGTTTCCGCCGCCGATACATTGGCCAAAATCATCAATTCTTCAATCAATTGCATGCTGGACGTTTGAATGCGTTGCGCCACCGATAAAACCTGACCTTTATCGTTTAAAATAACTTTTCTTTCCGGTACGTCCAATTCCAAAACACCCCGATTTTTACGGTGATTCAACAATAAATGATAAACCTGAATCAATGCATCCACAGATGTTTGAACATCACCCGAAATCCCTTCGGCCGAATCCATATAATCTTGGACGGTATCATATGTTAAACGGGCCCGTGAACGTATCAGGGCACGATAAAAAGAATGCTTGACCTTTTGCCCTTTTTTGTTCAACAAAATATCACAAACCAAAGCCCCTCTGTCCGTATCGGGATTTAATGAACACATCCCATTGGATAATTCAAAGGGTAACATCGGGACAACCCGATCGGGAAAATAGGTGGAATTACCACGTTGATAGGCCTCTTTATCCAAGGCTGAATCAGGCAATACATACCATGAAACATCCGCTATGGCCACAATCACACGATAACCTTTATCTGTTTTTTGTCCCCAAACGGCATCATCAAAATCACGTGCATCCGCCCCATCAATGGTGCAAAAAGGAATATCCCGCAAATCTTTGCGCCCTTTTTCCAATGGAGGAACTGTGGCCTTTTGTGCTTCTTCTTGTGCTTTTTGGGAAAAAGTGTGAGGCAGATGAGCCTCAGCCATCGCCAATTCCGTGGGGGCGTAAGCATCCGTTATATGACCGATACGACGTTGAAATTCACCGGCTGTATCCGATGATACCATCCGTGGCATCAAAATTTCCAACATATCCCCTTCTTTTAAGCGAACAGATGGCGGAATATGTTTTACATAAAATGTTTTTTTTATTTTTTTATCAGCCGGTACAAACTGACCGTTTTGCCAAACACCGACCACCGAAACAGGCTTATCCGAAACGGAAAAGTCCTGACGACGATGAAAATATTTTTTAAATTTATTACGCATACAGCCATAATACCACGTTATTTTTAAAAATGCAAGTGGACAAAATCAAGTAAATACGCTATACTATCTTTATGAAAATCGGGGTATTTGATTCAGGTTTAGGCGGTTTGGTTATCGCAAAGGCTTTGATTGAGGTTTTGCCACAGTATGACTATGTCTACTTGGGGGATACAAAGCATTTGCCCTATGGTGAAAAAACAGCCGGTCATATTTTAAAATATACTTTGAATGCCATTCGTTTTTTAATTGAACAGGATTGCAAGCTGATTATTATTGCATGCAACAGTGCAACGGCCGTCACTTTACGATATTTACAGAAACGTTTTTGCCCCAAATATGCCCCTGATATTAAAATTTTAGGTGTGATTATACCTACTGTGGAAGAAGCGCTAACCTTTAATACAGAACAAATTGGTGTCGTGGCAACACCCACTACCGTGCGTTCGGATATTTATGCCGTAGAGTTAAAAAAAATCAAAGATGATTTAGATGTATTTTCTTTGGCCACACCAACTTTGGTTCCTGCTATTGAAAAAGGCGATTTTGATTTGGCAGAACAAGAAGTCAAAACATATTGTGAAAAACTAAAAAATCTGCCCGTTTTGATTTTGGGATGCACACATTATCCGATAATCAAAGATTTATTTCAAAAATATTTGCCCGATACACGGATTATTGCACAAACCGAATTGATGGGTAAAAAGTTAGGTGATTATTTAATACGCCATACGGAAATTGAATCAAAACTATCACAAAATCAAACCCGCCAATTTTTTATTACAAAAAAAACAGAGGGCTATTTGAATGTAGCCCGTCTGATTGATTCGGATATCGATTTAAAATTATTTTAAAGCGTCCTGTTGTTTTTTCATGATAATCGGCATAATGTCTGAGGCCATTTTAACCAATGTCATCAACTGATCGGCGGTAAAGGGGGCACCTTCGGCCGTTCCCTGAACTTCCAACAATTCGCCACGGTTATTCATCACAAAGTTGGCATCCGTGCCGGCATTGGAATCTTCCAAATAATCCAAATCCAAAACGGCATTATTTTGAACCACGCCACAGGAAATGGCCGCCACCTGACCCAACAAAGGATCACGTTCCAATTTTTTGTCGGCCAATAATTTATCAATCGCCTGACGCAAAGCAACCCAAGCCCCTGTAATGGATGCCGTACGGGTACCGCCATCGGCCTGTAATACATCACAATCCAATTTAATGGTAATACCCTGCATTTGATGTAAATCCACAACGGCACGCAAACTGCGACCGATCAAACGTTGAATTTCATGGGTGCGTCCATCTTGTTTGCCCTTGATGGCTTCACGATCAATACGATTGGCATTGGCCCGTGGCAACATTCCGTATTCGGCCGTAATCCAACCGCTGCGCATTCCTTTCATCCACGCGGGAACTTTCATTTCCACACTGGCCGTACATAAAACATGGGTATCCCCGCATTTTATCAAACAAGAACCTTCCGCGTGCTTATTCACACGGGATATAATTGTTAAATCACGCATTTGATTGTTGTTTCTGCCCGATGGTCTGGTCATAATAAACTCCTTTGTTTTTCAAGGATTATATACTTTTTTACCATAAAAATCAAGTCAAGCATCTTGATTTTTATATAAAATAGTCCTACATATAAGAATAATCATTGAAAGGCATAAAAAATGAATAAAAAAGACACGAAACAAAATGAAGTAAAAAATCAAGAAAATGCAAATCCCCCTGCCCCAGTGGCCGAAGAACAAGTGGAGGCTTTAACAAAAGAAGTGTTGCATTGGAAAGATATGGCTTTGCGGACTGCCGCTGAAATGGAAAATTTGCGTAAACGTTGCCAAATTGATATGCAAAATACCGCCAAATATGCCAACAAAGATTTTGCCAAAGATGTCTTGCCGGTTGTGGATAATTTGGAAAACGCCATGAAACATACCCGTGTGGAAATGGGCAAATCTGATCAAGCTTTACCCCCCTTTGTGACCGGATTGTTCCAAGGTATTGAAATGACGCATAAGTTATTATTAAACGCTTTGGAAAAACACAATGTGCGTAAAATGGAAGGCTTGGGCCATGTCTTTGATCCCGAAAAACATCAGGTGATACAACAGGTGGAAGATCCGTCCAAACCCAACGGTACAATTATTGAACAAATGCAAACAGGTTATGAAATTGACGGTCGTGTTTTGCGTGAAGCCATGGTAATTGTCACAAAAGATTCCGCCAATTAAAATCCCGTTTATTCAATATAAAAAATCCCAAATTTAATTTTGGGATTTTTTAAACTTCATCCGGATTAAAATCTTTGATAATCGGCCGAAATTCTTTTAACACATCGCAATAAACCTGTTTTTTAAAAGGAATCACCAAATACGGTGCTGTTTTTAAACGATTCCAACGAAAACGGATAAATTCGGGTTTGCGCTGAACATGTAAGTTGATGTTTTCATTCGTGCCGTGAAAATACATTAAAAACCATTTCTGACGTTCACCATCAATAGATTTATGCAGTTTGTCAGGCAAATCATAAGTGTACCAATTTTGACTGACCGCTAAAATCTTTGTATGTTCGGGTGTCATACCCGTTTCTTCGTATAATTCACGCCAAGCCGATTGTTCGGGTGTTTCGCCATCATCAATACCACCTTGGGGCATTTGCCAATGGTAAGGCGAATTCTGACTCCATGCACGGTATCCCAAAAAGACCCGTTTTTCCCGATTGATGACCATTAAACCGACCGCATCACGATAATTCGACATTATTCTTTCCTCTCAGCCGCCACAGAGATAGCCCGCACCAAATCCAAGGCACGATCCAATTGATAATCTGTTTTGGTTTCTTCTTCTTCTTTTTCTTTATCTTCTTCATCAAACGGATTAGTGGCATCTGGTTGATGATCCAAATCCAATGCGCCTTCCAAATTTTCTTCCCCATAACCGGTCAATACGGGATAAGCTTCAAACTTACCGCGGGGAATTTCCACATCCGGTTCAATGCCTTTTGCCTGAATTGATGTGCCCGAAGGTGTATAATAACGGGCGGTTGTAATTTTAATACTACCAAACCCAGGGATAGGACGAATTGTTTGCACCGAACCTTTACCAAAAGATTTTAATCCGGCAATAACGGCACGCTTGTGATCCTGTAAGGCACCCGCCACAATTTCGGAAGCACTGGCCGAACCTTCATTAATTAAAACAACCAACGGTAAATCATTGGTAGCGTCCCCTGCTTTTGCCGAAAAACGTAAAGTTTCGCTGGGATTGCGCGAGCGGGTGGAAACAATTTCACCTTGATTTAAAAATAAATCAGAAACGGCAACAGCTTCTTCCAACAACCCACCGGGGTTATTTCTTAAATCCAACACAAAACCTTTTAATTTTTTAGCACCAATTTCTTCGGTCAGTTTTTCAATAGCTTCTTTTAACTTTTCGCCAGTCTTATCCGAAAAAGTGGATACACGCAAATAACCGATATCTTCTTTTGCCTCAAATTTAACAGGTTGTACTTTGATAATATCACGTGTTAAAGTAACGGAAAACGGCTTTTTATTTTTACGATAAATCCCCAATTTGATTTTGGTTTTGGGCTTGCCTCGCATTTTTTTAACCGCATCATTTAAATCCATCCCCATAACAGAAACGCCGTCAATATGGCTGATATAATCACCGGCCTGCAAACCGGCTTTGGCCGCCGGTGTATCATCAATCGGGGTTGTGATACGTACCAAATCTTTATCTGAAGTGACCTCTAATCCCAAACCACCAAATTCACCCGAGGTTTGCGTTTCCAATTCCATGGTTTCTTCTTGATCCAAAAAGCCCGAATGCGGATCCAATGAAGTTAAAACGCCGTCAATGGATTTTTCAACCATTTGGCGATAGGATATTTCTTCCACCGAATCCGATTGAATCTGTTCAAAGGTTGCCCCCAACAAATCCATCAAAAGATAGGGATCATCCACCAATTCAGCCTTTTTATCCGAGGCCATTACAGCAGTGGAAAAGAAAACACTTGTCATTAAGATTGATAAAAAATAACGCATTATCTGCCTCCTTTTTTAAACCATGATTCGGGATCAATTGCCTGACCACGATAACGCATTTCCAAATACAAGTTCGTATTACTTTGTGCCATGGAACCAATGGGTTCGCCGGCCAAAACTTCCTGACCCACAGTCACATCCATATGACCGAAGCCGGACAAAACGGATAAATATTCATCACCATGATCGATAATCACCAACTGACCGTAATTTTGGAAAGGCCCCGCAAATAATACCGTTCCGTCATATGGGGCTGTTATTTGAGCATTGGCACGTGTTTTAATTGTTAAACCTTTGGCATGAACACCTGAGGCGGTTTGATTACCGAAATGTTGCGTAATTGACCCCGAAACAGGCCAAGATAAGTGGCCGTAAGTTTTGGCAAAAGCCCCCGCCAAAACAGGTTTAGCCGATGCCTTTGGCGGACGTTTTTTCTTGGCCTCACGACGTTGTTTTTCCAATTTTTGTAACAAATCCTTTAAATCCTGCGCTTTGGCCGCTAATGCTTCGGCTTTCTTTTTGGATTCATTATAATAAGCGGTATATTGAATTTGCATCAATTGTTTTTGTTGCAACAATCGGTTCATTTGTTCGGATTCATCCTTCAAATCCGTATATGTTCTTTGAATGTCTTCCATTTTTTGGGATATTTCCTGACGCACGGATGACAATTCAGCTAAATCCGCTTTGGTTTGATCACGCATTTGTCCGATAACAGGCAAACTGTAACGCATTAAATTACGGCTGCGAAACATTTGAAGCGGTGTTTTTGTTTGAAAAATCAACAATTCAGTCGGACGCAAAGCCAATGTTTGCATTCCTTTCATAATACGGGCCAATTGTTTGTTGGACAGATTTAAACGTTGTTCCAAATGTGCTTGACGTTCTTCCAATTCAATCTTTTTTTGTTCCAACAAAGATAATCTGTCTTCATGGGATTGAATCTTTTTGGCGGCAGAAACTAATTGTCCTTGAACAGATTGAACTTCTTTATTTAAAACGGCTGCTTTGCGTTCTGATTCTTTTTGGGTCAACCGTTCACGACGTAATTGATCCTCCACTTGTCTTAAATCATTGGTTGTGGGATTGGGGGCGGACCAAACAGATGTCCCCCCAAGCAAAATCCCCACAATCAATAATAACCTGAACACGCCCCTTATCCTTTAATTAAAGATTTACCTGTCATTTCAACCGGTTGAGGCAAATTCAACAATTGCAACAATGTCGGTGCCACATCGGCCAATTTACCATTATTTAATTCGTTCACACCTTTGGCGTTAAATAAAACCGCCTGAACCGGTGTATTGGTATGTGCTGTTTTGGGCTTTCCGTTTTCATCCAACATATCTTCACAGTTACCATGATCGGCCGTAAATAAAGCACAACCATCCACTTTTTTCAACGCCTCCAATAAACGACCGACACAAGCATCTACTGTTTCAACAGCTTTAACAGCCGCATCAATAGATCCGGTATGTCCCACCATATCACCATTGGCATAATTGACAACAATCACGTCGAATTTTTGGCCTTCAATCGCTTTGACTAGCTCATCCGTTACGGCCACAGCCGACATCTCAGGCTGTAAATCATAGGTGGCAACTTTCGGACTTGGAATCAAAATACGTTCTTCACCTTTAAAAACAGATTCACGACCACCGTTAAAAAAGAAAGTCACATGGGCGTATTTTTCCGTTTCGGCAATACGTAATTGTGTCAAACCGGCATTAGCCACTTCCTCACCAAAAATATGCTTTAAATCTTCGGGTGGGAATAACGTATGCATCCATGATGTATGTTCCGATGAATATTCGGTCATCGCAACGGCATCACAAAAGGCCACTACACGTGAACGTGGCGCCAAATCAAAATCAGGTTGCAACATCATCTTGGTAATTTCACGGGCACGATCCGAACGATAGTTGGCCATAATAACGGCATCTCCGTCTTTCATCCCCTGATACGAACCAATGGTGCAAGGCAACATAAATTCATCAAAAACTTTCTGTTTATACGATTCGTTTACGGCCTGAACAGCTGAATCAAAATTTTCACCCTTGGCATTGACAATGGCTTCATAGGCCAAATTCACACGATCCCAACGATTATCACGGTCCATACCATAATAACGACCGCCCAATGTGGTAATTGAAACCAACGGCATATTGCGGATTTCATCTTCTAACTGTTGCACAAAGTCTTTGGCCGAAGCCGGTGGCGTATCGCGTCCGTCCAAAAAGCCATGAAGGTTTACACGAATACCGGCCTGATTTAATATATCCGCCAAGGCAACAATATGTCTTTGTTGGGCATGAACACCGCCAGGCCCCAACAACCCCATAATATGACAAACACCACCTGTTTGTTTTAATTTTTCAATCAATTCCACCAAAACGGGATTTTGGGCCAATGTTTTATTTTGAATAGCCAAATCAATACGGGGTAAATCCTGCATGACCACACGACCGGCACCTAAATTTGTATGCCCGACCTCGGAATTTCCCATTTGACCATCAGGTAATCCCACATGCAAGCCGGATGTTTCCAACATGGCATGTGGCCAATTTTTCACCAAATCATGCCAAACGGGTGTCTTTCCCATCTCAATTGCATTATTTTCTTTTTGTTCACGATAGCCCCATCCGTCCAAAATACAGAGCATCACCGGTTTTTGAGTCATTTTTTTATCCTTTCTTTTTCATTTTTTTGCTTATTATAACGATATTTTTCAAAAAAGTGTACTTTTTTTTAAAAAAAAGCGTGCTTTTTGTAAAAAAAATGTGTATACATTAAATAACAATTACCAGACAAAGGAGTAAAAAATGTCAATTTTCAGTCGTTTATTTTCATCAAAAATCACACCAGACACCTTGCAAAAGGCTTTAAAAAAGGGCGAGTTTGTCTTTTATTACCAACCTGAATTCGATTTGAAAACAGGCGAAATATTGGGCGTAGAAGCCTTAATGCGTTGGGAAAACAATAAACGAGGTATCGTTCCGCCAAACGAATTTATCCCTGTTTTAGAACAAAGTGGCTTGATTAACGATTTTACCGAATTTTTATTAAAACAAACCTTATCCGATTTGCGCAAAATTCATGATGCCGGTTTCAGAAACACAAAATTGGCTGTCAATTTATCCGTTATTCAATTAAAAGAAACAGATATTGCCACAAAAATTCAAAACGCTTTGGAATCCGCCTATATCAATCCAACTTTTTTAGAATGTGAAATTACAGAAAGTAAAGGAATTGATCGTGAATTATTGGATAGTGACGTCTTTAAACGGTTACAAGATTTGAATGTTTCTATTTCCATTGACGATTTTGGAACAGGTTATTCGTCCTTTGATTATTTGAGGACATTAAATATCAAAAAATTAAAGATTGATCAAGATTTTGTTCAGGAAATGTTTGAAAATATAAAAAATCAAACTATTGTTTCTTCCATGATTCAATTAGCTCATGATTTAGGTTTTCCTGTTTTGGCCGAAGGTATCGAAACAACCGAACAAAAGAATTGGTTGGAAGAACACGGATGCGATATGGGACAAGGATATTGGTTCTCTCGTCCGTTACCTTTGGATCAACTTTTGGACTTTATGCAAAAAAAATCAAAAAAAGATTAAAAAGTTGTTGCAAAAATATTTTTTTCGTTTTATAGTAAAGGCGTGTTGATTTTATTAAGGAGTATTAGACATGGTCAAACAAATTAACGAAAACATGATTCGTGAAGCCGCATATTTCTTGTGGGAAAAAGCTGGTCGTCCAGATGGTTCAGCTGAATATTTTTGGATGAAAGCCTGTGAACAGTTTTTCAATCCAAAAAAAGTTGAAATCAAAAAACCAACCGCAAAAAAAACTTGCATAAAAAAAACATGCGCCACAAAAAAAATTGAAACAGTAAAAGAAGCTACACCAGTAAAAAAACCTGTTGTGAAAGTTGCCGTAAAACCGGCTTCTGCAAAAGCTCAACCGGTTAAAAAAGTGGTTATTAAGGTTCAGGCAAAACCTGCCAAAAAATCAACCGCCACAAAAACTGCGGCCGCTCCTTTTTACGGTTCACGTAAATAAGCGTAAATAAAACTCCTCTCATTTCGGGGGGAGTTTTTTTATAAAAGAGTCTTGACAAAATAAAAAAAAAGGCGTATAATTAAATTCTACTTGACGCGGGGTAGAGCAGTCCGGTAGCTTGCCAGGCTCATAACCTGGAGGTCGTGAGGTTCAAATCCCACCCCCGCAACCATAGAGAAAAACGTCCTGTTTATCGGGGCGTTTTTGTTTATGATCGGGGATGAGGTGGATGAACCACTGGTTCGGCCGAAGTGAAACGTAGGCAATGTTGAGCAATGCGAAACAGCCCGAAGGGTGAGCGTAGCGAA
Organism: Alphaproteobacteria bacterium; assembly: GCA_045631185.1. Lineage (GTDB taxonomy): Bacteria > Pseudomonadota > Alphaproteobacteria > CAAHEQ01 > UBA3637 > UBA3637. The sequence goes on along the minus strand of JAZQUH010000001.1, from coordinate 3,388 downwards.
TAAATCCCACCCCCTTTGGCCAAAAAACACAAGTCGTCAGAAATGACGACCAATTCCAACATCAATTCATTCTGCGTTGCCACTTGAATTCATTGTGTTTCATTGCTTTACGCATAAAAACTTGCCACTGGCAACTTTTTATTTGCGCAGTCTTTATTTTACAAGCACTTACAAGAGTTCGAATGTTTAAGTGTCAAAAAAGGCCATTTTCTTGAATTTACGAACTCTTAAGACAAAAAATCCTTTGTTTTCAATGCTTGACTTCTGGGATACCTAAAAATCATCCCAGAGAGATGCAGATGTATTCAGACTGAGCTTAGATGAGAAAAAAGTGTTTCTATAACACGCTTATTTCTATTACCAGTTCTGGTGGCCTATTTCTTTATTTTTTTCTTGCTAAAAAAACACACACATGCTACCATATCCGTATATCAATAATAATTATTTACGGATAGAAAAATGACAAAATATCGTATCATTGGCAATATGACCGGCAATTCTATGGATGCAATAGATCTGGTTTTAACAGAATTTGACGGTGATATAATGCGAGACATTTGTACATACACAAAACCTTATTCTAAAGATATGCAAAATAAAGTTGAAAGTTTGCGTGCAAAAGTCTTTAATAAAACATCCGCAGAGATAGAAACTCTTCCTGAATTTACTTCTGTCCATGATGAATATATCCGCCAAATTGCAGAATGTATTAATGAAATGTGTGAAAAATACGACATTGATAAAAACAATATTGATGCAATAGGATTTCATGGCAAAACACTAGACCATAATCCGCCATCAAAAGCTCGTATAGACGGAAGTCAACCTTATACTTTGCAAATCGGTTCAGGACAAATGTTGGCCGATTTAACAGGTATAAATGTTGTTTATGATTTTCGTTCAGATCCATTGATGGCTGGCTTTGATGGCGCACCTCTTGTTCCACCACATAATGCTCATATTTCTGCAACAGAGGGAGATGGTTGTTATTATAATGGAGGTAACACATCAAATTTTGCTTTAATAGTTAATGGTACAGCATTAATAGGCGCAGATGCGGGACCTTTTAATGAATATACTGATAATTATATTCGCAACCATACCGATGAATCTTTTGATAGAGATGGAACGTTCGGTAAAAAAGGGACATTAAATAAAGGTTTACTGCAAGAACTATTTAATTTTGGTCGCAAATATTATGAAACCCCTTTACCAAAATCAGGTGATCCGGCTTATTATTACAAGGGACAAATTTTCCAATATATTAATCAGAAAAAATTCAAGTTTGAAGATGTTGTTCATACGTTTGAATATTTTGCAGCTTATGTCGCTGTACAAGCTTTGAGTTTAATACCCAATGATATAAAAATACCTAATAAAATGATTTTGTTTGGTGGAGGCTGGAAAAACCCTATAGTTAAAGAAACTTTTGAAAAATTACTAAAAGGTCAGGGATATGTTTTGCCGGAACATCAAGAACAGTTTACTAAATTGTTAAATCGCTTTTCTAGTTGTCCAGAAGTTCGCAACTCAACTTTTGGTGATTATATGGAAGCTAGATTGTTTGCTGATTTGGCTCGTTACAAATTAGATAATAAAGCGTGGGAAATTCCTGAGATAGTTAAATCAAAAAAATCGGTAATATGCGGACGAGTTGCAAAACCAAATAAAGATCGTAAAGAATATAACGACAGAGTTAATCGTGCAGCTAAAGGTTGGCAAAATTCTAATAATGTTAAAAATAAAATAGTAACAATAGAATATTAATTATAGGATTATCTTTTTAATTCCTTTTAGTCTTTTACATCCAACATTTAGTAATTTTCTTGTAAAAATATAAAGGATTAGAAAGGTAGAACATAAAAAACAATGTGCTACAACCAATAATAAGTTAGCTCGTGAATTGCGCATTCTGCTCAACCAAAAAACACAAGTCGTCAGAAATGGCGACCAATTCCAACATCAATTCATTCTGCGTTGCCACTTGAATTCATTGTGTTTCATTGCTTTACGCATAAAAACTTGCCACTGGCAACTTTTTATTTGCACAGTCTTCATTTTTCAAACTAAACCAGTTCTAAGACAAAAGGCCTAATTCAGTTAGCCCTGCAATTGAGAACGCCACACAAAAAAGGGCAAATATAAAGAGGAAAAACATACTCAAATCTTTTATAACAACTTCACTTGTTTTATATTGTAAAAAATCTTTGATTAATTGAGCTTGCTTTTCGTGTGTCGATCTTGAAGAAGATGAAGAATTAAAAATTGTAAGCGAATCTCCATTATTTAATTCGAGTACAACAGAATACATTGTAGAACCATCGTTTGCATGAGATGCGACACGAACATCTTTAATATCGTGTACATCGCACACCTTTTCTTCTTTATAACCCGACTGCCAAAAGTGCTTATGTAATCGAACACATTCATTCCTCAATCGGTCGCATTTAAAAATAGTTGGGGAGGTTATAAACTCAACAAAAAGAAGTAGAAATATAAGCCCAATAAATAATAGAAACATTTGATTAATCCTTTTCTAAAAAAATCAGATATATTATCTAATACCATAATCGCACTGAAAAAACAAGATGAAAAGATGGGGCTAAAAAAATATTTTTCTCATGAAATATATATCCTTTCTCTTTTTATTCTATATAATGTAAAAGGTTGTGTCAATAAAATAACTGGCTCGTGAATTGCGCACTGTGCCCAACCAAAAAGAAAAAAAGACCAGCCGAAAGGTTGGCCTTTTAATTTATTATAAAGTCTTAAACAAATTTACGGGCACAAAGTGGAGATACCATTTGTATCAATACAGCGGACACCTTCACCGCAAGCGGTTATGGCATCGGGCGTTGTCGTGATTTCATCGGGCGAATCACAGGCAAAGCACCCCCCATCGGCAGAATGGAATTGTCCAGCGTTGCATTTTTTCACACACAGGCCGTTAAAGACCTCGCGGTTGCCACAGGCGGTACATTCGGCCCGTTCGGCACTTCCTGTAACGGCCACTTTATCGTTGGAATCACAGGCAAAGCAAGCCCCATCGGATGAACGATGGAAGTATCCGTTATTATTACCGGCCGAATAATTGCAATATGCCAAAGCACAATATTCACCATACATTTTGCGTTGTTCACCGCATTGACCGGAACATTCGCGTGCTTGTTCATCCAAATCCGAATAAGCCTTAATCGGATTCATATCCGAACATGCCACACAGGTGCGATCGGCTTTATGCAGGTTTTTATCATCACATTTTAACACACAATAACCATTAATTTCTTGCCGATTATCGCAATGACCACAATCATCGGATTGGATGAGGGAATTTGACTCCGTACATAAGTAACTATAAGTATCACCTCCATTATAAGGTCCATACAAC